>CAJXOR010000075.1 GCA_913057715.1 uncultured Moraxellaceae bacterium
GAGATCATGCCTAGTCTCGTGGGCTCGGAGATGTGTATAAGAGACAGCCTCAAAACACCTACACCCAAGAACCCAGTGATCACGCTAAGTATATAAAGCGCATGGTAAGCCCGACTGCTGACATTTTCTGTGAAACCGCACGGTCTTTTAATAAACAGTCTGTTAAAAAAACTGATACTTAGCAGTTAGCCTTAATCCGCTATGATTGCGTCTTCAATAAATTACTGAGGCAGTTTTGCTGCGACAGCTCATGAAAGCGAACTCCCCCAACCCTTTTTTGACCCGATTGCGACTTCCTGTTCTATCTATTAGCTTAGGTTTATTGACCCTGATCGGCTGTAGTGACGAGCCTGAACAACAAGCTCCGCCGCCGCCTGCCGTGAGCGTTGAAACCGCTCGGTATGTTGATGTTCCTATCCAAACCTCTTTGCCCGGCCGCATCGTGGCTTATGAGCAAGCCAAAGTATTGCCTCAAGTGACGGGAATCGTCGAATCACAAATGTTTGTTGAAGGCGGGTTTGTGCAAAAAGGACAAGCCTTGTTTCGGATCGACACCAGCTCCTATAAAGCAGACGTCGACTCGCAAGATGCCGCTTTGAATCGTGCCATCGCTAACACCGCCAGTCTCAAAACTCAGTATGAGCGGTATCTGTCACTGAAAAACTCAAATGCCATCAGTGCGCAGCAACTCGATGACGTCAAACGCCAATATGATCTGGCACGAGCGGAGCAAGAACAAGCTAAAGCCAACCTCAACAACGCGCAAACTACGCTTGACCGCACGGTCGTTCGAGCGCCAATTTCGGGGAAAACTTCTCGTGCGTACATCGATCAGGGCGCTTTAGTAACCGCTGGGGCAAACACCTCCATGGTGGACATCTCACAGCTTGATCCAGTCTATGTCGACATGAACCAGCCGATTGATCAATTGATGGAGCTTAAAAAGTCCCAAGGGTCATCTGAGATTGGCATGATCCGCTTGAAACTGGGAGAAAGCTTCTACCCCGCCTCAGGTCGACTGATGCTCAGCGAATCACAGGTCAACCCCGAGACCGGAGCGGCAACCATACGCGCTGTCTTTCCAAACGAAGATCAAAACTTACTTCCCGGCATGTATGTCACCGCACTGGTGAACCAAGGAACTCAAAAAGCCGTGTTACTGCCGCAAAGCGCCATCCAGCGCACCCCTAAAGGTGACGCTCAAGTTTATGTGGTTGACCAGCAAGGTATCGCCAAGATCAAACCAGTCGTCACTAGCGGGCTTTATCAAGGCAAGTGGATCATTAGCCAAGGGTTAAACCCCGGCGACCGCGTGGTTGTTGAGGGTGCCATGAACGTGCAACCCGAATCTGCCGTAACTGTGCAGAGCGCTTCAGCCGACCAAGGCGGCGGTTCAGCACAACCTGCTCAAAGTGAACCGGCAGGCGAATCAGCGCAGCAACCCGCTCAACCTAACGCTGAATCCGAGTCCTGATTCGTTAACTGATCAACCCAACAAACGCTCAAACCCATCATTTGAGCCTGAACGTCTTAATTAAGGGACGCTATGTCACGGTTTTTTATTCACAGACCCATCTTTGCTTGGGTAATGGCCATTATTGTGATGCTGGCCGGTGTGATGGCAATTCTAAATTTGCCCATCGCTCAGTATCCAAAGATTGCTCCGCCTGAAGTCTCGATTTCATCTAACTACCCCGGCGCCTCTGCCGAAACGGTAGAAAATGCGGTAACCCAGGTTGTCGAGCGGCAGATGAAGGGCATCGACGGTTTGATGTACATCACCTCGACCAGCTCATCCAACGGTCAATCGTCAATCACGCTGACATTTGAAAGCGGTACTGATCCGGACATCGCTCAGGTTCAGGTGCAAAACAAACTGCAAGCAGCAACTTCCCGCCTACCTGAAGAGGTTCAGCGCCAAGGGATCACCGTCAACAAATCTACTGGCGGCTTCTTAGTGGTAGTGGGCTTTATATCCACTGACGGCAGCATGGATCGCAGTGACATCTCAGACTATATCAGTACCAACCTGCTTGATCCGATGAGCCGAGTTGAGGGCGTAGGCGACATACAGGTGTTTGGCTCCCCTTATGCCATGCGGATCTGGCTGGACCCTGAAAAGCTGGTCAGCTACTCACTCATGCCAAGTGATGTGATTGCCGCGGTTCGCGCTCAAAACACTCAAGTTTCCGCAGGACAGATCGGTGCTATGCCAGCGGTGACCAGCGAGCAAGTGATTAACGCCACCGTGACGGTGCAAAGTCGACTGCAAACAGCGGCCGAGTTTGAAGAGATACTGCTCAAAAGCACAATTGATGGCGCCAGTGTCCGCCTCAAAGATGTTGCTAAAGTTGAAATTGGTTCAGAAAACTACGCCACCAACTCACGCTACAACCGTCAGCAAGCCGCCGGTATGGGGATCTCACTGTCTTCAGGTGCCAACGCACTTGAAACCCGCACGTTGATTGAAGAACAGATCAACGAACTCAAAGATGGCTTTCCACCTGGTTTGGAGCCAATCTACCCTTACGACACCACGCCTTTTGTCAAACTCTCTATCGAAGAGGTAATTAAAACACTGGCTGAGGCTATCTTGCTGGTGTTCTTGGTCATGTATCTGTTTCTGCAGAATTGGCGAGCGACCATCATCCCAACACTTGCGGTGCCGGTTACGCTGCTAGGCACATTTGCCCTTCTGCTGTTTGCAGGGTATTCCATCAACACGCTAACCCTGTTTGCGATGGTTCTCTCTATCGGCCTACTCGTCGATGACGCGATTGTGGTGGTAGAAAACACTGAGCGGATCATCCATGAAGAGGGCCTAGGACCGGTTGAGGCCACCGAAAAGTCGATGGATCAGATCGGCAAGGTGGTGATAGGTATCGCGGTCGTCCTATCGGCCGTGTTTATTCCCATGGCGTTTTTTGGTGGGTCAACCGGCGTGATTTACCGTCAGTTTTCCATCACGCTGGTAGCCACTATGCTGCTCTCAGCATTTATGGCCCTTACTCTGACTCCAGCTTTGTGCGCCTCACTGCTGGTTGCCAAGGATCAAGAAAAGAAACCGCATAAGTTTTTCCAAAAGTTCAACGAGCTGTTTGATAAAACGTCGCAAAAATATCAAAACTTCGTCGGTAAATCGATGCAGAAAACACTGCGTTATGTGGTGATCTATGCAGCAATTATCGGGGTGATGGGACTTTTGTTCTTGCGTATCCCTGGTGGATTCCTGCCCGAGGAGGATCAAGGCCTACTCTTCTCACTGATTCAACTTCCCTCAGGAGCCACACAACAAGAAACTCAAGTTGTGCTTGAAAAGGTTGAAGACTACTTTTTGGATCAAGAATCCGACGCGGTAGAAGGTGTGTTCGGTATTACTGGCTTTAGCTTTGCAGGACAAGGCCAAAACGTCGGCCTAGCCTTTGTGCGCCTGAAACCGTGGGAGGAGCGCGCAGGGGACGATCTAAACGCTCAAGCGGTTGCAGGACGTGCAAGCGGATTTTTTGCTCAAACGATCAACCAGGCACGAGTTTTTGCCTTTCCGCCACCAGCGGTGACCGAACTGGGCAACGCTTCGGGCTTTAATTTGCAATTACAGGATACCGGCGGTATCGGACACCAGGCGTTGATGAATGCACGCAACCAACTGCTCGGCATGGCGGCGCAAGAAACCAAACTGGCAGGCGTGCGGCCAAACGGTCAAGAAGACTCCCCCGAGCTCAAACTCAACGTAGATCAGCCTAAAGCTGCCGCCCTGGGTGTTGGCTTGGGTGACATTAATCAGGTGATCTCAACTGCATGGGGTAGTTCTTACATCAACGACTTCATCGATCGCGGTCGAGTGAAGCGCGTTTATGTCCAAGGCGATGCCCAATCTCGCATGACACCCGATGATATCTACCGCTGGTACGTTCGAAACAACCAAAACCAGATGGTCAGCTTCGCCTCTTTCTCAGACACCGAGTGGTCTTATGGGCCGCCGCGCCTTGCCAGGTATAACAGCTTGCCCAGCATCAACATACAGGGCGGAGCGGCTCCCGGCGTGTCTTCGGGCGAGGCCATGGACATCATGGAAAATCTGGTGGGTCAACTTCCAAGAGGCGTTGGCTTTGAGTGGACGGGGCTCTCACTTGAGGAGCGCAAATCAGGCGCTCAGGCTCCTATCCTCTACGCCATATCCATTTTGGTCATTTTCCTGTGTCTTGCCGCACTCTATGAGAGCTGGAGTGTGCCTTTTGCGGTGCTTATGGTGATACCGCTTGGTATCATTGGTTCGCTGCTCATGACTTTTGGGCGAGGGCTGACGAACGATATCTATCTACAGGTCGGCTTGCTGACGATTATCGGGTTGTCAGCCAAAAATGCCATCCTGATCATAGAGTTCGCAAAAGAGCGGGTCGATGCCGGTAAATCGTTGTTTGACGCGGTTACCGTCGCCGCTCGGCAACGCTTGAGGCCAATCATCATGACCTCGCTTGCCTTTGGTATTGGTGTGGTACCTTTGTTTTTAAGTACGGGTGCTGGCTCGGGCTCTCAAAATGCCATCGGCACAGCTGTGCTTGGCGGAGTGATCAGTGCAACCATACTCGGGGTGTTTTTCATTCCACTATTTTTTGTCTGGATTTATCGCATCTTTAACAAAGATGAATCCCCAAACAGTGAACAAGGGTCAAATGGATAATTTAAAACACCCCTCTCAAGCGACTGAGATTGCACTGAACAAACCAATGAGAACATTGGTGTTAGCAGTCAGTATCGCTACTCTTAGTGCTTGTCAAAGCTTTACGCAGATTGAGAACCCTTCGGCTCAAGTTGATCTTGATCGCACCTATTTGTCTGATCAAGCCAATGCTGAAACACTGAATTACCGGACCTACTTCACCGACCCCAAACTGGTTGCTGTTATCGATCAGGCTCTATCAGATAACCGCAGCCTCAAGTCAGCAGTTGCTGCGGTGAGTGAAGTTCAAGCCAGGTATGATATTGCCAAGATCAGTAATCTTCCTACGCTTGCGCTTTCATCTCAGTACTCGCGAACGGGTGACTATGGGGGAGATCCTCAAACCATCACCGATGTGGTGCAGGATGTTTTTCCAACCCCTAACCAATACTCAGCTCAGCTCGCACTCAGCGCTTATGAGATCGACTTCTGGGGTCGGGTTAAAAATCTTAAAGATCAGGCGCTGAGCCTGTTTTTATCGACCAATTTCGCTAAAGAATCAGCGCAGGTCAGCATCATCTCGCAAACCGCGCAGACTTGGGTGAGTTACAGCTATGCGCTGGCGCAAGTTCGCCTAGCAGAACAAACCCTTGATAACCAAATCAACGCACTTGACCTCAACCGTAAGCGCTTAAACGCAGGAATTGACTCTGAGTTGTCGGTGGTACAAGCTCAAACTCAAGTTGAAAATGCCAGACTCTCGCTAGATCAAGCGCTGACTCAGGTAAAACAAACACAAAACGCACTTGAGCTTTTAGCTGGTGGTAAGGTTGATCCCTCCCTGCTCCCTCCTGCCGCCATCGATCGCATCACCAGAAAACGTGGTGCAACCCCAATCAGCTCTGAAGTTCTGCTGCTCAGACCAGATGTCAGACAATCAGAGTTTGAATTACTGGCTGCTGGAGCCAATATTGGAGTAGCGCGCGGTGCGTATTACCCCAGCGTTACTTTATTTGGTAGCACTGGTACGGCCACGACTCAGGCGGACAAGTTGTTTACTGCACCCACGTTAAGCTGGACTTTGGGTAGCTCAGTCAACTTACCCTTGTTTGACTTTGGAAGACGTAAAGCAAACCTAAAAGTAGCAAAGGCTCAGGCAACTCAGACGCTTTATAACTATGAGCAAACTATCTTAACTGCCCTTCGCGAAGTCGGTGACGTGGTTGCCTTTGATGAACGAATCGAGAGTCGCCTCAATTCTCAATCCAGACTGGTTGCTGCCGCTGATCGCTCATTGGAGCTTTCTGACTTGAGGTTCCGTGCTGGTCTGGACAGCTACCTAAACGTACTAGACGCTCAGCGCTTTTTATTTCAAAGCCGACAGTCAGCCTTGAGACTTAAACAGCAAGCCCTCACCAACGAGATTGTCATGTTCCAAGCTCTTGGCGGTAACGACGGAGTCGTGGATTTCAGACCAGAGCGTGTAGAGCGATCGTTTGGCCCAGCAGGTGACCCTGATCGCTCAGCCATAAAAGACTTTTTTGGTAACTTGTTTTCATAGGCAAAGGTAACTTAAGCAGATGAGTAGCGGCAAAGAGGGCTATAGCGATTTACTAAAAGTAGTTGAGTCAGATTTCAACACCATGGATCAGATGATCTTTGGGCAGCTCAATTCCAAAGTGAAACTGGTCATGGCGGTATCTCAACACGTGATACACGCTGGCGGTAAGCGTATGCGTCCTCTCATGGGGCTGCTTGCAGCCCGAGCCCTGAAGGACGAGCCATCCAGTGACGCCATGAAACTGGCCGCGATTACCGAGATGCTGCACACGGCGACTTTAGTTCACGATGATGTGATTGACTCATCCAACCTGCGCCGCGGCGAACCCACCGCAAACGCTACTTGGGACAACCCCACTGCTGTGCTGGTAGGAGACTACCTAATCGCCCGTGCTTTTAATCTGCTGGTCGAATTTAAAAACCTCGAGCTACTTGAGCTGTTTTCTGCCGGTACCTGTGACATCGCTGAGGGCGAAGTGCTGCAATTGCAGCACCAGCACAACCCTGAAGCGACTGAGGAGGATTACCTCGCCATCATATTGGGTAAGACTTCTCGGTTGTTCATGCTGGCAACAGAGGGCATGTGCTTGCTATTTAATCAGCGCGAACATCAGCAGACATTTTCCGAATTCTCTCGTCACTTTGGAAATGCCTTCCAAATGGTCGATGACATACTGGACTATGCTTCTGACTCCTCAGTCTTGGGTAAAAATATAGGCGACGATATCGCCGAGGGCAAGCCAACCCTACCGATGATCCGCGCTTTGAGCCAAACCCGAGATTCAGACCCTAAAGCTTATCAGCTACTGAGCGCAGCTGTATCAAGCGGGACTTATGAGAGTATCGATGCGGTCATAGAGGCTGTGAAGATGACCGACTCTTTGGATTATTGCCGGGAAAGAGCCATGGATGAGAGCGCAAAAGCTACCGGCTGTCTTGAGAAACTGCCGGCGTCCAAGTATGTCGACACCTTAAAATCTTTGACTCAGATTTCGATCAATCGGATCAACTGACGTAAATTAGGCATAAAAAAAACCCGCTGTAGAAACAGCGGGTTTTTTTTAGTGGTATGGAGTAACTACTCCTCCCTAGATAAAGAATCAAAAAAGTCTCTTAATTCGTTGGGTATGCTCTTCTGATTATTTGGAGCTGGCTGGGATTCGAGCTGACTGTTCAACAAACTTTGTTGGGTCGGGCGCTCTCCCAACACAATCGATATCTGCATGGGCTCAGCGTTACGAAGGATACCAGCGGTGATCGACTGATTGGGTTTTTGCCTAGAGATATACTGAATCAGCTGATTGGCGTTTTTGATATCAAGGCCGTTTAAACTCTGGATAATGTCTCCGTTTCGAAGACCAGCCAAGTCTGCTGGACCGCCCGCCATAACTCCGCCAACCAAAACACCTTTTTGAGCTGATTCAATTGAAAGGGCCGCTGGGCTACCGCTTGGTGCAATACCTACTTCTATACCCAACCAACCCCGAGTAACCTTGCCATCACGGATGATTGAGCGCATCACCTGCTCTATCAAAACGGTTGGGATCGCAAATCCTATCCCGTTATTGCCGCCCGAACGAGAGAAGATCGCGGTATTGATGCCGACCAGTTGGCCGTTTAGATCAATCAGCGCCCCACCTGAGTTACCCGGGTTGATTGCCGCGTCGGTCTGAATAAAGTCCTCAAAGGTGTTGATGCCCAGTCCACTCCTACCCGTGGCTGAGATGATACCCTGAGTAACCGTTTGTCCAACGCCAAAAGGGTTGCCAATCGCAAGCACGATATCCCCAACTCTGACTTCAGACCCCTTAAAAGGAAGAGGCTTGAGTCCTTTGAGGTTCACTTTAATTACCGCCAGATCACTTTCTGCATCAGCGCCAATTAATTGGGCGCGCGCTTCGGTTCCGTCATTGAAGTTAACTTTTATATCGTCAGCACCAGCAATGACGTGGGCATTTGTCACGATAAATCCGTCTTCAGAAACCACCACACCTGAACCCAAGTTGGCTGATTCTCGCGACTGATTGGGAAACTGCTCTCCAAAAAACCTCTCGATCATTGGGTCGATTGCTTGAGCTGAAGAGCCTGCACTGGTTGTCGTATAAATATTGACCACCGAGTTGGCAGTTTTGGCTACCGCATCATGAAAGGAGATCACGCCCAGTGGGTTGGCAGGCTCAGCAGATGACTGCGGAGCACTCCAAACCTGAGGCTGACGATCAGGGTCTAGCTGAGTCAACACCCACCAAAATAAAAAACCCGTTGCAAGCAACAGAATCCAAGGGATGACAATCCAAAAAGTTTTAACATAACGACTAGTCACTGACATCCTTAATATCTTTTATTAGTTGAAGAGATATTTGGTTTGACCCAAACTTAATTGTGATGGTAACCAAATCCTCAAGCTCGCTCAGTATGAATTTGTTATAAGCTAAAGAACCCACTTAACTCCAAACCTACTTATGGGCTTGTCTGCACAAACGCTTGAAAATCACCTCAATCAACTGCTCAAGCCCGAGCAGTTCAAAGACTACTGCCCTAACGGCCTTCAAGTGGATGCTGGTCAACCCATCACCCACTTGGTGACTGGTGTTACCGCATCGCTTGAACTGATTGAGGCTGCAGCTGATATCGGTGCACAGGGCATACTCGTGCATCATGGGTATTTTTGGAAAGGTGAGGATGAGCGTCTTATCGGCATGAAAGGGGCGCGAATTCGAGCCCTGATCAAGAGCGGGGTTTCGCTTTTTGCCTACCATCTCCCACTAGATGCTCACCCAAGCTTAGGTAACAACGCTCAGTTAGCTTCCGATCTGGGATTAGAGATCACAGGGCCTATGTTTAAAGGTGAGAAAAACCCCATCGCTGTTATGGCAACGCCTCAATCTTCTATAAGCAATCTGCAGATGGCAGATCGAATCTGCCAAGTGTTAGGGCGCAAACCACAGCATATTGGCGAGGGGTTCGAGCGGGAATTAAATCTTATAGGGCTCTGCACAGGGGCCGCGCAAGATTGGATTGATCAAGCGGCACTTCGAGGATGCGATCTTTATATATCAGGTGAGATCAGCGAGCGCACCGTACTTAGCGCTCGTGAGCTTGATATTGACTATATGGCTGCAGGTCACCATGCGACTGAGCGCGGCGGTGTGCGAGCACTGGGCGCGCAAATAGCAAGTGATTTAGGTCTAAAAGTGTCCTTCATTGACATCGAAAACCCCGCTTGACTCAACTTTGGGGTCAAAAACCATAAAATGGCCATTTTTAAAGCTCTTTTTGTGTAAAAAAGTATAAATTAACGACCGTTCACTCAGATTCCCTCTTGGTCGGTCTGAAAATCCGCCCATAAATTTGCTTGTAACAAATCTCGTGGCTATGATACGCGCACCTGTTTTGACAAGAGTCATTTCACTCAACTGCCTTAAGTGTGCAATTTGCATACGAACACAGCTGGAGTAAGACGATGCCAAACGTGACAAATAACATCATAAATCGCCGGAGTGCTGTATTGGCTCCGGTTTTTTTAGCCGCCTCGATGAGCCTGCTTTCAACCCACGCCTTTAGCGACAGCACCCAATTGGGTCAGGTTGTTGAAAGAAAAAAGCTAATTGTTGCCGCTACGCCCAACAATTCAACCGTGTTCAAATCTGACGGCTATATGCACGGCTTTGGATATGACCTGTCTAAAGGTTATGCCAATCAAATTGGTGTTGATTTAGATGTGCGCATCTTCACGTCACAGGCTGCTGCTCTTAAGGCAGTTAAAAAAGGCGATGTGGATTTTGCACTCACCTCAGCTAACTCTGTAGCACTGGAGCAGATTGGCCTTGCGCCAGTTAACTTAAGCTGCGGCGATAAGCCTTCTTTGTACCGCTTTGGATTAGACGCAGAAGTGAACTGGAGTTTTGCAGACGGCTCAGATCCACTTGCCCAGCAAGCGACCAGCTTTATCTGCAGCCCCACGCAAGTCGGGATCAACAAAAAATTAGCAGCGTTTTACGATCAGAGTTTGCTCAAAGACACTTACAGCAAAACTCAGTTTGATAAAGCCATGCGCGACAGACTTCCAGCCTACAAGGCAAGCTTCAAGTCAAACGCCGAGCAGCACAAAGTCGACTGGCAACTCTTAGTTGCCATGGGTTATCAAGAGTCTCACCTAAAGGCAAATGCAGTATCCCCGACTGGCGTACGCGGTCTCATGATGCTGACCAGCGCCACAGCTCTGTCTATGGGCATCACCAATCGTACCGACCCCAATCAGAGCATCAAGGGCGGGGCAAACTACATCCGCCAGATGCAGGATCAGTTTGATCATGTACCTGAGCCTGATCGCACTTGGTTTGCTTTAGCTGCTTACAACATGGGTCCTGGCGCTGTTAGATCGGTTCAAAAGAAACTCAAGTCACAGGGTAAAAACCCCAACGATTGGATGGAGTTTTACGAGTATCTGAGCACCAACTCAGCACGTAATTCGCGCTATACCCAGTGCATCCACTACGTGACTCGCATCCGTACCTATCTTGAGACGATCAAACTAACCACCTGAACAAAACTGCCAATAAAAAAACCAGAGGATTTCCTCTGGTTTTTTTATTGATCAAAATTGTGTCTGGCTCAAGTTTGATTTGATTCTGGCTTGGGTTCTAGTTTTGGAGCTATGCCGGTATGCGCAGAACTTGACCTGGGTAGATCTTGTTTGGGTCGCTAAGCATCGGCTGATTGGCCTCAAAGATCTTCATGTACTTGTTGGCATCGCCGTATTCTTTTTTAGCGATAGATGAAAGCGTATCACCCGAGACAACCGCATACATACTGCTTTGTGGCTCATCAGCTTCAACCTTAATATGATCTTCAACACTTTCCACATGCTGAACATTGCCAACAGCCAATATCGCCTGTCTCTTATACACATCTGACGCTGCCGACGAAGAGGATA
>CAJXOR010000076.1 GCA_913057715.1 uncultured Moraxellaceae bacterium
CGAGATCATGCCTAGTCTCGTGGGCTCGGAGATGTGTATAAGAGACAGACTTGAGTGGCTAGACGACCCAAAAGCCATGATTGACTTTGCCCTTGCCAAGCTTAAAACGGGTGGGCATTTGTCACTGTGTTTTTATAACCCAGCGTCCTATCAGTATCGCAATTTGATTATGGGCAACTTTTATCAACTCGATCGCCCAGCCAAGTTAGACGCTAAAACCCTGACACCGAACAATCCGGTCAGTCTTGAGCAGGCGCTGGGTTGGACCCAATCGTTTACGGTGGTGAGTCAAAGCGGGATACGGGTTTTTCACGATTACAGCCCGCTAAAGCGCGGCGGCCACACCAACCCCGAGGCGGTGCTGGAAAAAGAGCTTGAGTTTAGCCAGCAAGAGCCCTTTTGGCGGATGGGTCGCTACCTGCACTTGCTGCTCAAAAAGCGTTGAGCGTTTGATCCACAGGGAAAAATGTATACCTTTTTGGTCTGAGCGCAAGCCCATGTACCGAGCCGATCGTGAGCGGGTAATCACTGATTAAATCAACCTCTTGCGTTTGAGCCTCAAGCCGCAACGTGCATCGATACCGGTTACCGTCCAAACGCTGCACAAAGATTACCTTAGCGTTAGGCGTTACATTGCCTGCGAGCGCCAAGTCTTCATCGCGCAGCAAAACCGACCCTCGCTTTTGCGTTGTCGGCCGCATCAGTTGAACTGGACCTAAAGCAGTCATAGCGCTCGATCCGTCTTCAGCGACTTGAGCTTCAAGGCAGCACGCTGACCCTAAACTCATGGCGACTTTTAAGCTTGGCGGGTCCTCATACAAGGACAGCGCAGTGCCCTGAGCAATCAACCTGCCTTCATCCATCACCCCCAAGTAATCACAAAGTCCCAGTGCTACTGCACTGTCATGCGTGACTAACAGACTGCTGAGCCCCTGATCTAAGATCAATTGTCGCAAAAAGCGCATTAACCTTTTTTTCTCCGCCCTATCGCAGCTAGAGAAAGGCTCATCTAACAGCAGCAGATCAGGGTTTGCCGCCAGCGCTCTTGCAATAGCAACTCGCTGTCGCGTGCCTCCAGAAAGTTGAGAGACGGGCGTGTCACGGTAAGCCTCAAGGCGAAACTGCTGTAGTAGCGACTCAACCTTTGCAGCCCTTTGCGCGGATGATCCTTTAACCCCAAAGGCCAGATTTTCAAAGGTACTTAGGCGGTCAAACAAAGCTAAATCCTGAAACACATAGCCGACGCGCCTTAGGTGAGTCGGTAAGGATTGTTTTTCACTCAGCAGCGCGCGCTGATGCAGCACGATACTGCCTGATGCTCGCTTTTCAAGCCCGGCGATACAGCGTAGGACTGTAGTTTTTCCGGCTCCGTTGGCACCAATCAGGCCGCCAATTTGTCCAGCTGGGAGCTGCAAGCTAACTTGGTGCAGTTTAAAGCCTGTCCCAAGCTGCAGGCACAAATCACTCACACTGAGCAGTTGGCCATCCATACCTACGGCGCTGCTAGAGAACTGCGGCTTGCCCACTCAACCGATTCCTCAGTTGCCAACGCCATTGTAGGTTGCGGCTGATCCTTATTGGACATGTCAACCTTAGAAGTAAGTACGGTATGGGTTTGATACTTATCCGACAATTGCCGCTGCTGCTCGCCGCCCAAGAGCCACTCAATCATCCAAAGTGCCTTAAGCGGGTTAAGCGCGTCTTTGGGAACCGCTGCGATGGGGCCATCGATAAGGGTCGGCTGGATAGGCGCTGCCCGCGAACCCTCATCTAGGCCTAACGCGAACTGATTGTTTTCAAAAAACAACAGCGAGCTACACCGAGGCGAGCTGAGTGCCTGAGTCATATTTAATCGGGTAGCTGTCAAAGATCTAAGCGGTGATTCGCTCAAACCTCCAGCCCCAGCAGCCTCAGCGCCAATCATCAGTTGCGAGTTTTCAGGCGCGCTAGTTTCAGGCGCGCCTTGAGTAGGTGCCACTTGCGAGGGTTCCGCAGCGAGGGTTTCCTCAGGTTCGATCAGATAACCGCTGCCCTCTAGCACAACCGTGATTAGGCTGATTTGCTGCTCAGGGGCACATAGCGGATCAACTGATCGCTGAGTTAATTCACTCAGATCACTTGAAGGCACCGCGTTAGAGGCTGATAAAAGTGGCCAATAACCCAGCATCACCCACGGGTTCTCACCGGAAACAGCAAAAGGTTGCAGTTGGATTGAGACTTTGGGCTGAACAAACTGAAAATCTTCTGCGTTCAACCTACTCATGCTCTGCAAACTGCCCAGTAAATACAAGTCTACCGCCGGCCGCTCAGCTGGATTGATCGCAGCAAGCTCACTCAGGCTCAGTAACTTCACGCGCACTTTTTTCTCAAGCTCAAAAACTTTAAGCAGAGGGTCAAATGTCTTTTGGCCCCAGTCGGTTGCTACTATCAAGGTGTTGGTGTGAAAGTTGGGCTCACCCAACTGCTCAGCCGTCAGATTGTTTGGATCGGTTTGGTCTGAACAACTCAGCATGAGCCCAATGCCGGCTACAAGTAGGCATTTTGCTAAGCTTTTAAGCTCCGTGGACCACCTCAACTCACAACCCCTCTGATTTGGTGCGCCATGATCTGGCCGACCATCATGCTGACAGCCGTCTCAGAGTGAACGATCCGGTGGCCTAAGGACACGTTGTGGCAGCCCTGTTTTTCTAAAAGCTCAACCTCATAACAGATGAATCCACCTTCAGCCCCGATGATAAACACCACTTCATCCTCTAACGTCAGATCATGAGGCAGGCTATCCTCGCTCCCTGGCTGCGCCAAAAATACGCGCTTACCTTCGATAATCTGCGGTAGCTGGTCTTCAACAAAAGGCTTGAAACGTTTGTTGATGGTAATTTGCGGCATCTGGGTATCGCCCGATTGCTCCAGCCCTTCAAGTGCATAATCCTTGATCTTCTCAAGCACCGGGCTTTGCCAGTAACTCTTCTCAACCCGAAAGCTATGAATCACGTGTATCGCTTCTATCCCCATCGCGGTGGCATGCACCAAGATGCGCCTGAGCGCCTTAGGGCGTGGCATAGCGATCACCAAGGTAATCGGCAGTTTAGGCGGCGCGGGCTTATCAAGTACAACCGACTCTAGCTCCACTTTATCATCTGAGATACCGACCACTTTAGCACTGCCCAGATTGCCGCCAAGCAGGCCAACCTTGAGCGTGGAGCCGGGACCAACACCCAGAACCGTAGTTAAGTGATTGATCTTTCGATGATCAGTCACACAGGCTCGATCACCGTCACCTTGCATATCATCGGTTTCTAATATCAAAAAATTCATGGTTACCTATCTCGCTTCCATCAAGTCAATCAGTGCATCAATCTGTTTTTGCGCATCAAGCGCCAACCTCTCAAGCATCGCCTGCCCACGCGCGCCCTTATCTGCATACTCTGCTGGCGCGTTGATCGCTGCTTGGCATACCGCATATAACTCATCCACTGTCTGCGCCTGAACCAGCGCGCCCACATCACTGAGTCGATCAACCATATCCTGACATTTGTGCGTATGTCGTCCCATCACTACCGGCACCGCATACTTTGCCGCTTCCATCGGGGTGTGCCCGCCGATATTGGCGATTGATCCACCCACAAACGCCAGATCGCTCATCGCATACCAGCGCTCAAGCTCGCCTAAGCTATCGCCTAGAAAAACTGCGGTCTGTCCCGGCAGGCGCCCTTCAGAGCGTCGGCAAAATGTCATCGACATTTGGCTCAGGAGGCGTGCCACCTCATCGAAACGCTCGGGGTGACGAGGCACTAAGATCAACTTAAGCTCCTGAGTCGAAGCGGCCTGAAGTCGCTTAAACACCTCGAGAATCATGCGTTCTTCGGGGTCATGGGTACTGGCAGCGGTCAGGACAAATGGCGAGATTGGAGGCGACTTGAGCTCAAGTTTGTCGGCGCTTAACTCAGGCTCGAGCGCGCCATCTGCTGCAAATTGGTCTGTGTAATCCAGGGGCGTGACAGATGAGCTGAGCGCACTTAAAAACTTAAGGTTGGTGCAGCTCCTCACGCGCTCAGCGTGAGCGCCCAACTCAGTAAACCGCGTCACCGACAGTGAGTCCTGACACAGTATCAAATCAAACCCCGAAAACAGGTAGCGACTTAACTTAGGAGCTCGCTTCAACCGCGAGGCGCTTCTTTGCGTCATGCGAGCGTTGATCAGCGCAACCGGCAGATTGGCTCGGTAGGCGCTATCTAAGAGCGTGGGCCAGATCTCAGTTTCAACCAACACTAGCTGTGCAGGGTTAAAGTGCTTTAAGAAGCGCCGGACAGCAGAAGGCTGATCAATCACCATGGGGCAGTGCAGCACCTGATCAGCATAGAGACTGTGCGTGCGCCAGTATCCGGTCGCCGTGGTGTTAGTGATAAGGAGTGGATGTCCGCCGGTCAACAACTGGTCAATCAGCGGTTTGACTGTGTTGAGCTCACCCAAAGACACCGCGTGTATCCAGACCAATCCCTTTAATTTGGGCGATACCGGCGGCAACCTAAAGCCGAGCGACTGGGCGTACTGATCTAAAACCGTAAGCTCTTTAATGTGCTTGTCTTTAAGCCAAGCCCTGATCAGCTTAGCGAGCAGATAGATCGGCAGCAGCGCGGTAAACAAGCTTTGATAGAGCGCCAGCAACAAATGAGGTCGTGGGCTGGTTATTGCGCTGGTTTTAAGATCTGATCCTAAAGCCAACTTAACGGGTAGGTCGTCCGGCTGGCCAGGCTGCTGGATATCCTGCTGGTCTTGTCTCAAACCAACTCCGGCCAAGCAGTTAAGCCATGGGGCATTGGCTGAGGTGCGAAACCGGTTAAGCCGCTCATCTCGATCACTTGGCCGCACTCATCAAACGAGTTAGGTAACCGCATGCCTCATCAAACAGCGCATCGGCAGACTGGGTTGCATCGAGTCTGACGATGCGATCACCTTCGCGCTCATATTGAGTGCGGTAGCCTGTGCGAACACGATCAAAAAACTCGATTTTCTCACGTTCAAAGCGATCTGGCGCTGAGCGCTTTGCCGCGCGTTCAAGCCCGACGCTCACTGGTGCGTCTAACCAAAAGGTGAGCTTCGGCATCACATCTACAAACGCTGAAACCAAAAGGTCTATTTGCCCCATAGATATCCCGCGACCATGCCCTTGATAAGCGTAAGTCGCATCGACAAAGCGATCACAAAGCACCCAAGAACCAACAGTCAGTGCTGGCTTGATCACTTTATCTAGGTGTTCAGCGCGCGCAGCAAACAACAGCAGCAGCTCAGTTTGCACCGCCATAGGCTCATTGATCACCAGCTCACGCAGTGTCTCAGACAGTTCAGTGCCACCGGGTTCGCGGGTCAGCACCACGCTCAAAGCTTGATCGCGTAGCCATTTGCCCACGCGGTTAACTAACGTGCTCTTACCCACCCCTTCGCTGCCCTCAAAACTAATAAACATACCTGCAGCGATCATCGGCTAGACCAGTACTTTTTCACAGCAACCTTATGCTCGTCATAAGTGGCGCTGAAGGTGTGGCCACCGGTTCCATCTGCCATAAAGTAAAGCGCGTCAGTGCGATCTGGGCGGACCGCAGCGCGCATGGCTTGCTCACCAGGAACTGCGATCGGAGTAGGCGGCAGCCCCTTGATCACGTAGGTGTTGTAGTCAGTTTTTTCTCTGAGATCAGCCTTACGAATGTTGCCGTTGTAGCGGTGGCGCATACCGTAGATCACGGTTGGATCGGTCTGCAGCTTCATATCAATCGCTAAGCGGTTATTAAACACACCCGATATCAAGCCGTACTCGGAATGCTTCGCGCTTTCTTTTTCGATGATCGACGCCATGATCAGCATCTGCTCTGGCGTCTCAATCTCAGATTTACGGCTGCGTCTGGCCCAAGCTTGCGCCATAATTTTTTGCTGGCGAGCAGATAAGTGCTGCAGCACCTCAAGATCGGTCACCCCGCGTGAAAATCGATAAGTATCCGGCGCAAACCAGCCCTCCAAATAATCAACCGGCAAACCCAGTGTCTCAGCAATCTGAGCATCGCTTTGATTTGCCAGCGTCGACTCTACCCCATCGGTGTTTTTTAAGCGGCGCAACAAGTCTTCAGAGCGCGTACCCTCAATCACCACCAGTTGAATCATGTTTTCTTTAGCGTCGCTCATGCGGCGCATCAACACGATGAAACTAGGCTGGTCAGACACCTTGATCGAACCAGCATAAAGTGAATTGGAGCTCGAGAGGCCGGCAAGCAGCTGGGTATAAGCTTTGGCAATCGGCGCAAACTTCAGCCCGTGTTCTTCCTCAAGTCGCTCAACAAGAGAGTAGTAACCCTCGCCGCGCTCAACCCTAATCGAGTTTCGACCATCAAAATCCAGTGGCCTGAGCAGTGATTGGTAGATCACAAAGAGCATGGCCAGTATGCCCAGCCCAACCAGACTCTTGATGAGATTGCGCAAAACCACTCCTTTAATTTATCTGAGGGCTGCGCCCAAATTTAGCAAAGTATATCACTCATAAACGCGGTGTTTTGCCGTATCAACTCAGCCAAATGTCTACCCGATCCACCATCTAGCGCGATCAATGACCCGCTGACATTTATGGACTTAAGTGGTATCAAACCGCGCACCGAGTTGATCAGCACAGCACCTTGCGCGCGCTTGAGATCATCTAGGTTAAGCGCGCAGCTATGAACCAGCCCGTGTTTGAGTAGCGCCGCGCGAAACACCCCGTGTATCCCGCTACGCTTAAGCTCAGGCGTCACCCACTGACCCCCTATTAGCAAACACAGATTGTGACTGACCCCTTCACACAACTGATCCGCCAGATCCAAGGTGATCCCCTCGAGATCTGAATCGGCAAATTGTTGACGTTGCTCACTCAGCTCAGCAGCAGCCAACACCTGATCAAGCCTGGCTAGCGTCTTAAGACCAGCCAGATTGTCTGGCACCAAACTCACCTTTTGCGTTAGTAAAACCGCATTGACGGCTGGATTGATGCTGATCAGCTCTTCGCTCATCAGCCCTGCGTGCTCAAAAAACTGCCAAGCCAGGTGAACTTGACTGGTGCTCGGAGCATAACCTCGGCGCTTCATCAGGTTGGGTGCGTCTCTCCGATCCTGAGGTAAGCGCTGAACATATAGCTTGAGCACACCGCTGCCTGAGTGATGAGTTAAGTTATGCGCCAGTTTGCGCAGATCCTCATCGAACCCCTCTGGTAGCCTAAGTTTGAGGGCATCGGCGCTTTTAATCATCCGCGCAACGTGCAGATCCCCATACTCGATGCGGCCAGCGCGGAGCTTACAGGTGGTAAAAAAACCGTCCGCGTAAAGCGCCCCTCGACCCAGCGGCTCGCTCAACGCTTGACCCGACCAGTCATGCCAGCTGCCATTTAGTTTTTGAGGATCTGTCTCACCCGAACTCACTGCGGCACTCTCATGCGTTCAAACCCCGACCCAAAAACAGTAGACTAAGCCTAACCGATAACCCAGAGCAAAATATGTTTCAACTCGCCGTGATTGGCAATCCGATTGAGCATTCGCTGTCCCCGCAGATTCATGCCCGCTTTGCTGAGTCACTGGGTCTTTGCGTCAACTACCAAAAACTGCTGGCGCCGCTCGATCAGTTTGAATCAACGGCGCGCCAGTTTCTCGCCTCCGCTCAAGGGGCAAACGTCACTGTTCCCTTTAAGCAACAGGCCTTTGATCTGTGCGATCAGCTGACTCCCGAAGCCAAATTGGCGGGTGCCGTCAATACGCTTTGGCAGCAAAATGACCTCCTTTTTGGCGACAACACCGACGGCAAAGGCTTGATCAAAGCCTTAGATCAAGCCGGATTTTCCCTACGCGGTAAAAAGGTGGTTTTGATCGGTGCTGGCGGCGCCGCTCGCGGTGCTTTAGGGCCGTTGTTGGCTGAAGCGCCTAGCGAGCTTTGTCTGGTCAACCGCACTCAGTCCAAGGCCAAAGCGCTAAGCGATGATTTTGCTGAGTTCTCAGAGGGAACCCGCCTACATGCCTGCTCCATAACCGATCTGAGCGGCGAGTTTGATTTGGTGATTAACGCGAGCAGTAGCAGTTTAAGCGGAGCTCCGCTTGAGCTACCAGCCAACTTTTCTGCAAAGCAAGCGATGGACATGATGTACTCAAAAGCTAGCGGTGAAACCGCGTTCACCCGGCAGATGCAAGCCCTTGGAGCGCAAACCTCGGACGGTTTGCTCATGCTCATCAATCAAGCTGCTTTGAGTTTTGAGCGCTGGTGCGGCAAGGCACCTAAGCTGGATCAGATTGACTTTAGCTTTCTGCGGGGTGATCACTGATCTGACGGCCTCTCAGTGGCGCACAACAAAGAGGCCGCGTTGTTTTACTCGCTTAAGAAGTCAACAACTTGGATCGAACTCTGCAGTCATCAGCTGCACGAATCAACACAGAAAAGGTTTTATAGGATCAGTGCTTAAGATCAGCTATCTGATGGACACTTATTTAAACTCTAAGCCTAAACCAGATCCAAGTTAACTGAAGTCCCGCTGGCTACTCGAGCTACTAATCGAACTACTACTCGCGCAATCAACGACCCGCCTAACTCAGCAGGAGTGAAAGCAAAACCAACCCTGTTTAGGTTTGGATCGCAGGATTGATCTGGCCAATTTACGTGATTGATCAAACCAATAAGACATTTAGTCTACCCCGTAGTACAAATTGACCAAGCCAACTGTTTGTTTGTGCCCTGCAAAACAGCGCATGGATCTATCAGCCCTGCAGTTGCCTGTGTTTTCAACGATCTATGCTTTGGCTCAATTTACTATCGATTGACCATTTTGACCAAAATATCAGCGCTGATACAAATGTATTCTTATGCTGATTTTGATATGGTACATGCCATAAGAGTTTTATTGAGTTTTTGCTGATTCTCTCGCAGGCAATTTGCCTGCCTAAACTATCGGAGCGTTTATGTTTACTTATAAAGCACCTCTTCGCGACATCCGCTTTTTGATGAACGAAGTTTACGATTTTCCAGGTCACTACCAAAACATCCTAACCGGCGCAAACGCCGATCCTGAAACCGTCGACATGGTTTTAGACGGAGTGGCTCAGCTGTCTGAAGAAGTTCTGTCACCTATTTACCAATCTGGTGACCAAGAAGGCTGTACCTTCAAAGACGGCGAAGTGACCACCCCTAAAGGCTACAAAGAAGCTTATAACCAGTACATCCAAGGCGGATGGCAGGGTCTTTCTTACCCTGAAGAGTACGGCGGCGCCAACATGCCAATGTCCTTGAACCTCGTTAAATCTGAAATCATGGCAACCGCTAACTGGTCGTTCACCATGTATCCCGGTCTGTCTGTTGGTTGCATGAACACCATCCAGCGTTATGGTGATGACGATCAGAAAAATGCCTACATGCCACCGCTAGTCGAAGGCCGTTGGGCTGGAACCATGTGTTTGACTGAACCCCAGTGCGGAACTGACTTGGGCCAGGTCAAAACCAAGTGTGAAGTTGGCGAAGACGGCACCTACAAGATGACCGGCACCAAGATCTTCATCTCATCAGGTGAGCACGATCTGACTGAAAACATCATCCACATCGTTTTGGCTCGCCTGCCCGATGCCCCTAAAGGTACTCGTGGTATCTCTTTGTTCATCGTACCTAAGTTCTTAGTTAACGAAGACGGCACTCTGGGCGAACGCAATACCGTGACCGCTGGTTCAATCGAACACAAGATGGGCATCAAGGCTTCTGCTACTTGCGTGATGAACTTTGACGGCGCCACTGCCTTTTTGATCGGTCCACCGAACAAAGGTCTTGAGTGCATGTTCACCTTCATGAACACTGCGCGCATCGGTACCGCCATCCAAGGTTTGGCTCATACTGAGTTGGCACTTCAAGGATCGCTTCCTTACGCAATTGAGCGTCGCTCCATGCGCGCCTTGTCAGGTAAAAAAGATCCTGACCACGTCGCCGATGCGATCATCCACCATGCCGACGTACGCCGCATGTTGTTGATCCAAAAATCACTGGCCGAAGGCGGCCGTGCGATGATCTACTATTGCTCTAAGTTCGCCGATTACATGGCTGACGCGCTCACCAACGGTGATGACGAAGAGTACGAGAAGTGGGACAACAAACTGGGCTTCTTTACCCCAATCCTCAAAGGCTTCTTAACTGAGCTGGGTATGGAAGCAGCTAAGCACGGTCAGCAGGTATATGGCGGCCACGGCTACATCAACGAGTGGGGCATGGAGCTGATCGCGCGTGACGCACGTATCGCGACTCTTTATGAAGGCACCACCGGTGTTCAAGCGCTTGATCTGCTCGGCCGTAAAGTACTGCTCGGCACTAAAGGTAAAATCATCCGTGATTACACTGGCGAGATCCTGAAGTTCTGCGGACAACATGCAACCAACAAGTACATGCGCCGTTATGTTTGGGATCTGACTAAGATCTGTGCTCAGTGGAACACGCTGACCTTGCGCCTGATGCTCGCTGCTCGTAAAGACCGCGACATCGTATCCAGCGCTTGCGACGACTTCCTCATGTACTCAGGTTACGCGATGATGGCGTACTTCTGGGCACAGATGGCCGCTGTTGCCACTGAAAAACTGGAAAATGGCGACGGTAAAGAAACCACCGAGTTCTATAAAGCTAAGATCCAGACGGCCAATTTCTACTTTGACCGTATGTTGCCACGTGCTCAGGCTCACGCCGAAGGCATGCTTGCTCCCTCTAAATCTTGCATGCAGATGGATCCTGAACCTGTCTCTTATACACATCTCCGAGCCCACGAGACTAGGCATGATCT
>CAJXOR010000077.1 GCA_913057715.1 uncultured Moraxellaceae bacterium
GCGTCAGATGTGTATAAGAGACAGCTTTTGAAGATGCTGGTCATGGAGCCATGGCGCTCCGGAGAACACCAGACTTGAGCTTCCGACCAGAGCATCAGCGAGCGAAGCTCAGCGACCTTGGGGTGATCCTCAGTTGCGGTGTCTGTTTGCGGCAATCCTTCGGGATTGTAGATGCGAGTTTGCGCACCCATAACCTCAAGCAGCCGAGCAGCTTCCTCAACAACCAAGCGACTAAAAGAGCGTTCTCGCAGGGACCCATACAACAAAAGCACCCGAGGCGGGTGTTGACTGAGACCTTGGGGCTTGGCATCTGCTAAAAAGTAACGCGCCGGATTGGGCATATGAAAATGATCAGCATGGACATTTTTTGGAAGTTTTTGAGTTTCTGCTTTGGTGTTGGTTGGCTGATTGTGGGCTGCTAGCACTTGCTTAGTCATGATCAGTAGGCTCCAAACTGCTCAAGTTCCAGCTTTAACTGATCGCGGCTCAGGTTTTTCTGCGCCAGAGTTTTGAGCTGATCCACCCGATGCTTAATCTCATCGATACAAGCACCAAAGGCGGCGGCTTGCTGCTCTAGCGAGCCGCTCATGGCTGAAGGATCACTCAAACCCCAGTGTACTTTGAGCGAGTTGCCCATCCATAGGGGGCAAGACTCGCCAGCTGCCGCGTCGCAGACCGTCACCACTAAATCAGGGTTGAAGTCTGCAAGCTTCTCCCAAGACTGGCTGGTGAGTCCGTCGGTGCTATAGCCAGCTTCGCTCAAGAACTTCAATGAGAGCGGGTGCACCTCGCCTGCGGGCTGACTGCCAGCACTTTTGGCGGTGATCAGACCGCTGGCCTCCTGGTTGGTGATCGCCTCAGACAGTATGCTTCGGCAGCGGTTGTGGGTGCATATATAGAGTATTTTCATCGTTTTCTCTTAACAGGTAGCGTCGTTGCCTTGTAGGGATCTAAGTTTGGATAGTGCGCTTTGGTGCACGCCATAATTGGCCTCAAGGGTCGTTTTAAGTACGTCATGTGCCCAGAGTGGGAGCTTGGGGTGAAGCTTGTAATACACCCATTTGCCGCGCCTCTGGCTCTCAAGCACCCCGCAGCGTCTCAAGTCAGACAGGTGTCTGGATGTTTTGGGTTGGTCGATTTCAAGCGCCGCCATAAGATCGCACACACAGGCTTCCCCAGTGCTCTGTATCAACAGCGCTAGGCACAGGCGTGAGTCGTCGGATAAGCACTTAAAAAAATCGGTAGCAGTCATGATGTATATGCAGTTTATGACATATGCATATAATTGCATGTATTGAAGGGGTCAGCAATACTGGTTTAAGTGAAATGTCCACCAATAGGCACCTAAGCTAGCCACAACACATTCACCTTAAGGCGCTGGTGATTTTAATTGAGGTTGGTAGTCTTTATGAGTAGTAGTGATTGCAAATCTCTTCATGGGCTGCAAGCTGGATTTTCAGGCACCGTAGTGTTGAGATTAAAAATAAAGTCCTGGCTAAAGGTGGGCTGGGTGATGTTCATGCTCAGCCAGTCGCTGTGACGCTAAAGACGCTGGTCAGTAAGCCCAGGTCTTCGTATAAGAGCCAAACCTAACTGGTGGATAAAGAGCGCGGATAGATTGGGCTAGATAATTTGGTGTTAACATCCCTACTTATGTTTGGGGTTCTGCAAATGTGTCTGAGAAACCCTATGGTTGAGATTAGGTGACCGATCCATACTCCGCGGCCTTAAAATTTTGGTTCTTTTTAAGAAGGTGTTACATGCGATAGGGATCTAAACATCCTCATGAGCAGTGGGAATAATTTACTGAATATTTAAGGTGCGAAAGGGGAGAGGCGAACTTTATTTTTGCGGAATTGAACGAGGTGCTGGACTTGGCAGTCGGCGATTTCTCGCAGCCGATTTAAGCCAACAAGATTTCGATAGCACCATAAGTATGTAATAAATGCGCAGGTACCGTTAGGCCTGTTACTGATACCGGTCACCACTAATAATCAAGCTAAATGTAATAGATTTACAATATTAAATAAAGTTTTGCCGTTTGTCGTATATTTAATTCGTCTCACAATAAAAATTTCACATTGGTGTAATATCCCGTAATTAAAATCTGAATTAATTTTTCCAACTTACTAAAGGGTAGTTATCAGTGAAACTTATCAACGGATTTTTATGTGGCGCTCTAACGCTATTATCTCTGAGCGGATGTGGCGGCGGGGGCTCTGACAGCAGTTCAAATATCCCTACCTCTCAGCGCATTTTAAATCAGGGCATCGCCCCCGCTACGTCTGACGGCGTTTATCAGGTTTCCAGTATCGAAAGAATCGTAACAGGAACAGAAATCGTTGGCTCTCAGAGTCTCACAATCACGGAAAATACGGGAATAGAAACTGTTTTTGTTGATTTTGGCAGTAATCAGATTAGCTTGGCGTTCTCTGACTATATTGATCTTGATAGGGAAAATAGCTTTTTTTCGAGCCTGTTATTTATCAATTGAACAACTTCGGAGATTTTGAGCAGGTTGATGGCGGGTCAGAGCCTTTTGAATTAATCGCAGCCAACTCTGATGGTGTGGTTCTGGAGCGAAGCAGTATCGATTCTGGTATTAGTTATAAAGAGCGTGTCACGATTGATTATGAAAGGGTGTCAAATAACTACCGCGGTTTTATCGCTGATCTGGATCAGTTGGCTTCAACACTACCACTAAACCGACCCATCTCAATTAATCGTGATGCCAAGGGATTATTTGCCTATAACAACACCACCTCGCAAGACCAAGTGATTGAAGTGACCGTCAATGGCGTAGAGCAAGGTGCCAGTGGTGAGACTACCATTGCTGCCTTCTCAAAAAGTGCTCAACCTTTATATCTAGGGCAATTAAACTACGAAGCCTTGATCGAACTTGAGGCAATCAACGGCAATTCCGGTATTTTAGAGGCGGTAGTTCCAGCTGGGCTCACTGTCTATATCACTTATGACTTTACTGATTACGAGCCGTTAGCCACTTTGAGCGATGAGCAAAAACTTAGGTTTTATGAAAACGATAGTTTTAACCTAACCTTTACTGCCTTAAACCTAAGGTAATTAAGGAATGTAAGCTTTTTAGGCCTTGCTGATGCAAGGCTTTTTTTATGGCGCCGTTTTATCCGCCCATAAGCAGGTTGGGTTTGAACTTTATGATGGGGGCTGAGTTTCTTTACTGGTAGACATTTGACTCAAGCACCTGCTTTTAGCTTTCACCCTAAGTTTAATTAAATAAACCCAGATGAGCGGCTTAACACTTACAAAGCTGAGCCGAACTTGAATCCCTGTTAAAATACTCCTTTAAAGTACACTTCCCAAATGCGCCTTCGCGCAAGGATCGTTATGTCCGCTGATACCATGGCCAAACAAGCCAAGTCCCTGTTTGATTACAGCAAACACTGGGCAAGCTGCTTTGAGCCAGCGCCGCACCTGCCGATGACCCGAGCTGAGATGGACGCTCTGGGCTGGGATCGCTGCGACTTTATCATCGTGACAGGTGACGCTTATGTGGATCACCCCAGTTTTGGTATGGCGATCATTGGGCGGCTTGTTGAAGCACAAGGCTTTCGCGTGGGAATCATCGCGCAGCCAGACTGGAACTCCAAAGCTGATTTTGAGCGCTTAGGTGAGCCGGTTTACGCCTTTGGGGTTGCTGCTGGCAACATGGACAGCATGATTAACCGCTACACCGCGGACAAAAAGATCCGCCGCGATGACGCTTACACTCCAGGCGGTGAGGGCGGATCGCGTCCCGATCGGGCAAGCCTGGTATACGCGCAACGCTGCAAAGAAGCTTTTGCTCACGTGCCGGTGATCCTAGGCGGGATTGAGGCGAGCCTGCGCCGGATCGCGCACTACGACTACTGGCAAGAAAAGGTGCGCCGCTCGATCTTGCTCGATGCTAAAGCCGACGTGCTGCTGTACGGCAACTCGGAGCGAGCACTGGTTGAAATCATGCATGGTCTGGCTCGAGGGGAGACGCTCGATGATATGGCCGACATACGCGGGGCAGCTTTTAAACTCACTAAAAACAAAAAAGCGCTTAAAGCGGGCATGGTCGAGATCGCCTCAAACGACGTCGACACGCCCGGCCGCGTCGATCCGATCATCAACCCTTATGTGATGACCGAAGACGTAGAGGGTTGTGCGATCGAACAGGACAAAGAGACGACCCCGGCTGGCACCGCGTTTAGCGGCTCTATGGCGGACTACAAGGCGCGCGGATTTGTGCCCGATCCGGTGAAAAACCGTGTCATCAATCAGGGCGATCTGCTGCCAGATGATACTCAGGCGATCAGTTTGCTGCCTTCAAATTCTAAAAATGCCAGCGCTGTAAACTCAAGCGAAGGCAGCGAGAGTGGGCATTTTTCAGGGGCTGTTAATCCGGAGTCAGAGTCCTACACCAAGGCGCTCAAACACAAGCGGCCGCCAAAAGACAAGCAGGTGATCCGCCTGCCAAGCTTCGATGCGGTCAAAGATGATCCGGTTTTATACGCACACGCGTCGCGGATACTGCACATGGAAACCAATCCGGGTAACGCGCGACCTCTGGTTCAGGCGCATGGGGACGTCGATGTGTGGTTAAACGCGCCGCCGATTCCTTTGTCGACGGAGGAGATGGATTATCTGTTTGATCTGCCCTATGCGCGCACGCCGCACCCCAGTTACGGCGACGCTAAGATACCGGCGTTTGACATGATCCGTCACTCGGTCAACATCATGCGTGGCTGTTTTGGTGGCTGCACCTTTTGCTCGATCACTGAGCACGAAGGGCGAATTATCCAGAACCGCTCTGAGGACTCGATCCTAAGAGAAGTAGGGCGCATACGCGATACCGATAACGCTTTTACTGGTGTTATCTCAGATTTGGGCGGGCCAACCGCCAACATGTACCGCCTTGCGTGCAAAGACCCCGAGATTGAGAAAAACTGCCGCAAACCTAGCTGCGTCTACCCCGGAGTTTGTGAAAACCTAGGCACCGATCACGGCCCGCTAACTCAGCTCTACCAAAAGGCGCGCGAGCTTGATGGGGTGAAAAAGATCCTGATTGCCTCGGGTTTGCGGTACGACCTTGCGATCCTCGATGAAAACTACGTGCGCGAGCTGGTGACGCACCACGTCGGTGGTTACCTCAAGATCGCGCCTGAACACACCGAGTCTGGCGCCCTAACCAAGATGATGAAGCCTGGGATCGGCACCTATGATCGGTTTAAGGATTTGTTTGAACGCTTCACTAAAGAGGCGGGCAAAAAGCAGTTTTTGATACCTTACTTCATCGCGGCTCACCCTGGCACCAGTGACTACGACATGATGAACCTGGCGCTGTGGCTCAAAACCAGCGGGTTTAAAGCCGATCAGGTGCAGACCTTCTACCCCAGTCCCATGGCCACCGCCACCGCGATGTACCATAGTGGTAAAAACCCGCTTCGTAAGGTCGAGCGGGAGTCTGAAGAGGTGGATATCGTGCGCGGTGAGAAGCGTCGCCGCCTGCACAAGGCTTTCTTGCGCTGGCATGACGCGGACAACTGGCCGCTGCTTCGAGATGCACTGCAATCGATGGGGCGAGGCGATCTGATCGGTAACGGACGTCACCAGCTGATTCCGACCCGTCAGCCTGCTGGCTGGGTAGATCCGAAGCTGGCCAAGGGCGGTAAGCCCGCTGGCAACGGCAAGGCCTATCGAAACGAAGGAGGGGGCGGTGGCACTAAGGGCAGATCAAAACCGCAAGCCAGCCAGACCTCCCAAGCTCGCAAGCCCAGAAAAGGCGATCTGCTGACCCAGCACACCGGGTTACCGCCGAGGAAAAAGCGCTAGAGCTGATAAAACCCGATGCTACATCGGGTTTTTTTATATCTGATTATTATGGCTTGTCCTGGTTAGCGGTCTCAGCTTCAACCGAAGATTAGTCTAGATTGTTTGTTTATTGAGCTGAATCGGCAGGTTGCTGATCGGTTTGTTGGCTTCGTAAGGTAAGTCAAAAAAATGACTTAAGTAATTAACCTTGAGCATAAAGCGTCTTATGTCGATCTCGACATGACGTGCTTGGTTTGCTAACCGACATACTTTACAACTGCTGACATTTTGATCCCCAAATAAACCCCGCTCAGGCGTAATCTAACCTGTACCTCAAAAAAGACAGGAGTCCTCATGAACGCACTGCGAATCAACGATCAAGCCCCCAACTTTACCGCCCAGACCACTCAAGGCGAGATCAACTTTCACGACTGGATCGGTGACAGCTGGGCGATGTTGTTCTCTCACCCCAAAGACTTCACCCCAGTGTGCACGACCGAGCTGGGTTTCATGGCGAGCATACAGGGCGAGTTTGCCAAGCGTGACACTAAGATCATCGCGCTGTCCATCGATCCGGTGGACGATCACATGGCGTGGCTTAAAGACGTGGAAAAAGTTGGCGGCACGACTGTCAACTATCCGATCATCGCCGATACGGATCTGAACGTCGCTAAGCTTTACAGTATGTTTGAAGCCGACGCCGAGGGCGATGCTTCGGGCCGCACCGCGCAAACCAACGCCACCGTGCGCACGGTGTTTATCATCGGGCCGGATAAAAACATCAAACTCATGATGATCTACCCCATGACCACCGGCCGCAACTTCAACGAGATCTTGCGTGTTCTTGACTCCATGCAGTTGACCGCCAAGCACAAGGTGGCGACTCCGGCTAACTGGAAGCAGGGTGACGATGTAATCATCTCGCCCGCGATCAGTGATGAGCAGGCGCGTGATATCTATACCGATGGTTGGGAAACCGTGACGCCTTATCTTAGAAAAGTCGCGCAGCCTAAATAACCTCACGAACTTTACAAAAGCGATCTTCGGATCGCTTTTTTTGTGGGTGCTAGGTCGAGTGGATCGTGTGATCCTAAAGCTGGGTTCATATGGTTAGTTGATAAAGTGTGCGACTCAAGTTGGATCAACTAAATTTGATAGAACTGATCCACAGTGCAAGCAGCCAAGAGCTGGCCGCTTGAGCAGTGCGGGTATTTTAGGGCTTGGGTTTTACAGGAGTTAATTTGATGGGTTAGCCTCTCTTTGGTAAAGCCCGTAATACCTGCCACAGACTCCCGCCAAATGTTAAGATAAGTAACAGGATGCATTGATTTTTTACCTACTTGGCCGTCAGCTGAGTGCTCATATAACAGGGTGGTGTGTGGTAGAAAATCTGATTGAGCAGTACGGATACTTAGCGATCTTCATCGCGACTATCATAGAGGGTGAGTTGTCGCTGATAGTGGCGGGTTACTTGGCTCACGAGTCGCTGCTTAACTTTTGGGCGGTGGTGATCTTGGGTACGCTGGGCGCAGCCACGGGAGACAACTTCTCGTTTTATGTCGCCAAAAAAAGAGGCCGCCAGCTGCTGACCCGAACTCCCCGAATCCAAGCTAGGGCAGATGCACTGTCTAACCACCTTAGGGTGACCAGTCCGCTCATGCTGTTTGGTTCTCACTTTTTTATCGGCTTTCGCAGCATGATTGCGATCATGATTGCGCTTCGAGGGGTGCCGCAGCGCAAGTTTATCGTCTTAAACCTCGCCGGTTGCTTTGTCTGGGCGCTGTTGATTAGCTGTTTGGGCTTTTTGTTTGGGACACAGATTGAGCAGTTTTTGGGTCAGTTGACCCTGTTTCAGGGGGCACTACTCGCCGTAGCAGTGATGGTTGCACTGATGGGCTTGATTCGCGGGATAGAGGCGCTCTGGCTTAGAAGCTGAGCGCTTGATCCTGTGAGGGGGCCAAAGAGAGCAGGCATTTGATGGACCGCGCGTAAAATTTAGGCATAAAAAAAGACCCATAGGGGTCATCGGCTTTTCACTCATTTTTTATGCGTAACCAACAAAGTGGTGGCGATGGAGAGACTTGAACTCTCGACCTCACGATTATGAATCGTGCGCTCTAACCAGCTGAGCTACATCGCCAACGATAAACCGGTCTACAAGTGACCGCTTTAAGCGGGGTGCATTATGCAAAACAACCAAACGAAAATCAACCAAAAATAAAGTTTGAGCGGGCCGATAAGCCGGGTCCTGTCGAGGACGATCATTCATCTAGGCGACGCGTCACCGCGCCGCTCAAGCAACCTACCCGCTCCCAGCGCGGGCCACGCCTATAGGGAGCCTATTTGGTCTTGCTTCAGGTGGGGTTTACCTTGCTACGAACTGTTACCAGTCGCACGGTGCGCTCTTACCGCACCCTTTCAGCCTTACCTGTGCTGTTGCCAGCCATCGGCGGTCTACTCTCTGCTGCACTTGCCGTCGGCTCACGCCGCCCAGTCGTTAACTGGCACCTTGCCCGTTGAAGCCCGGACTTTCCTCCCGTAGCGCCCTAAAGCAACTACCGGCGATCGTCTGGCCCACTCAAGCGCGGGAGTATAGCAAACCTGTGCGTAAAAGCTTTAAGTAAAATGTCCTCGCAGTTCAGCAGCTGTCTTTGAAGCTGCATAATCTACGTAGTGAGTCACACAATTGCGGGTTGGCAAATTGATACTGATAAAAATATCGGATTAATTTGCTGCAATTGATGTTCTTTTTTGCTGTAGCGATTGACCAATCAATGCTTAGCGGCTTATGTGGGTGGCTGCGCCACCATACGTCCTAAGCCGCTGCGCTTTGTCAGCCCTAGTGCGGGGCGTTATAGAGTTTCTCACTATCTAAAATAGATAAGTGATAACCCTAAAGTGGTAAACTAAAAAACGTTTATTATCAATGTTTTAGCTGATTCTACGGTTGAGGTTGTGTTGGATTGGGTTTTTTATCTTTAAATAAACTAGGATAAAGAGAAACTCACTAATTGCTTGTTATATGAGAACGATCTCTAGGAAAGGACTACTATAAATGGGAAGGGATGTAATCTTATACCCAAAGAAAGCTACAAGGGATGAGCTTAAAAAATATCTTGAAGGCTTAGGCTTTGAAAAGAGCAGACATTTATGGAATTGGCCTAAGGGGACGCTTAATTACTCTTGGTTCGATTATGAAGATTATAAATCTATAGATGGTGTGTCCGCTGATATTTATCCTGTCTCCGGTGAGGAATTAAATATTACAGGGAATGAGTGGGCATTACACGTTCGTAATTTATACAGTGCCAGTTGGCACGATGTGAAGATGCTAAATGATGTTTTGAAGGGAGCCAGGAAGCTTTTCGGCGGCACTATACAGGGTGATTTTGGAACGAATCGATACGCCCCGTTATGGGAAGATGATAGTACCCCTATCAGCAGGGGAATGTCTGCGATCTATAGACATGTAAAACAAGAGATATCAGCAATAAAATTTGCTTTATCTGACCCATCTATGAAACTGCAAAAACCTGTTGATGGAAAAATAGACGACTTTATAAAGTTTACTGAAAGCATGGACCCGAGCAGGGTTCTATATAACGGCCTTGTGCCATTTGCCGTTTCAATGTTTGAGTATTTTTTCTCACAAGCTTTTCAAATTCTGATTAAATATGATCCAGTGGCACTGGAAAAACGAAATACTCACAGGCAGAAACTGGATTTTGAAACATTATTAGAAGTAGAGAAAAAAGAAACAACTGTTGAGAGTATTATCGCTAGAAACTATACGTTTCAAAACCTTAATCAGTTAAACAGGGCCTATAAAGATTGGCTGGATATTGACGTAAGAAAGCTCCTATACAAAAAGAAGAAAATAGGAAATTCTGTAACTTTCTTGGAAAATCGGATTTCTGACATTATCCAATATAGGCATGGTATTGTTCATCACTTCGCAATTGATCGTTCGCTTACAAAAGATGGATATATTCACATGCTGGAAGCGGTCGAGAAGAGCATAGGCGAATTTATTTCATTTGCAGAGAAAAAGTATATGTTTAAAGTGGAAGAGCATTAAAGTATCAAACAACAATCGAGTCAATTAGGATATTCGCAAGCTCGCGCCTATCACACAGGTGTTAGTAAAAAAAGTAAATGGCAGGTCTCATGACTATTGAAGCGCTTCAAGATTGTTTGCGAGACCCTATTCCGGAAATCTATGAAGCCGCTAGGCTTCTAGATGCTGCTGTCACAGCACACAATCGAGGCAACTCCAAGATTGCGTCAGAGCTATTTAAAATGGCGGATGATCCCGTCGTTCGAGACTGGTCGGAGTCCTTGTGGGGTAAATCCAGTCCTTACGTCAACAAAAAATTCATTTCTAACGCGCCACCTTCGTTGGAAAAAGATCAGCGTACCTCCGTTCGAATGCCCAATGCGTCTGAACGAGAAG
>CAJXOR010000078.1 GCA_913057715.1 uncultured Moraxellaceae bacterium
CGAGATCATGCCTAGTCTCGTGGGCTCGGAGATGTGTATAAGAGACAGCCACCAATCCTGAGCGCCGCCTGGAGTTTGTCTTAGGTGTCGATGCCGAAGACGATCCGATCGCAGCGATGGAGCTGGGTCTTGCGCGCTTGGGAGAATTGGGTTTTGTGCTTGAGTCGCCAATCAGTGACGCGCTGATTTTGGAGGTGGGCGACTCCAACATCTTGATTGAGTTTCACGCTTGGGTTGACCAGAACCACACTGACTTTTTTAAGGCCAGGTCATCTTGCATCGCTGAGGTGAAGCAGGTGCTAGAGTCGGGTGGGTTCAGTCTGCCCGAGCCGATTTATCGGGTGCGTCTGGACGCCACGAGCACCACCAAAACGCTGCTAAATGACCACGCTAGCAAAACCCCAGCTACCAACCAGCCAACCGAATCTCTATCAGGCGCTAGATCAACTGAGAAGGCGACGCAAGATCAAACAACCACCCCCACCGTCAAAACCCGGCCAGCTGAACAGATTGATGTCTCAGCCGATACCGCACTTAAGCAAAAAGCTCGCTCAGAACAGTTTAACGAGGAGAATCTACTCAGCACTGAGGCTAAGACCGAGTGAACCCGTAGGTAAATTGAGCTTTGAGTAAAGTATGTTGATCGGCTGAGTTTCTGATTATCTTGATATACCAATCTAGAACTTAACTGCGGTCGAAATAGAGGATCGCGTTGTCGCGAATCTCGGCCTCACCGATGATCTCGCCGCCGACTGTACCGGCGATCAACAGCTCACCGCCCAAATTGCGGATTTCCCCTTCAACCGTGCCATTTATGACGCAGTAACCGCCCTCAACCCTGACGCCGCCAGCTACCGTGCCGTTATTGTTAAATTTACTGCCGGGCTTAACCGTGACGCTGCCTTTGATTAACCCGCGCAGCTCATAGTTGCCGGTCACTTCCACATCTCCGCTGATGACGCCTGTCTCTAGGTATTTGTCCAGATCAACACTCATAACCTTCCTTAGTTTGCTGTGATCCACCAATCTAGCACTCAGCTGTGTATCGGCTCCGTGGTAAAAGCTTTAGCAAAATGCCACCGGTGGCTACCCTTGCACAAAAGCCACCGCTGGCTTTGTTTGGCTTGCTGTGCGCAGCCTGCGGATTTTACTGGGTTTGAGATTCGGACGTTGTCGCAGTTTTTTTGGCTGTCACTCTAACTAGCTTTGCGAAGGAGTCATAAGTTGTGGCGGTATTTTGATGCACGCCTCGGCCTTATGTAAGGCCGTGAGATTAGATTGAGCGGTTGCGTGCTTTCTTCCTAAAACTGGGTCGTCTCAAACGAGTCAACATCGTGAGCAAGTGTTGCGATTCTTAATATCAGGGCAGTGAGGCAACCGACGCTTAGGTTTTTGATTATCTTGGGATCGTGTTTTTATCGGATTTTAATTTTGCCGACATTGAGTCATCTAACAAATCTTCGTATCACTTACGAGGAGTTTGCTGCTAGATAGGGCTGGTTTGGGCAAGCATCAACTGCGATTTCGACGACCACAAAAGCGGCAACTCATGAGGGTTGAGCCCTTAGCTGACTATGCCTTAAACCGTTAAATATTCACAAACCCTAAGACGCCTATCATTGATCACACTTGCGATCCGGGTGCATGAGCCGAAAGGTCAGATTGATTCGTGGCTCTTTTAAGCCCATGCGTTTGGGGATCGCGTGCAGCCAATGCTGCTGTACGGCGCCGCCCATCACCACTAACTGGCCACTCTTGAGGTTCAGCCGCAGTTTTTCTCCGCTGCGTTTGTGTTTGACGTCAAAGTCGCGCGCCGCGCCCAAACTCAAGCTGGCAATCGCGCTTCCTTGTACCAGCTGAGTCTCGTTATCTGAGTGCCAACCCATGCTCGCTTTGCCGTCCGGGTAGAGGTTGGCCAAGCAGACATTGAAGGGTTGTCCTGTGCGCTGCTCAATTTGCGCTTTGAGCTTGAGCAGCAGCGGCGTCCAAGGCTGGCAGGGTTTGTCTGCGCCGCTGTAGCGGTAGTGAGTGAGCGCCTCGGTGTGCAGGCTAAGCTTGCGATCCAGCACAAAAAACTCAGGCGCTTGGCTAAAGCGGTTGGGCAGCACCTCGTTTTGCCAAGGCAGGCTGGCGTGCAGCTCATCAAATACCAGCTGCGCCTGAGCCGCGTCCATGAGCTGTCCCAAGACATACAGCTCGCCGTCATGCTTGAGCAGGTTTTGTTCAGGGTCAGCGCGAGTAAACAGATCAGCTTGCATGGGCTAGCCTGCAACCGATACAGGCTCTAACTGCACCGCCACTAAGCGTGGTTTTTGCGCAGAGCAAAACTTCAGTCCCCCAAGTAGCCGCCGCTTTGGTGTGACCAAAGTCGGCTGTAGAGGCCGCCGCGCGCAAGCAGCTCCTCATGAGTACCTTGCTCGATCACGCGCCCCTCATCGATCACGATCAAGCGATCTAAGTGGGCGATGGTGGAGAGGCGGTGCGCCACCGCGATCACGGTTTTGCCCTGCATGAGCAGGTTCAAGCTCTTAGTGATCGCCAGCTCAATCTCGGAGTCCAGTGCACTCGTCGCTTCATCGAGCAGCAGGATCGGAGCGTTCTTCAGCAGCACTCGCGCGATCGCGATGCGCTGGCGCTGACCTCCGGACAGCTTAACCCCGCGCTCGCCCACCAAGGTATCAAAGCCTGATCGACCCTCGGGGTCGCGAAGCGCCTCGATGAACTCAAGCGCCTCGGCTTGCTCAGCGGCAGCACGGATCTGCGCCTCGTTTGCGCTGGGCAACCCATAGGCGATGTTTTCCCGTATCGATCGGTTGAGCAGCGCGGTGTCTTGGGTCACCATGCCGATTTGCTGGCGTAGTGAGTCTTGAGAGACGCGGTTGATTGGCTGCCCATCGATGAGGATCTCGCCGGTTTTCAAATCGTAGAAGCGCAGCAACAGCTGCAGCAGGGTGGACTTGCCCGCCCCTGAGGGACCCACCAATCCGATCCGCTCGCCAGGCTTGATCGAGAGGTTGAAACCGTCAAAAAGCAAACCGTAGCCAGGGTAGGAGTAGCTTAAGTTTTGAAAGTCGATCTGTCCACGAGGGACATTTAGCTTAAGCGCTCCTTTGTCATCGGTGACCGTGCGCGCAGCTTTAAGCGTGCGCAAACCGTCTTCAACCACGCCTAAGTTTTCAAACAGCCCAGCCACTGTCCACATGATCCAGTGCGATAGGCCGTTAACCCTGAGGCTCAGCGCCGTGGCGGTGGCGACTGCGCCAACTGACAGATCGCCGCTTTGCCACTGCCAGATACCCAGAAGCAAGGTGGCGACCACCAAAGTGGTGTTGATCAAGTGCGCGCTGAACTCAACCAGTGACACATAGCGCATCTGCCAGTGCACGGTTTCCAAAAAAGGCTCCATGGCGGCGCGGGCATAGTCCTGCTCCCGCCCCGCGTGGCTAAAGAGTTTTACGGTCTGGATGTTGGCGTAAGTGTCAGTGATCCGCCCGGTCATGAGGCTTCGGGCATCCGCCTGTGCGCTGGATTTGGCTTTGAGGCGGGGCACAAAAAAAGCGAGCATGCCAAAAAACACCACCATCCAGATGGCAAATGGCACCAGTAGCAGCGGATCGAGCGTGACTAAGATCACACCGGTCGACACAAAGTAGACGCCGGCATAAGTCAGTATGCTGCTAAAGGTCATGACCACTTCGCGCACCGCAAGCGCGGTTTGCATGAGTTTGGCGGAGATACGGCCGGAGAGCTCGTCAGTGAAAAAAGCGTAGCTTTGAGACAGCAGCAGCTTATGAAACAGCCAGCGCAAGCGCATGGGCATGACGCCCTGCAAGGTTTGAAAGTGAGTGAGCGAATTCAACCCTACTACCAAGGGGCTGATCAGCACCACCGCCAGCATGGCAAGCAGCGCGGTCTTGTGATCACTGAACAGCTGACTGGGATCGGTGGTTGACATCCAGTCGATGACATCGCCCATCCATGCGTAGAGCAGCGCTTCAAAGACTCCGACTAAGCCGGTGAGCAGAATCATGAGCAGCAAGTAGCGGCGCTGACCGGCGCAGCAGCGCATGACAAACCCCATGAGCCCGACTCCCTCAAGGTTTAAGGGTTTTTCGGGATACGGGTCGGTGCGTCTTTCAAAAAAGCGGAACAACTGGTTCATGCGGTGCAGATAAGGGTTTAATCAGCCTTAATTATGGCAGAGAGTGTGCTGGTTTTAGGCTTAAGTTCGTATGGGACTGTGTCAGTGGCTTGATTGAGCTTAAGGTTTTTCTGCGATCAACTCGAGACTGAACAAGACTCAAACTTGGTAGATCTTGTGGTGATAATGCCGATTGATAGGGGTTTCAAGGTAGCGAAAAGACAGCCCTGCTACGGCCAGGTTGAGCAGCACCGTCAACCCAAACACCAGCAACTTATCCGTGAGGCTTGCGCCTGAGTACTGAGTACTGAGCGCTAGCGCACATGACCAAAATCACCACGATCTTGATGCACAGCGCATTATAGATATAAGCGCCATAAGACACTTTGCCCAGCCACTGCAAATGTCGATTGCCCAACAGCCACTGTGTAAAGGCCGATCGCGAGGTGGCCAGCCCAGTCAAGCCGGTGAAAAAAACGCCAGCGCACTGTAGAGTAACACCTCTTTGAATTGACCGGCCAGGATCCCTGAAAATACGTTCTGGATGCTGCTCAGATCAACAAAGCCCTGCGCGTGGGCGTGGATAGCAACATACACCAAACCATAGAGCGCTACGGCCAGCAGATCCAGCAGGCTCAAAGGCAGGGCGATTTTTCTGATCGAGTGTTTGGTTCCGTAAAACGCAAGCAGTGCACCCAGTGAAAAGCTATCAAAATGCACCAGTGGAGCTAGATTGATCGCGTAGGCAGCTTGCTTGGTTGTGACTCCCAGATCAGCCAGCCCTAAGCACCGATCACAACATAAGCGTAATAAACCTGAAAGATCCGAACCCAGTGCTGGCGCGAGAAGTCTTAAAGTAGGTTTATAGCCGAAGGGTAAGGGTGACTGCTGATGAGCGATCGAGTAACAATAAAACCTGAAATAACAAAGAACAACCAACCCCAGCCCAGCCAGAGGGCATCAAGTTGCAGTGAACAGCGATGACGGCAAGCATAGCAAGACCGCGTAAACTGTTAACCTCCAGTATATGCTCCGCGTGAAAGGGAGCATCTTCGGTCCAGGATGGGTCGGAGTGGTCTTGGTTCATATCGGTTAAAAGTTGGATGTCATTTTCATATTTTGGATAATTTAGTTTAATCGGAAAATTGTTTTAGTAACTCAACAGTTACTTTAAATCAAGAATTAGGGGGCGTTAGCTTTGGCATGAACAAGCATCACGGGCCCTGAAACAGATTTACCCAGCCTGGTGTGCTGTTAGGTAAGTAGTCTAATGAATGCCGGCTTTAACGTTGCCGGCGTTGAGGGTGCTGCATATGAAAAAAACGTCTTAAAGTTCAATAAACTGTGGAACCATTATTTTTATGGGTGTGATCAGGCGACTCTCTTTAATAATTGAAAATCTAATTCGTTTTTGCTAAGTAGGAGATATTTTGCCTCACTGACTATGGCACGGTAAAAAAGCATGAGCTTTTGAGCACATAGAGCCGTATCAATGTAATTGATAAATTGGTTGAGGTTGAGACAAATTAGCTTGGTGGTTTTATCTATTTTACCTTTTCAACTCTTCGAAAGTTTCTTTCGGTAGTGGAGGTTAATAGGTGTTTCAATATATCGAAAAGATAATCCTGCTAGGGCTAAGGTCATAATTACAGTAAGTGTGAAAACAAACAAGCGTTCAATTATATTGGCTTCTGAATACGGCACGCCATAACCGATGACAAGCGAAGTAGCAATTTTGATGCATAAAGCATGGATGATGTAAGCCCCATAAGAAACTTTGCCCACCCATTGAAGATATGGATTTCCTAATAACCACTGAGTTAGTGCCGAGCGTGTGCTAGCCAGTGCCACCAAGCCAGTAAAAAATAGTGCTAATGCGCTATAAATAAATACTTCGCGCATCTGTCCAGTTAAGTTGCCTGAGATGATGTCTTTAACTATTTCAGGCCCCACCCGATCTTGGATATAGAGGTTGATACCAACATAAATTAAAAAATAGGTGATGACAGCTAATAATCCTATTAGTACCAAATGAGTTGCAATGCCCTTTATTGGTTTTTTGGAGCCATAAAAAGCAAGTAAAGCACCCATTGAGAAACTGTCAAAATGAACTAAAGGAGCTGCATATACTGTGTATGCCGCTTGCCCGGCTGAAACATTTTGATTTGATAGCCAATAGGATAGACACATTCTGCCAATGGGTGCCAACAGAACGAAAGTAAAGAGTAGTCGTAATGTCCAGCGTAAAGGCAATAAGAAAAACATAGCCCCATAGACCAAATAAAACTGCATCTCGACGGAAATTGTCCATAAATGTCCTGACGGCCATGGATTTAGATCACCTGCGCCTAAAATCATAGCGATATTGTTGAAGAATCCCATAATCGATATCAGTGCAATTGGTTGGAGTTGATGGCTTAACAAGATCAATAAAATAGCTCCCAATAAAGCATATCCAAAATATATGGGAACAATCCTGACTGCCCTGCGCTGGGAAAAGTTTTTTAATAGTGACCATCCCGATTGATTGGGCCGCGTGCGTAAGATTGAAAGGGTTACCACATAGCCAGAGATGACAAAGAATAACCAAACGCCAACCCATCCAAAAGGCATGAGCTTGCAGTGGATAGCGATAACGCTAAGCATCGCAAGACAGCGCAGGCTGTCTATCTCTAAGAAGTGATGTGGTTGGCTTGATTGATTAATAGAATTTTTATTATTCATGCAGTGGTTGCTAACCTTAAAAAAATACTAATTAAGACACATGTCGATTTTATGGTGTATCAACCAAACAGTTATTAGGTTTAGTTGATCACCTACTTTCACCTTAGGGTTTTATGCATTTAGTCGCTACATGGCCCAAGCTGCTTAGAGTCACACATCGTGATACAGCTTTTTGCCCTTATTCTCGTATTCGCGTGCCATCTTCTCCATACCGGCTTTTACCTCCTCCTTACTGGCAGCATCAACCTCATCGACCATCGGGGTGTGTACTTGCGCGATCTGGTGCTGATCGTCGTTAAGCTCACCCGAGCGCGGGGTAGCGGCGCCTGCGAGCTGACTTTCATGGGTACCATTTTCCAGCTTATCCGCATAGTCGCGCACGTTTTGGGTGATCTTCATCGAGCAGAACTTCGGACCGCACATGGAGCAGAAATGCGCGGTTTTGTGCGCGTCTTTGGGCAGGGTCTCGTCGTGGTATTCGCGCGCGGTGTCCGGATCTAGCCCCAAATTGAACTGATCTTCCCAGCGGAAGTCGAAGCGCGCCTTGGATAGGGCATTGTCGCGGATCTGTGCGCCGGGGTGACCTTTGGCGAGATCAGCGGCGTGGGCGGCGATCTTATAAGTAATAATCCCGTCTTTGACGTCTTTTTTGTTGGGCAGTCCCAAGTGCTCTTTGGGGGTGACGTAGCACAGCATCGCGGTGCCAAACCAGCCGATCATGGCTGCACCGATGCCGCTGGTTATATGATCATAACCCGGGGCGATGTCCGTGGTTAGTGGCCCAAGCGTGTAAAATGGCGCCTCAGAACAAACCTCAAGCTGTTTATCCATGTTCGCTTTGATCATGTGCATCGGCACGTGGCCGGGCCCCTCAATCATGACCTGCACGTCGTGCTCCCAAGCGATCTTGGTCAGCTCGCCCAGTGTCTCAAGCTCGCCAAACTGCGCCGCGTCGTTTGCGTCTTGGATACAGCCAGGACGTAACCCGTCGCCAAGTGAGAAGCTCACGTCATAGGCTTTCATGATCTGGCAGATCTCTTCAAAGTGCGTGTAGAGAAAGCTTTCTTTGTGGTGCGCCAGACACCACTGCGCCATGATCGAGCCGCCGCGCGAGACGATACCCGTCAATCGCTTAGCGGTTAAGGGTACATAGCGCAGCAAAACCCCCGCGTGGATGGTGAAGTAGTCAACTCCTTGCTCGGCTTGCTCGATCAGGGTGTCGCGGAAGATCTCCCAGGTTAAGTCTTCAGCCACACCGTCGACTTTTTCTAGCGCCTGATAAATCGGGACAGTGCCGATCGGCACGGGTGAGTTACGGATGATCCACTCACGGGTCTCGTGGATGTTTTTGCCGGTGGAGAGATCCATGATCGTATCCCCGCCCCAGCGTGTCGCCCAGCTCATCTTCGCCACTTCATCGCCGATAGAGGAGCCAAGCGCTGAGTTACCGATGTTGGCGTTGATCTTGACCAAAAAGTTGCGCCCGATGATCATCGGCTCAAGCTCAGGGTGGTTGATGTTCGCCGGTATGATCGCCCGTCCCGAGGCGACCTCAGCGCGTACAAATTCAGGGGTGATCTCGTTTGGGATCTGCGCGCCGAAGCGTTCGCCCTCGTGCTGGCGCGTGTCGGTGCCAGCGCTTGCGCGCTGGTTTTCACGGATCGCGATGAACTCCATCTCAGGCGTGATGATGCCTTGGCGTGCATAGTGCATCTGGGTGACATTTGACCCGGTTTTGGCTTTTTTGGGTTTGGCCACGTGAGCAAAGCGCAAGGACTCGGTTGCGATATCGCGCGCACGAGCCGCGCCAAAATCGCTAGAGGGCCCGCTTAGCTCCTCAACGTCGCCGCGCTCCATGATCCAGTTTTCCCGGAGTTTAGGCAGACCAGCTTCCAAATCAATCGACACCTCAGGGTCAGAGTAGGGGCCGGAAGTGTCGTACACATAGACGGGTGGGTTTTTTTCCACTTCGTCGGTGTTAACGAGCGGCGTGTCACTCAAAGTGATTAGGCGAAATGGCACCCGTATGTCAGCTCTTGAGCCGGTCACATAGACCTTTTGACTGGCGGGCAATATGCGCTTTAAGTCTTTGGCTTCTTCATCAAATCGGCTGGATGCCGTCAGATTGGCGGCTTGAGTGGCAGGGTCGTTGATTTTGGAATTCATGAGCGATGCTGCGGTTGGAAACGGGTAGCTCAATATAGCATTTAGGCTGCTTTAGCACCTAAGGCCGGTTACGAAAAGCTGAATCTAATCCGAGATCAGTGGGAGGCTATAGAGGATATTTTTGATCAAAAAAACCCCGCACAAGGCGGGGTTATCGTCAGGCCGGTTTAGTTTGGTATGATTGGTGGGTTGTTCTCGGTGAAGCAAGGAGTTTGGTTAACTAAGTCATAAAAGGCCATGTTCAGTGCCATGCTAGAGCTGTTACCAAACTCGATGTTCTCGAAGTCTTCAACTTCTAAGGTGTTGCCAGTCGCTTTATCGGTCACTAAGAGGTCACAAAACAGGCCCTTGCCGAAGGTGTAGCTGTCTTTGTCGCCAGCAAGGTACAAAGTGTCCTCCCCACAGCCGCCGTCCACTTCGGTGCAGTTCTCAAAACCGCCTACGTACAATTTGTCGTCACCAAAGCCCATGTAGACGTTGTTGCCCACTTGATTGATGATGATAGTGTCATCGCCGCAACCAGCAAAGATATCGCAGAAGTTAGTGCCCTCTAACATCATCTGGTCATCGCCGCTGCCCAAATCGATCAGGCCAGTGGTGTTGCCGCCAACATAGAGTGAGTCGTTGCCGCCGCTCAGATCAGTACAAGCCAGATCACCCATCACGATGATGTTGTCGTCATCGCAGCCAGTGCCCAAGAAGAAAGTTAGATCGCCGCCAACAAACAAGTTGTTCTCGCCGCTGCCTAAGTGAGCTTTAGTTAGATCGCCTTCAACGACGACGTTGTCAACTCCGGAACCGCCAAAGATAAATGTCGCATCGCCGCCAACCAGCACGTGGTTTAGGCCGTTGCCAGCGTCGATGAAGTTAGAGTCGCCGCGAACATAGATCAGATCAACGTTGCAACCGCCGGTAATAGAAGAAGAGTCACCAAGAACTTGGATGCAGTTTTTGCCGTCGAGTGCAGTGATGATCTCTGAGTCGCCTTTAACGATGATTTTGTCGTCGCCGCTGCCAGTGAAGATCTTGAAAGAATCGCCGCCAACCGTGATCTTGTTGTCGCCCCATCCAAGGTTGGCGTACTTAAGATTGCCACCAACGGTCACGGCATCGTTGCCTGAGCCAGTG
>CAJXOR010000079.1 GCA_913057715.1 uncultured Moraxellaceae bacterium
CATGCCTAGTCTCGTGGGCTCGGAGATGTGTATAAGAGACAGGGCGGATACCGGGGCGCTTGCAATCATGGCGAGTTGATAGGTGATCACCGCGCAGGTGTAGGCAAGACCCGTGGTCCAGCCAGCGACAAACAGCATCCAGCGCAGACCCGCTTCTCGCGTCATCGCGCCTAGGGTGGCAACGCAAGGCGTGTACAGCAGCACAAACACAAGATAGGAGTAGGCTGCCCAGCCTGAGCCAAACAGCTGGCCCATGGCGGCAAATGTCCCACTTTGCACGCCCTGAGCTTCGGTTTGGTCTTCAGAGACAATCGAGAGACCCAGCGGGTCAGTCAGTGCGCCAGCCATGTCGCTTAAGTTAGCAGGGATAGTCGCCACCGCCTCAGAGAGCTGTGCGCCCAGATCATAGTCGGCATCGACCCCGCTAAGTGGGGTGTAAAGCGCGTCTAAGGTACCGACCACGGCTTCTTTAGCAAATACACCCGTGATCACCCCAACCGTAGCTGCCCAGTTGTCAGACTGCACACCCAAAGGGGCTAAAGCTGGGGTAAACACTTGAGCGACTTTTGAGAGTGCTGAGTTGTCGGTGTTCTCGTTGCCAAAGCTGCCGTCGGTGCCGATGGAGTTTAAGAAGCTAAGCACCACCACAACGATCACGATGGTTTTACCGGCGCGGGTGATAAAGGACTTTAGCTTATCCCAGGTTTTGAGTATCACCCCCTTGACGGTTGGCAAGTGGTAGCTGGGAAGCTCCATCACAAAGGGGGTGAGTTCTGGCTTAAACAAGGTGTGTTTGAGTGCCATGCCGGTCACCATCGCCATGATGATGCCCAAAAGGTAGAGGGAGAACACGACGATCGCGCCGTTGGTTGGGAAAAATGCCGCCGCAAATAGCGCATAAACCGCAAGTCTGGCCCCGCACGACATAAAGGGTGCCATGGCGATGGTGAGCAGGCGATCTTTATGCGTGTCCATGGTGCGGGCGGCCATAACCGCTGGCACGTTACAGCCAAAACCGACGATTAAAGGTACAAAGGATTTGCCGGGCAAGCCCACCGAGCGCATGAGCCGATCCATGACAAAGGCGGCGCGCGCCATGTAGCCAGAATCCTCGATCAAGGATAAGAACAGGTAGAGCCCTGCGATCACCGGGATAAAAGTCGCCACCAGCTGTATGCCGCCGCCCAGTCCGTCGGCAAGTAGAGTGACTATCCACTCGGGTGTACCCAAACTGCTCAGCACCTCGCGGGTACCATCGACAAACACCGCGGCAAAAGCGATATCAAAAAAGTCGATAAACGCGCCGCCGACATTGATCGCAAAAACAAACATCAAATACATAACCAGAAGGAAAAATGGAATCCCGATCCAGCGGTTCAGTACAAACCGATCTATCGCCTCGGTTAGGTTGCTTGAGCTCTCATCAAGACTGACCGCGGTGCTGAGCACCCGCTCAATCGCCTCATAGCGCGCACGAGCCAGCAAGATATCCATCGGCTGGCCGTGAGCAGCTTCCATGCGCTCTCTGAGCTCAGCTGCCGCCCCTAACAGCTCAGCATCTGCGCCATCGTCGCTTGTGCGCTCACCCTCAAGGAGTCGCTGCGCTCGCCAAGCAGCGGCCGGGGCGTCCTCCAGTTTGGCACTGATCGCATCGATTGCGGCTTGCAAGTCCTGCTGGGAGCGCTTGATTGGATTTGAAGCGCTAGGCTTGAGCAGTGACTGTTTGATCGCAGCGCGCAGCTCATCAAACCCTTTGCCACTTGAGGCGGTGATCGCAACCACAGGCACACCGAGCTGCTCGCTTAGGTTGTCAGCATCAATATGTATGCCGTGCTTTTTAGCCACGTCAGTCATGTTGAGTGCGCAGATGATTGGCACCTGCATGTCCAGTAGCTCAGAGGTCAGGTACAGGTTGCGGTTTAAGTTTGATGCATCGATGATGTTGATGATCAGATCGGCTTCACCTGACATCAAAAAGTCGCGCGCGATCTGCTCATCGGTTGATACGTCTTGCGCCAGTGCTTCAAGTGAGTAGGTGCCTGGTAGATCAACCAAGGTGTGCGTCTGCTCAGCGATCTTGAGCTGACCGAGCTTTTTATCCACGGTAACACCAGGCCAGTTGCCGACTTTTTGCCGGCTGCCGGTAAAGGCGTTGAACAGGGTGGTTTTGCCGCAGTTGGGGTTGCCGATGACGGCGATGGTGGCTTTTTGGGTCATGTTTGTCCCACTAAAAACATAAAAAGCCAGCAATATGCTGGCTTAAACAGGTTGAAATTTAGATCGCTTCAACCAAGGAAGTGGCGGCTTCAGAGCGTCTGAGGCTCACACAGGCCCCTCGAAGCTTGATTTGAATCGGGTCGCCTAAAGGTGCGACACGCATGATCTGCACCTCGGCGCCGGGAGTGAGTCCCAGTGCCAGCAATTTGCGGCGAAACCCGAGATCTTGACCAACATAACCCGTGATACGAGCTTTGGCACCGACCTTAACTTGATCTAAAGTCGCTGCGAGCGGAGTGGCCAGATTCAGATAAGTTTCGTTAATCGCTTGGGTCATAAATAAGCCTTTTGAGATGTCGGCTAAATCTGGCACTTATAAAATGCCAGCAGTCGCCGCTATTAACCAAATGATAATCCTTATCATTTGTAATTGCAATCGTATTGATCAAAAAATCAACTCACGCAGTCAGCTAAGGCAAAGCGCCCAACGATCCAGCAGGTTTCCGCTGAAAACAAACTCGCCGTGCTCAGTAGTCCAGTCGCCATGAGTTGAATTTTGCAACTGATCAAGAGCGATCAGCGCTTGGTTCAACACCGGACTCAGATCAAAAGCGATCGCCTCAAACAAACTCAGCCCCGCAGCTTTGCCGTGAGCCTCTTTAATCATCCAAGCGGCTTGCCTGAGTAGTTGCCGCTGGGTTGTATCTAGCTGATGTTGAGCTGACTCGATAATTTGCAGCTCGCTTGGAGTAAAAAAGCGCTCTGCTAGCTTTAGAGTCACTGGTTTGCGCTCGGTATCAACGCCAAGTGTTTGATAACTACTCGGCGCGATGGCTACCAAGACGCGGGACCCTGAGTGACTAAAGCTCACCAACTCTCCTGAACTAAGCTTAAAAGGATAAGTCGACTCATCTAGATCGGGCAAGTTGATGGGTTTAGAGGGCTGAGGCGAGTCTTGGGATTTAATTGCTTGGTCCGCACTTTCGTTGAAAAACGAATCAATGCGTTCACTCGTGCTGAACTCGAGATTATCAATCAAACTGGAACTAGAACTGCAGGCGGGGCTTGACCCAAGGCTTGAGTCCTTAGCGAACTGAAGCTGCAGTATCTTGATTAGCGCCTGACGCGCTGCCAGGGATTGATCACCAATAAACTCAGCACCATAGACAACCACTCCCTCAGGGTGGCTGCTCGCCAATTTGAGCGGCACCAACTCACCTAAGTGTTGCTGAGCGAGGCGATCCAATCAGATTGGCCGGATAAGCTGGTTAAAGTAGGGTGCAGATGAGCGGTTGGACCACATAGAGGCTGCTAGGCGCTTTGCTTGCTCATAGGTGTTAGCTTTTTTTAAGTTAATCAGCGCCAGAGCCAAAGTTTCACTGATCGCCTGATCACCATATGGGTGCGCGGTTTGATCCAGCCAGACAGCGCGCAGGGTAGCGGCGCTCAAATCGGTTTCAACCTCGGATCGGGTGTCATTTTGCATCTCAAGCCTCATGTCAAAAGGTGCGTGATCGCGCACACCCAAAACCCGGGTGCGGGCATCGGGGTTGCGCTCAAACTCACCGCCATCGCCCTTGATCACCACGGAGTTAGCGTAGCCCAAACTTAGCGCCGCTGAGCGGTGCGAGGCTTGATAAGCAGGGTGAAAGATCGACTGCAAAGTGTGATCGGCATCCAACGGGTTGACCAGTCTGAGTAGCGTGTGTACCGGAGAGCGCACCCCAAATTCAGTGCGCAGATCAATCAAGCGCGAGAGCACCGGACTAAAGGTGCGAGTTGGCATGAAGCTAAAACAGCACTGGTCTAGGTTTTGCTGCGACTCAGCAAAGCTTGTCGCAGGCTTAAGTCCCAGCTCACGCAAGAGATCCTCGCTGTAAACCCGCCCCTCAGTGTGTCCCCGAGCACCGTGCATGAACACGCGCACCCCATGAGCAGACAGCGTGAGCGCAGCCAGCAAGTACCAAGCGTGGTGACGGCGCTTTCCTGCGTAACTTGGCCAATCCAGATCAGCACTGAGCTTAAGTTCACCGCCAAAACGCACAGCAAGCTCAGCTTTTACCGCGAGCACGAAACCCGTCAGCTCTTCGCTGGTTTCCTCTTTGACCCTGAGCAGCATGAGTAGCGCGCCGATTTGTATGTCGGTTGCACTACCAGTCAGTACATGCGTCATCGCATCAAAAGCTTCCGCTTGCGTGAAGTTTCTGGAGCCAAGCTTTCCACGTGCCAAGATTCGCACAAAGTGCGACATCGGTTGATCAGGAGTTAAGCGGGTATCACTGGAGCTGGCTTTAGTGCTGGGTAAATTCATAGGGGATTTCAAAGATACGTCACTAGTGATGCTATGACAGTTAGCCTGACTTGTCACAAAACAGGCGTAAAAAAACCCAGCCGAAGCTGGGTCTGGTGCTGAGTGAGCTATCTGCTGGATGCAACACTCAGCGGGCGGAGCATAACGTAGTCACTTAGTCAGTGCGAGATAACCTGATGAAAAGCAACTCGTTATTGGTTGAACTTATTGGCCGTAATTCAGCTCAACACGACGGTTTTGAGTGTAAGCAGCTTCAGAGTTACCCTCAACCGCTGGACGCTCTTCACCGTAAGAAACGGTGTCAATCTGACCTGAGCTAACGCCGTTGCTGGTCAAGTACTGCATCACGCTCATGGCGCGATCTTCACCCAGTGCAGCGTTGTATTCACGAGTACCGCGCTCATCGGCATGACCGGCAAGCAAGACGCGCTGAGCAGTGTTGCTGGTTAACGCGTTAACCGCGGTGTTCAGCTTGCTGTACTCAGAAGTTGGGATCTGGCTTTGATCGAAAGCAAAGTAAACGATGTTGTTGGTGCCAGCAACCGCTGTCACGTTGGTGCCAACCATTTGGCCGTTGTTAGCTACTGCGTAGCTTTGGCCGTCCATCGCGCCGCTGTTAGGAACAGCAACGTCAGAGTAAGCTGCGCCTTCGCCGTTCATGTTTTTCTTAGAAGAACAGCCAGTGACCGCAACAGCAGCAACCAAAGAGAGGATCAGTAAATTCGACTTTTTCATGGTAAACCCTTGAGATTGATTTGATTAATTTCCAGTGATCACCTAAAAGGCACCAGTTGGATAATTATAGCTTTCCACACGATCTTACACGTTTGATACTATATAAAAAAGAGTGTAACCAGTACCTACCATCGGTATTTGTTGAAGTTTTGTGGATTTGCCCAAAAACGGGCATTTAGCCAATCCGGCACTTGTTTGTAGTCATGAATGTTAAATTGCCAGTAGCGGTATTCCCCAGGCTCGATCCCTGTCTCCTCTAAACTCATCTCAAAAAAGCCCAGCCCGTATAGGGCATCCTCTTTGCGCGCGCAGATCACCACGCGCTTAGCCAGCAGATCTCTGAGCCGAGTCGCCACCTGCACGGATGCTTGACTCAGCGACTCCTCGCTTAGATCCAGCGCCGCCAGATCGTAGTGCGCCGTGAAGTGCTTGCCCAGAAGACCGCTGCTCTTGATGCAGTCCCAATCCGGGTGCTCCCCATCTTGAGGGCTAACATAAAGTACGCTTTTGGCGTCATGCTGGTCACTGATCAAGTGAGTAAGCTTCTTGAGGGTTTGCTTGGCAGTTTCTGACATAATTGGGCCATAGATAAGCGGTGACCCAGCTTAACCCGCGTGCCGCCACCGCGCCAACACCAACTAATTTGCGTGCTCTATACCTCAGCTCAAAAAACCCGATCTCAATATACTGAAACCCCCAAACACCATGAAGATACGCCTCACTAAGCTCTTATCTGGCACGACTTATCAAGTGGGCTACTTTATAGACGCTGAGTATCAGGCGACTGTTAAGCAAACCACTCAGCAAAATGCCGCCACTGGACGCATCAAAGCAGACGACCAATCTTCAGACATGACCAAGCAGAGTCAAGACGGTGTCTTTGATCCCGAGGGGAGCTTAAGCACCCAAAGCTTAGATCTGAGCCTCGACTTTTTGTTACCAGGCGCCAGTTTGCTTGGCGATACTCAGGGTTTGATCAACTTGAGTGATCATGTGGGTGGGCATTTTTCAGTGCGTTTAAAAGAAGCGCTTACCTGTTATGAGTGCAGACAAACCTTTAAAAAGCTTTACCGCGGGTTTTGCTATCCCTGCCTCGTTTCTGCAGCCAGCGCCGATGCCTGCTGGATGAATCCGGAGCATTGCCACCACGCTCAGGGGACTTGCCGTAGCGAGGAGTGGGCAGATGCGCGCTGTTTCACCGGACACTGTGTCTATCTTGCTTACACCAGTGACTTTAAGGTGGGGATCACCTCAACCAACCGCTTGGCGCAGCGCTGGATTGAGCAGGGCGCTCACAGCGCGATCAAGTTGTGTCAAACCAACTCTCGGCGCACGGCTGGTTTGATAGAGAAATACTTTAAACAGTTCTTTAAAGACAGAACCAATAACGCAAAGCTTGCCAATCACCTCATCGGTGACTCGCAAATCGAGTCGAGTCAGATTTTACACGTTGCACAAACACTCAAAGCGGATCATGAACAAAAGCTAGCAGACTGGTTAGCAGGGCGCGCACCTGCGATGCGCTATCAGTGGTCACCGCTCAAGGCATACTTTTTTGATCACCCCAAAGTGCCCGAGTTGAACGGTGAGGCTGACCAGCCTAACTTAACGCTTTGGAAACAGCCGCGTGACTCAGCGCAACCAGGGCAGCTTTTAGGGGTGCAGGGTAAGGTGATGGCTTTTGATCAGGGCTACGTGAGTATTGGTAGCTATGAGCTTGAGCTGTTGTTGCTGAGTTAGACCAAAGCTTGGGGCTTAACCAGGCGAGGCTCTGAAACTTCTGGACATTTTTTAGCCTCACTAGCGCCTGACTCTTATATCAAATACTCAAACATGTTGCGCTCAGTGCTGACGCCAAATTTCACAGCGGCTCTGTTTTCTCATCATTAATCAGATCGAAACTCTTTGAAAATTGAAAAAAATCAAGCACTCATCGGATTTAATTGCATCGACACCACGAGCCAACTACTATTCAGATCACGCCGGATAGCGTGTCCAGCCTAAATTAAAAGGATTTTACGATGAAAGGTCTTTCTACCTTCACCAATGTATTTAAGGTCACTGCTATTGCAGCAACCTGTTCGCTCGTCACCCAATTTGCTGTTGCTGCTCCGGTTAAGGGCGCAGACGACATCAGTTTTTATGTGCCTTCGCCAGTAGCCACCAACGGTATCAAGGGTGATTTGATTTCTTATCGCAGCGCTCAAGTTGATCTTGGCACCTCGACTGCAGACGCTAAAGCGTGGACGCTCATGTACCGTTCAACTGACGCGCTGGGCAAAGCCAATGTTGTAACCGGCACCATGCTGGTCCCCAACACGCCTTGGGCTGGATCAGGACAGCGTCCAGTGGTCTCTTACGCAGTTGGTACTCATGGTTTGGATCAGCGCTGTGCTCCGTCGATTCAGTTGACTGAAGGCAAAGACTACGAAAACAAAAACATCAGCGCCGCGTTAGCAGCTGGTTTTACCGTTTTGGTCAGTGACTATGCTGGTTACACCACCGGCAGCACGCCGACTTATCTGGCCGGTATCTCTCAAGGTCAAGCAGTGCTCGATATCATCAAGGCTGCTCAACAGTTGCCAGGCGCTGCTACTTCAGCTTCCGCGCCTGCTGGTGTTTGGGGCTACTCACAAGGTGGTCAAAGTGCGGCATGGGCAGCACAAATTCAAAGCACTTATGCTCCAGAAGTTAAACTACTTGGCGTAGCTGCTGGCGGCGTACCGGGTAACTTCAACGAAACCGCTCAGTACCTAAACGGCAACATCGGCTCAAGCTTCTTGTTGCAAGGTGTGATTGGTTTGGCTGAGCAGTATCCTACCCAAATCCCACTGAACACTTTGGCCAGCGCTCAGGGTCAGCAGTTGATTGCTCAAGCTAAAGACCAGTGTGTTTTTGAGTCTTTGTTTGACTTTCAAAGCAAGCGTCTGTCTGAGTTCACAGTTGGAGCCAAGGATCTGAATCAGATTTTGGCTGAAAATCCTTCGGTTCAAGCAGTTCTCGATGCTCAAACTCTAGGCAACAAGCGCTTCAATGCACCGATGTATCAGTATCATGGTCAGGCAGATGAGTTTATCCCGCTGTCTCAGGCTTATGATTTGAAAAACAACTACTGCCGTGCTGGTAACAGCGTGACTTTTGATCTGTTCCCAAGTGAGCACATCGTGACTCAGTTCCAAGGCGCAACCAACGCACTAAGCTTCTTGGGTGCCCGCTTCAAAGGTGAGCGCTTCACTGACTCTTGTGGTTTATTTCCTATCAAACCAGCACCAATAAGCACAGCCAACCCTGTCGACGGTGACTTCATCGTGACCTTGGACAAGTGGAATCTTGGCGGCACGATCTTGCTGAAAACCTTGGGTGATGAAGTGGTGTTGCCAGAAGGCGCTAACTTGATCGCTGATTCAAACCTGACCACTGGCAAACTGACCGGCAACGTGACGATCCCTGAATTCAGATCAACCGTTTCAGTTCTTTACATACCAACTTCTGTTGGTTTGACTATCTCTGAAGCTGAGCCGGTTGATGGTGTGGTTTCACTGAGCCGCGAAGGAATCCTTGATATCTCTGCTGTCCAGAAGAACGATGTCACCATCACTTCACTTGCCTATATCCCTGTTGGTCAGTGCAAAACAGTTGAACCAGCAGTCTTCCCGCTTACCTTCCAAGGTCCAGTATCTGCGCTGGGTAGCGGCGACCTAGGCTTTGACGGAACCACTTCTTTCTCGCGTATCAGAGGGTGTTTTGTCTCTGCTATCTTGAGCACGTTGGTGTCTGGTGATGGCCAAGAGTTTAACTTTAACGTGACTCCTCCAGCGCCTGTTCGCTACTGATTGGTTTTACAAGTACCTGAGGCCTTAGGGCCTCAGGTTTTTTTTGCTTTAAACAAAATGGAGATGATATGAAAAATCGTCGCATCGTCCTCGTAGTGATCGTATTGATTTTGATCCTGCTAGGCATCGCATTAGCGATCAAGGCGCTCAGCTCAGAATCTGTTGTCGAACAAAATCAAGAGACTATGGTGCTTGCTCCAGAGCCTCCCTCAAACGATGAGTTGATGCCTGGCTTACCAGCAGATGCAACTGATGAGCAAAAAAGTGCTGAAGTCTACCGTCAGATTGAGGCAGCTCAACGGGTGATCGAGCAGCAGGGTGTGATTAAGCCCCTCAGTGGACCGATCAATGATCGTCCCGAGTTTGTCTCCATGTTTGAGTGGGAGCTGATGCAGTTTGCGGTTGAAAATCAGGGCTTGTCTGCATCGTCTGCAGAATTTACTGATTTGGTCAATTTGCTGCGCTTTAACAAGCTACTTGAATACTGGGAAAACTTAAGTGCTAACAATCAACCCGCGACGGCAGCAACACGTCAGGCGCTCGCCGCTCAGCTGCTGGCTGAGTTTCCGAGTTGGGTGGAAGCCGGCAAGCTCTCCCCTCAAGACTTTGAACAGCTTGAGCCCAGACTTCAGGCTGACTTATCGCGATAGATTTTTTAAAAATTGGGTAAGCGGATTAAATGGTTGATCTTACCTTTGCATGAGAGTGAGACAGACC
>CAJXOR010000080.1 GCA_913057715.1 uncultured Moraxellaceae bacterium
CTACACTATCCTCTTCGTCGGCAGCGTCAGATGTGTATAAGAGACAGGGCTAAGGTTGTCACTTTTAGGATCTGCCCATGGCTAAATCAAAAAACAGCGGATTGTCACTCAAGGATCAGCTGCTAAGCGCCGGTTTGACCGACACCAAAAAAGCCAAAGCCGCTGAGCGCGCGCTCAAGCAGCAAAAGCAAAAGCAGCGCCGCGGCGATACCAACGAGATTGATGAGCTGCGCGCGCAAACCGAAGCGGCGCGCGTAGCCAAAGCAGAGGAAGATCTGGCGCGCAATCAAGCACTGATCGAGGCGCAGCGCGCCCGCGAGATCACCGCGCAGATCAACCAGATGATCAAAGACGCCGCACTCAAAGCGACCGGCGAGATCAAATATCAGTTCGTGCACGGCACGATCAAGGCGATCTATGTGGATCAGGAAAGCTGGAATCACCTAGCGGGCGGACGGCTTGCGATCGTGCAAGCTGAAGATGAGAGTTATAAAGTGCTACCCACCAAAGTCGCTCAGAAGATCGCTGAGCGCGGCGATGTGTTTGTGTTTATCGCTGAGAAAACCGTGCAGAGTGTCGATGAAGACGATCCGTATGCGGCTTATGCGATACCAGATGATTTGATGTGGTGAGGATTTGATCTTTGGATCAACTCAGATTTAAAGCTGATTGATAAAGATTTAATCCAAAAAAACCAGAGCTCATGCTCTGGTTTTTTTTAACACAACCAATAGCTCACCGCCCAACCTCACTCTCAGCCAGTGGCTTAAAGCGGATGATGTGATACTCACCGGTTGATTTATCCACACCGCCGTTTAGTGGCGGGGAGTCCTGAAGCTGGTTCAGCGTCGCATAGAGGTAACCATCCGCACCGACCGCAAACCCGTCCGCCCACTCAATCTGCGGATCTTGCATGATCCGCGAGTAGGTTCCGTCGGGGCGCGTCACCCCGATGGCATTTTTGCCCATCTCACCCAAGTAGATGTTGCCCGCTTTATCGATGGTCGCCCCGTCTGAGATCGGCTTGTTGCCATACACGCTCACCTCAGCCTCAATCTGCTCATCACTCAAGCTGAAGTCGCGCAGCGTCTTGGTAGGCACCGCGTAAAACTTCGTGCCTGAGAGCGCACCAAAGTACAGGGCCTCAAAGTCGGTGCTGATGGTGATCGGGTCAGCGCCCAAGCGCACCGGATTGCCGCCCATAGTGAGCGCCTCCCCGTCGATCACAAGGTCGATATCTTCAGCTTGAGTGAAGCGGCTACCGGCAATCAAGCGCTTCGCTTCACCGGTACTCAGGTTCACTGAAACCAGCGCGCCCTCTTTGGTGGTGTCAGCCAGATAAGCAAAGTTGTGCTTGGTGTCGATGGCGATGTCGTTGAAAAACGAATCCTCAGCGCTGATCGGCGCGCTCAAGTACACCACTTGGTGCAGCTGCTCAGCTTTGGTGTCCCAGCCGATCAGGCGCGCCGACTGGGTATCGCTTGCGGTGTCCAGCATCCATAGGATCCCGTTTTGATCGCCGCGCACCCCAAGCACAGAGTTAATCGAGCTTGCGCTGCCGCTCTGCCACGCTTGGTTTGGGTACGGCCGCACGCTGCCGCTTTTGAGCAGTTCCACCACTTTGGTGGGCTGGCCGTAAAACCCGTGAATACTTAAAAATGTCCGTCCGCTCGGGACGATCGCGATGTTGCCAGGCGGGAACTGGCTACCCAGTGTCGCGACGGTTTCAAAGGAGACATTTTTCATCTCTTTAGCTGAGGCGCTGATGGGCAGTAAACCCAGGCTAAGCGTGAGTGCGGTCAAAGCGGTGGCTAGTTTTTTCATGGCAGTCTTAATTTATAAAGTTAACTGATGGTAAGTTCTGGCGCGCTTTGATTCCGTGATAAATCGTGGGGTTATGGTCAGCAAAGCGCTTTGCTGGGTTAAGCTGTCACTACGCGCTAAGCACTTAACGAGACACCCCCTCATGAAACCCGCTAAGAACCGATCCAAAAAAGCCCCCAAAAGCACCCGCCCTAAAAAAGGCGGCGGCTCAGCTGCAAGCACCAATAAAAGACGAGCCCCCAAAGCGCCCGCCAAACCCATACCCAAAGCGCCGCCCAAAGAGATCGTGGCCAGTGGTTTGCACCCGCGCTCGGTGCACCGTGGTCGCTACGACTTCTCCGTGCTCTGCCGTGCCCTGCCCAAGCTCAGGCCGTTTACCTTTAAGAGCCCCAAGGGTGACTTGACCATCGACTTTGCTGACCCAGCCGCGGTGTTTTACCTAAACGCGGCGCTACTGGCCGCGCACTACGGGGTGCAGCACTACGAGCTGCCCGAGGGCGCACTCACCCCGCCGGTGCCGGGCCGCGCTGACTACCTGCACCGCATGGCTGATCTAATCTATAGCCCCAAAGGCGCTGACCCCGCTAAACCCAAGGATCAACAGCAGGTTCGCCTGCTCGATATTGGTAGCGGGGCAAGCGGGATCTACTGTTTGCTGGCCGCCAGTATCTATGGCTGGGAGTGCGTGGGCTCTGAGATCAACCATGAGTCTTTGGTGAACGCGAGCCAGATCGCTGAGGCCAATTCAGGTCTGGCAAAGTTGGTCAGCTTTCGTGAGCAGCTCGGCACGCAGATCTTCAGCGGCGTGGTGAACACTAGCGAGTACTTTGATTTAACCGTGTGTAACCCGCCCTTTCACGCCTCACTTGAGGAGGCCACTCGTGCGAGCCAAAGCAAGCGCGCCGGGCTTGCGCTCAGCCAGCACCAAAACGGGCTAGCTGATACAAAAGCTGGCGAAATAGACGCTGCTGAAACAGAAACTGGCAATACAGACGCAGCCGAGACCAGTCGCACCAACCCCAACCAAGCTCCCGCCAACTTTGGCGGTCAGCGCAGCGAGCTGTGGATCGAAGGCGGGGAGCTGGGCTTTTTGACCCAGATGATCAACGAGAGCCGCGAGTTTGCCGCGCAGGTCGGCTGGTTCAGTTCACTCGTCTCCAAAGCTGAAAATGTCGGCCCACTCAAAACCCACATGCGCGAGGTGGGCGCAACCGAAGTGGTTGAGCTGCCCATGGCTCAAGGCAACAAGATCACCCGCGTGCTGGCTTGGCGGTTTTAGGCGACAAACTGGTGGGCATTTGACTGAGGCTTGAAAACCAAAACTTTAGCAAAATGCCCACGATAAGCGCCTCACACAAGGCTTTGTGTTTTGCGCAACCTTTGGCATAGTGAGCTCATGCTAAAACCGGCCGCAGCCTCATGTCAGACGATCAAAACTCAACCTTAAACAGCAGTACTCAAGCCGCAGCCAAAAGCCTCGATGAGTTACTGGGTGCCAGTCACCACTGTGAGCTGACCATGCGCGGTGAGCTTGAGGTGATCGAAGTTAGCGGGACGGGGTTTGCCGCTGCGATCGCGCTTCAAGGAGCTCAGCTGCTTGAGTTTGCGGTGGGTGATCTGAGCTGGATCTGGCTCAGTGAAGAAGCGACGTATGAATCTGGTCAATCCGTGCGCGGCGGCATACCGGTTTGTTGGCCGTGGTTTGGTGCGGCTGACAAAAACCCGGCAGAGGTTCAGCAGCTGATTACCGCAGACAATCCCGCCGCGCATGGCTTTGCCCGCAGCCAGCTGTGGTCGCTCTGCGAGCTTGAGGAATCTAGCGATTTGACCACATTGATTTTTGTGCTGAGCGCACCCGCCACCGATCAGTGGTCGGGTGCGGCTACTCTCTCGCTTGAAGTCACGCTAAGCGCCAAAGCACTGGAGCTCAAACTCACGACTCTAGCGCACGCTCCTATCCACATCTGCCAAGCCCTGCACAGCTACTTTGCCACCAGTGATATCTCATGTACCTATGTGAGCGGCCTACAAAATGTCAGTTTTTATGACGCCTTAGATAATTGGGCTGAGCGCACTGAAACCACTGCGCTCAGGTTCGAGGCTGAAACCGACCGCGTCTATGACACCGCCCCGCCCAGCTGCACGCTGCAAACTCCCGAGCACGCACTCAACCTGACCAGTAACTCAAGCTCTCTGGTGGTCTGGAATCCATGGATTGAAAAAGCCGAGCGCCTGAGTCAGTTTGACGATCAGGCTTACCAGCGTATGTTTTGCGTCGAGACCGCCAACCTGCTCAGTGACGCGGTAAGTCTACAGAGCGGTGAGTCTTACACGTTGAGCATGCGCTTGAGCCAGGTGAACTAATCAAAACGCGGTAAATGTCCCCATATCAACTTAAGCGCCTTTAGTTTTGATTTAGGCGTCCTGTTGGGGCTAGAACACCCGGGTCGAGCTATTGATACAACCAAGCTCAGAGCAGGCTGGCATTCGATTTATGGCTATAAATGTGTCTGCGGTCGCACCTAATAGGGCAAAAAATAATTAGCGCGAAGACCATGGACGCGTCAAAAAAAGGAAAATACTTAGCAAATCTATGCAGCGCGGTTAGCCAGCAAACGTAGGCATTTTAAATCCAGCGACTTTAATCCAGCAATCAATCAATCCACTAAGCGAGCTTAAAACTAGCGCCATCAATTACGTCTGAGCGAGCCGATTAGGCGATTTTTTACGCACATAGATCACTTTTTTCACCGCACAAACCTGATCGCCGCTCTCCTCCTCTACAATCCGTAAGTCAAAGGTGTGCAGGTACTTATCGCCGGTATCGGTGCCGGCGTGGATCTGCGCCAGATCCTGATCGGTGATGTGCATATGGCAAATCAGCGGCTTGCGCGTAGCCTTATCAAAACTGATGCTCGCCGACTTATCCCAAACATAGTAATCCTTGCCCATCAGATTCATGGTCAGCAGCATCAGGTGGGGATCAACCATCGAGTAAAGCGACCCGCCAAAGTGCGTGCCAACCGCGTTGCGGTTATACCAGCGCAGATTCATGCGCACTTGGCAGGTCCGCCAATCATCTGATATGTAGTCGACACTGACGCCCGCGCCGAGATAGGGCGGGTACAGATTGAACAGGATCTTTAGCCTTGCGGGTGATAGCTTCACGTTTGCTCCGTCTGCCAAGCGCGGGGTAGGTAGAGCCTCAATCATAGCAAAGCTTTGCTCATGGAGTGGCAGGCCACGGGTTGCACTACAAATGTCCATGCTGGCAAACTCAACCGACGCGTTTAAAAACCACCCAGCCAGACACTGATTGATACGGCGGTTCAGACTCTGGAAAGCTTGATCTAAGCGATCACACCGCGCGCCCTAAGCGCACACCGAAGCCGCTCAACCCGCGATCGGTTCACCCCGAAGTCATAAAAACCCATCTTGGCCGCCGAGCGCACGCCCACGGTGTTTTTTTTGGGCCGGTAAACCAGATCAACCACGTCGACAAATCGAAATACTTTGGACGTAAAGTGCGCCGTCATGCTGTCATGCGTCTGCTCAACCACTTCAGCACGGTCCATGAGCTCGATCTCTTTTTTAATCGCTGGCCAAGCCTCATCTATATCGACGATCAACTCAAAAGGCTTCACCCGATAGATAGGCAGATAAGTGTCGCTTGATACACTGCGCGGGAAAATCGAGGCCGATAAAAACCGACGGGTGCGCTGATTGCGCTTTTTTTTGAGGTAGGTTTTAACCATGGTACTGACAACACTCCTTTGTCTGATCTGGTGTATGCGCTTGTGTCGGCCAGAGAGGCTGAAGCCGCATAGCCCATCCGATGGGCATGAACACCAGTGTAGTCGACACTCAGATCGCTTGGGGTTAACGCACGATCGATTTTTGTTGTAGCTGTTCAGCCAAAAGGTTAACCCGCCTGCGATTTACCCCAAGATCGGAGTAGCCCAACCGAGAGGCTGAGTACAGCATCAGCTGATTGCCATCTAAGCTCAGCACCACATCATCGACAAACCCAAACATCGCAGATTTAACTTCTGCATGAACTTCGTTTTGAGTGCGACTGATGATTTGGGTCCGCGGCATCGATTCAAGTTCAGCTACGATTAAAGGCCAGGCTTGATCAGCAGGCATGGCAAGTTCAAGAGGCGGTGTCCAGTGATCAGCATCCTCTCGAGCAGCGTCACTTGAGACGCAGTTGGGTGTTGAGGGACACAGCATCTCAGCTCGATTAAGTGAGTTTCCTTGGGCAGTTTGGGGTTGTGAGTGACAGGCAAGCAGGCTTAGGGAGAACAAGCAAAGCCCGATCAGTCGATAATTAAAGCAGTTCATGAGGCGCACTCCTACAGATTTAACCTTGTGACCCCGCTTTAGCCGCTTTAAATCATCGGTTGGGCTACTACTCGGATCAGCTAATCACCAGTCCCGGTGACTTCACTGCTGCTAAATACTGAGTTTTTACCCTGCTTTTTAGCTGCATATAGTGCTTTGTCGGCACGGATCAGCGCATCGTTAAAGCTGCTGTCGGTGTCTTTAAACATACTGACCCCAACACTGACCGAACAATCCCGAGCGATACCTTGAAGTTTTTCGGCATCGAGCAAAAAGTGCTCTCGCAGACGACCGGCAAACGCCATAGCAGCATCAAAATCTGACAGCGGCATCGCAACCAAAAACTCATCCCCGCCCAATCGGTAAGCTGAATCGTTCATGCGTAACGAGGTGTGACAAACCTTAGCGAGCAGCTTAAGCAGATTATCACCTTCGTGGTGCCCTAAAGAGTCGTTCACTTGCTTTAGATTATCTAAATCGAGTGCCAGTAAGCTGGTGTTTACCCCTAAGCGCTTAAAGTTTTCAAAGGCTTTTTTCATGTCCTCGTCGAGCCGGCAGCGGTTGTAGAGCTGGGTCAATCCATCTGTGTCACACATCTTTTTGAGTTCTAGCTGTAAAAAGTGGCGATCGGTGCGATTGCTGGCCACCCAGATCACCACGCGCTCACCTTCAACCGTAAAATCCAGAGGATTGATCCGGCCCTCAAAGTAGGCGATCGGAGGCGCCTCATCGGGTAGTAGCTTAGCCAGTTCAGTGTCCATCAACTCGTATTCAACCGTTACCAGCTGCTTTTGATCAAGCGCCAATTTGATTTGCTTTAAGAAAAACTCAACGTTCTGCTTTTCAAAAAAGTCGCCGATAGAGTTACCTACCAAACCCGATGCGTCTCGGTAATATCTGGCGTCGCGCCCGCCGTAAACCCCGATGTACTTTCCACTTTCTGAAAGCACAAACACCGGGTCTGGGAACTGGTTGAGCACGCTTGCTAGTATCTTGTCGGTAAGCAAATTCCATCCTTTAGATGAGAAGGCGAGGGGCAAGCGGAAAACTTTTTTTAGCGCTAACTTTATCTTACGCTCTCGCCATCATTTAATAAACTGACGCGTTGGTGAAGTGCTGGTTGATAACACCTATGCCTAACTAAATTAAGGCATCTTTGCTTTATGGGTTAATCAGAACAGCTAGATCAATCGCGCAGATACGCACGTAACATTGGATCAAACCTTATCAAATAAGATCAGATCGTCGGTAGGCTCGTAAGCAAGCAAAGACAGATCCAGGATCAACGCACCCATCTGATGCGCTCAGTCTAAGCCTAATTGCCCAAACCACCAGAACACATCAGATCTGGTGGTCAGCGGCACCTAAACACCACTTGCCTTTAGCGATAGTTAGAACCGCTTAAAACATCCAAAATCAAACGCGTCGCGGTATCGATAAGTAAGACATCACCGCCCACACCAACCACTTTTTGGCCGTCGTAAGTTCGACCTAGGTCGCGATAAACATCAGCTGGTAAATCGTAGTAGTTCACGCTACGCGGTAAGGTCTGATTGCGTTGCCATTTTTTATATTGACCCGGCGGCATACAGCCATTGTTTTTCTTGGCCAAGCCCGGCGGGCAGTTGCTGGCGTATTGGGTTTGATAGTAGCGATCCAAGATACGGCGGCGGTCACCATCGAAGTAGTTAGACGCCTCATAGCGGTCTCTAGCATCGCGGTCATAGCGGTCGTTGTCATAACCCCTATAATCCCGATTCTTATCGTCATAGCCCTTATGATCTTTGTGGTGATCTTTATGGGAGCCGCTGTGATCTTTTTTGGCGTGCTTATAGTGCTTGTTGTCTTTGTCGGGTTTAGCAAAACTGGCTACGGGCGCCATAGCCGCGCACAAAAACAGGGTCGTTAAGATATTTGATTTCATCGTCATACTCCTTTATTGACCAAGGGGATAAGCCGACTTGAACACACTAAAGCTGCAAGTCTATGTGTTAAGTGGTCACCATGAAAACCATATTGCTCGTGCGGCAGGGTCTGAACCAGTCCGATTTTGTGGATAGCGGAGGGTAAATCGGTAAACAATTAACCGCTGATCTGCTCTTTTACGGTTTTGCAGTAGATTGAGTGCACCGAGTGTTAAAAGCTCGTTGCAGGTATGGTTACCAAATTTTAATTTCCCTAACGCAGGACGGATTTAATCGCCAGTTCATAAAAAAGCGAACCCTCAGACAGCAGAGCGAATCAGCGCTGTACTGCTCGCTTTAAGTCAAATGGCCACGATAGCCAGCCGCTAGCAAACAGCGCCCACCACACCAAAACCGGCTGTGCCAATAACCTAGGAACATGGTAAATCGGACCAAGATCACTCACTGGCACACCGTAAAACCCTAAGTCCAACAGCGCATGGTTGATGTTCGCTGGAAACACGCAGACCGCGTAGAGCGCCAGCATTAAACCGGCCAGTTTTCTTAAGGAGGGCACATAAAGCGCTAGCGCGCCCCAGATCTCAAGCACACCGGTCACCCCGATCACCAGGCTTGGGTTTGGCACCCAGCTTGGGGTGATCGAGACAAAAGCTGGAACCAAGATGAGGTGCGCGATCCCTGCGATGATATAGAACAGGCTGATCAGCACCAAAGCAGTGCGCTGTTTGGTGTTAAGCAAATTGGGTTTTAGGGCAGAGAACACAGACACCTCTAACTGGTTAAAAAAGGAGGCGACTGAACTGTTATCAGCCTGTCTCTTATACACATCTCCGAGCCCACGAGACTAGGCATGATCT
>CAJXOR010000081.1 GCA_913057715.1 uncultured Moraxellaceae bacterium
CTACACTATCCTCTTCGTCGGCAGCGTCAGATGTGTATAAGAGACAGCATCAATTGTAGGCCAATCACAGACGATCAGCCAGCCAGCAAAACACCGACGCGACCACACCGATCATTTTTTATCTATTAGGCAGAATCTGCAAAAGATAAATTGAGCAGTAGACATTTCTCCAAGCAAACTAATTCATATCCGCAGGAAACTCAGCGCACAGGGTATTTACTTTAGCGCTCACTTAGGCTAGTTTTGCTCTTTTTTAACGCTCGAGCGAATCTTGGAACTCACCTATATATTGGCTGGCCTCATGGTCGGGTTTTGCGTTGGGGTGACTGGTGTGGGCGCAGGCTCGCTCATGACCCCGATCTTGATCCTGCTGCTCAAAGTTGAGCCGCATATCGCGATCGGTACTGACCTGCTCTACGCCGCGGTTTCCAAGTTTTTTGGCTCCATGGTACACATCAAAAAACTCAACGTGGTTTGGCCAGTGGTTTTGTGGCTTGCCGCAGGCAGTATCCCCGCCTCGATCGGCACCAACTTGGCGCTCTCCTATGTCGGCGGCGGTGACTCGGTATCTGACGTATTGACGCTCGCGCTCGGTATCATGCTCACCCTGACCGGTGTATCGATCATCTTCCGTAAGCAGCTTGAACGCTTTTTCATGCGCTTTAAGACAGTTGAGCCAACCAAAGCTGAAATCCAAGCTTGGCCTAAGAAAAAGCTTGTGATTATGGGGATCGTGCTTGGGGTTCTGGTCACGCTGTCCTCGGTTGGCGCGGGCGCTTTTGGCATGATGGCTTTGGTGCTCATGTTCCAGCACTTACCCATGATCCGCATCATCGGCTCCGACGTCATGCACGCCGTGCTCTTGACCTTTGTCGCCGGTATGGGTCATCTGTTCAACGGAAATGTCGACTTTGTATTGCTCGGCTGGCTGCTGGTTGGCTCAGTGCCTGCGATCATCTTTGGTACGCTGGTGGCAACCAAGCTGCCAGAGGACAAGATCCGCCCGATCTTGGGTCTGTCCCTGCTGCTGATCGGCATCAGCTTTGTGTTCAAGGTGCTTTGATAAAAAGCTTTGATTAAAGGCTTTGATTTCAAGCTCTGATTTAAGGTTTAAACCAAGCAAGTAAGCGATCCGGTTGGCTTGATCGATTTTGGCAAAGGTGGGCATTTGATTGATAAGTGTTCACTTGCCTTGAGCGCGCATGACTTCCGGCCCATAATATCCCCAATTAACGATTCTCTGATTAGCTATGACTGACTTAAGTTTAGAAGACGTAAACATCGAAGCGATTGAGCCGATGATCACCCCGGCTGCACTGAAGACGCAGATACCGGTCACAAACGCGGCGCGCGCAACCGTACTCAAGGGTCGCCAGACGATCCAAAACATACTGGATGGCACCGACAAGCGCCTGTTCGTGGTAATCGGCCCTTGCTCGATCCACGATCTTAAAGCGGCGCACGAGTACGCCGGACGCCTCAAAACCTTGGCCGCTGAGCTTGAGGACACGCTGTATATCGTCATGCGCGTCTACTTTGAAAAACCACGCACTACGGTTGGCTGGAAAGGTCTGATCAACGATCCTGATCTAAACGGCACTTTCAATATTGAAAAAGGCCTCTCAACTGCGCGTCAGCTGCTGCTCGATCTGAACGAGATGGGTCTGCCTTGCGCGACCGAAGCGCTCGATCCCAACACCCCGCAGTACATGCAGGATCTGATCAGCTGGTCGGCGATCGGCGCGCGCACTACCGAAAGCCAGACGCACCGCGAGATGAGCTCGGGCTTGTCCTCTCCGGTTGGTTTTAAAAATGGCACCGATGGCGGCATGACCGTCGCGGTCAACGCCATGAAATCGGTTGAGAGTGGTCACAGCTTTTTAGGTTTGTCGGCAGACGGGCAAGTCTCAGTGATCCGCTCCAAAGGCAATCCCTACGCTCACGTGGTACTGCGCGGCGGCAATGGCTCGCCCAACTATGACGCAGCCTCGGTTGAGAAAGCCGAAGCGGAGCTCGCTAAAGCCGGTAAGCCAGACGGCAAGCTGATGATCGACTCAAGCCACGCCAACTCAAACAAAGATCCTAGTTTGCAGCCCATGGTGATCCAAAACGTTGGTGAGCAGATCGTGGACGGCAACAAGTCTATCGTGAGTCTCATGGTCGAGAGCCACTTAAAAGCAGGTAATCAGAACCTCGGCGATGACAAATCCAAACTGGTTTACGGTCAGTCGATCACCGACGGCTGTATCTCTTGGGAGCAAACCGAAGACACGCTGCGCGCCCTTCGCGAGCAGATCCGCGAGGCGATCCACCAGCGCTGAGTTACCGCTATAAAAAACCCGCCAGTTGGCGGGTTTTTTTGGGACTTAATTTAAGATGTGAGTTTTGAGGTTTGAGCTAATTGCTTTTAAAGCCGCCGGTTTATGCCTTAACCAGCAGCACCGTCGCACTGGCTGCGATACCCTCGCCGCGCCCAACAAATCCGAGTTTCTCGGTTGTCGTGGCTTTGATGTTGACTTGATCCAGATCAGCGCTCAAAAGCTGTGCAACCCGCTGGCGCATGGCAGGTTTGTGCGGGGTGATCTTAGGTCGCTCGCACATGAGGGTTAAGTCGAGGTTGCCTAGTTTGTAGCCGCGCGCAGTGACTTCGGCGTAAACTTTGGTGAGCAGCTCAGCACTGTCAGCTCCACTAAACTCAGGATCGGTGTCGGGAAACCACTCCCCGATGTCACCTAGAGCAAGCGCGCCTAAAAGTGCGTCGGAGAGCGCATGAAGCGCCACGTCCCCGTCTGAATGTGCCTTTAAACCTTGGGTGTGCGGCACACGAACGCCGCAAAGCATGACGTGGTCGCCCGGTTCAAAGGCGTGGACGTCGAAGCCTTGGCCGATTAAAAAAAGATTCATTTTCTATAAGTACCCATTTATTCCAAAGAGTCAAATTGATTAATAGTTTCAACTACAATCGAAGTTATACTAAGCTTTAATTCAGCGTACTCCATTAAAGATAAATTTTTCTTATCAATCTCAATAAAAATGTAATTTGGATGATAAGAAATATCGTATTTAAACTTTATTAGATTTATTTTTTCGAATTTTTGAATTAATATTTCTTTAAATTTAGTAAATTGATCTCTTTTAAGATTGTGGGGATATTTAAAATTTTCAATACTTTTAACAGACCAAGTATGGTAATCATTGTCACTTTTTATTGAGTTTATCGAGTCTATGTTTTCATATAGTATTGATCTATTTGATACTCGAGAATTGAATTTTAATTGGTCCTCAATATTATTCAATTTTTCTAGAATAAATTGATCAGCACTAACGGTTTTTTCATCAAGTTTAGCAACCTCAAAAGTCCCAAAGTTTTTAAGAAAAGTGGAGTAATTTTCATTTAAAGATTTTTCGTAAGTTGCTTTAATCTTATAGGTAAGCTTTTCCTGAAATGCGGTTATTTGGTTGAAACGTAAATCTCGAGGATACTCTAAGTGCTCAATTAAAGAGGTGTCAAATGAATAGTCTGTCTCAAAATCCTTAATTATTATAGTAGGTTTATCAAACGCAAGTCTTAAGCCAAGTTCGAACATCACATTGGCATTTTTACAACTGACATCACACACAACGATAGGATTGTCATAAAGGTTTTGAATAATTCTTTTTTGTATAATTCCAATTTCATCTGCATTGCTAACTAGATTCGAGGTGAACCCAGCATCACTGATAGATGTATCGATTATATTTCTAACATCCTCCCAATGACTGCTAGTTAGTTCACCAATACCTGAGATGGGCATAACTACGCCGCAAACCTTGTTCCGATCATTTAATCGATTGGTCTTAGGCTCATCTTGAGCTTGATTATCGTTAGATTGATCTATATCAGCTTCTTTAGTGCTTTCTTTTTTTTCTACCATTTTATTTCCTTAAAATTATTTATCCACCCAAACCGACTCCCCACCTTCCAACCACTCTTTTTTCCAAAAGGGGGCATCGGCTTTGAGTCGCTCCATCATAGCGCGGCAACCAGCAAAAGCGTCACCTCGGTGACCACTGGCGGCAGCAAGCCCCACGATCCGCTCCCCAAGTCCCAATTTGCCAACACGGTGAATCACATGCAAACCAGCAAGGTTGTGCTCCGCGCATACTTGCTCCGCGATCTGTTGCAGCACGCTTTGGGTCATGCCCTCGTAGTGCGTTAGCTCAAGCACGCTGACTGCATCAAAGCTTGCCGCTTTTGAAGTTGGGCTGTAGTCACGCACCTTACCGACAAACACCGCCACCGCCCCGCACTGATCGCCCACACCTGCCAAAACCGCGCCATACAACTCATCCAGACTGAAGTCGTCAGTCTGGACACTTATCAGTATGTTGGGGGTTGGCTTAGCAGCCTTGTCTGTTTTGTTAGCCAGGTTTTGGCTCAAGGTTGATCGTCACCAGATTTAGCGTCTGATTCATCTGCACCACCTGAGCGCTCCAGCACAGCGTCTTGCTTGGCTAACCAGTTTTTATCGACTGGGGGCTTGGTGGAGATATCGTTTTCCCTCTTAGGCGCAACTGCACTGCCCTCAGCTTCAGCTAAACCGGCCTCGACATAATCAGGGCGATCGACTGATTCAGTAGCTTCAGCAGTTTCTTTATGATCATCAGTGGATTTAGACTTCGCAGCATCTGAGCTGGTATGCGCTTGCTTTGCGCCCATCAGATCGTCCTGACGGCTGAGCCAGTCTGAATTTGCGGCGGTGGGAGATGGGTTGGCATTTTTGTTATCTTGGCTCATATCAGCCTCCGGTTACGGGCGGGAAAAAGGCGAGTTCACTCTCATGGGTTACGGGGGCCGAGTCAGGGGCGATCGCTTGGTTGAGCGACTGGAGCACGGGGTAGCCAAACTCAAGGCTACCAAACTGTGTTTTAAGCGCAGTTTTGACGTCGAGCACCGAGGAGCCAGCAGGCAAACTCAGCGTCACCTGATCAGCGCCCAAATCCTCAGCCAGACGGCCAAAAAAAAGCACGCTGACATTTATGATTTGCCCTTGCTCAGATGTGGCGTTAGTGATGTTTGACATCGGATTTGCCTCCGACTTTGGAGACCACGTGGATCTCGGACAGGCTCATGGATTTGTCGGCTGATTTGCACATATCAAACAAAGTGAGGGCGGCGACACTGACCGCGGTGAGTGCTTCCATCTCAACTCCGGTGCTACCGACCAGTTTGCAGGTCGCGGTGATCAGCACGTGATCGCTAGCCAATTCAAACTCAACTTTGACTTTGCTCAGCATCAGCGGGTGACACAGAGGGATCAGATCACTGGTTTTTTTGGCCGCCTGGATACCTGCGATCCGTGCGGTGGCAAGCACATCGCCCTTTGGCAAGCTCTCTGACTTGAGTGCGGTCATGGTCTCTGGCTGCATATAAACTTTGCCGCTTGCAACCGCCTCACGCGTCGTTGGGGTTTTGTCCGAGATATCGACCATGTTGGCCTGCCCTTTTTGGTTCAGGTGGCTGAACTTCAGGGTCTTTTTGGACTTGGACAAATAAACTCCTCGTGACGTATGCAGTCTGACATTTTACCTACAGAGACAGTCGGCCGCAGGGTTCGCGCTGCAAAATTTAGAGCGCTATAATACTCGGCATTTTAGCGCAAACCGCGGGCCGCCCATGTCCACCAATAACCAAAATCCCACACACGAGCGCTTCAAAGACTGGATGCCACGCGTCACGGTCGCCACCGTCGTCCAGCGAGGCGATGAGTTTTTGTGCGTCCGCGAAATGGCCTCTGTCGCTGGCAAAACCGGCAAACATGAAGCACTCAACCAGCCAGCCGGTCACGTGGAGCGCGGGGAAACTTTAGCCGAGGCCGCGCTCAGAGAGACACTTGAGGAAACTGGCTACAAGGTCACGCTAACCGGCCTGCTCGGCGTCTACACCATGAGTCCTGAGGCAGACCGCACTTACTATCGATTTTGCTTTTTGGCTGAGGCGGCTGAGTTCATGGACAGCGAGCTGGACGAGGGGATCATCGCGGCCGAGTGGTTGACGCTTGATCAGATCAAGGCGGCGCAAAATCTGCGCTCACCCTTGGTGCTGGCATGTTGTGAGGACGCTTTGGTTAAGCCGGTGCTACCGCTCTCCTTGATCGATGAGCGGTTTTTGACTTTGGCGGCGAGTACCGCGGAGTTAAGCAAGTCTTGAGTTTTCCTGCAAACCACCCCGCTAATCGCTTAACTGATGAGCTCCGCGCCCAACTCACCGAACTGCCAGCAGGCACACTTGCTGCGCTGAGTGGCCGTGCACCAGCCGATGTCAGTGTGGTAGTTGGTATGTCCGGCGGCGTAGATTCATCCTTAACTGCCGCGATACTGCAAGCGCAAGGTTTCAAAGTCACCGGCCTGTTCATGAAGAACTGGGAAGAGGACGACGGCACCGAGTACTGCACCGCCATGGACGACCTCGCTGACGCACAAAGCGTGTGCGACGCTCTGGGTCTCACGCTTAAAACCGCGAACTTCTCAAGCGAGTACTGGGATCACGTGTTTGAGCACTTTTTAGAGGAGTACCGCGCCGGTCGCACGCCCAACCCCGATATCCTGTGCAACAAAGAGATCAAGTTCAAAGCCTTTTTGGACTATGCCGAGCACTTAGGCGCCGACTTTATCGCGACCGGTCACTATGCGCGGCGCGGTGCAGCCACTATGGTCGACGGGAAACTGACCGCTCCGCTGCTGCGCGGTCTTGATCCCGCCAAAGATCAAAGCTACTTTTTGCATGCGGTTAGCGGCGAGAAGCTGGCTAAAACCCTGTTTCCGCTGGGCGAGTTTGTCAAAACCGATGTGCGAAAGTTAGCGGCCGCTCTTGAGCTGTCTACCGCGAAGAAAAAGGACTCAACCGGGATCTGCTTTATCGGTGAGCGTAAGTTTTCTGACTTTTTGAAAACCTACGTGCCAGCGCAAGCTGGCGATATCGTGACTGACGACGGTACAAAGATCGGCCGCCACACCGGCCTGCTCAGCTACACGCTGGGTCAGCGCGGCGGGATCGGAGTTGGCGGGGTCAAAGGCTACCCCGAGGCGCCCTGGTTCGTGCTGCAAAAAAACCTGGAGCAAAATGTCCTCAAAGTCGGTCAAGGACATGATCACCCCCTGCTCATGAGTCAGTCTTTGGTGACGCGGGATGTGGATTGGGTGCAGGGTTTGCCCGTGGTCGATGGTTTGACTCTGGTGGATGGGCTGAAGTTAACAGCAAAAGTGCGCTACCGTCAGGGCGATCAGGGCTGCACCGTTAATCAGGTAGGTGATGAAGTTCGCGTGGTGTTTGATGAGCCGCAGCGCGCAGTTACGCCGGGACAGTCAGTTGTGTTTTACCTCGGGGATGTGTGTTTGGGCGGCGGGGTGATAGAGGTGGCTGAGTAGTTTTTAATTGAGTGTAAATTTAGTCGATCGCTTAAATATGATTGTTCAAAATAACCTGATTTACGTTTATTTATTTTGAATTCAAATAAAAGTCCCTTAAACACTGCTGATCATCTTGATCCGCAATTCTTTTGGCCTCATCTGAGAACAAATACTTAGCGTCCGGCGTAATCCCCACCCTGCCGATATCTAAGCGATCCGCATCCCAGCAGGTGGCTATGGTTTGGCACAGGCTCTTTGTGCCATGGGTGTGGCCCTGGCAAGCTCTGACCAACATTTTTAATTGTGAATCAGTGAGCCCCAGTAAGCCTGCATGCTTAAGCGCAAACTCAGCCCCTCTCGGACCATGTTCCGGGTCGATCCAGTCGTTTTGGCGCATGCAATCATGAAAGTAAGCAAACAGAGAAACCACCTTCTTATCAGCGCCGGTAAAATCAGACAGGTACAACCCGTTTCTCTCAACATCTCTCCAGTGTTTCAGCCCATGTACCGAGCTCCTGAAAAGTTTTGATTCAGCTTCAAGCAGTTTGATTAATTGCTCGCTGATCATCACGACCTCTTAATTTAAAAATGTCACAAATTTGCGATTATGCTAGTGGGCAGCTATGGCAAAAAAACTCAAAAAATGATAAGTCGCCTTAGCGCTGCTTGTACTGAGTAGGACAATATCCCCGGAGCACATCCGAGCTGCGCAGCTTAGTGTGCTTGGTTGCTCGGCCTGACACCCTGGCGCGCCAAAGATTGAAACTACTGCGCTTTAAGTTGGCGCGCATAAACTTGATCACTTCTGGTTCAGTTAACCCGAACTGCAGCTCTATCGCCTCAAACGGAGTTCGATCTTCCCACGCCATCTCTATGATTCTTGATTCACTTTCTTTGGGTAGCGCCATATTTCTAAGCTCAATCTGTAGGTGATGAATTGATCTGAATGCACTCAACCCGTTTGGTTAAGGCAATCATAGCACCGCGTAAATCATGATCTCATATGCGAGCACAATTCTTGACATATAAGGACTTAAGAGCTTAGCTGGTGGTTAAAGCTTGCTCATGAAAAAAACTTTCTTGGCTTTGAGAACACAGCCAATCAAGACACTATCAAGGTAATGCAAATATACTGAAAAGCTAAATCTCACCCAGCGTGATTGCCACGAGCAAATAGTCGCGCTCTACATGCACATACGGAGTAATCGCTTTTTAAACCCCAGCGACAGGTTGGCTTTTCCAGCATTTTGAAGTCAATCAGCAGATCCACAACAGCTACCCGAGATTAACCGAAAACCGCCAACCGGCATAAAAAACTCGCAAGCTCAAACTCCGATTTTCACTCAGAACCACTGGCATTTGCCTACTGAGTCGAAACTGGCGGTCACCAAGCTTGCCTTACCTTTTAAAACTTACCGGCTAAGAGCAACAACGAACACACCCATGAATCAAAGCCAATTCGTCTTAGTGCCCGCTAAGGTCTCAGTCATGTGCCTGTCTCTTATACACATCTCCGAGCCCACGAGACTAGGCATGATCTCG
>CAJXOR010000082.1 GCA_913057715.1 uncultured Moraxellaceae bacterium
AGATCATGCCTAGTCTCGTGGGCTCGGAGATGTGTATAAGAGACAGGAGTAGATCAAGCCCTCGGCAATACCGTACGAGCCGTCTGAGTAAACACCCATAGAGACCCAAGTGCCCTCTGATCCCAGCGCCCAAGAGCGGATGTGGTCGATCGCCGCGTTGGCAGCAGAAGCAGCAGAAGATGCGCCGCGCGCCTCAATAATCGCTGCGCCGCGCTTTTGCACTGCTGGGATGTAGGAGTTTTCGTACCAATCACGGTCAATCTGCTCAAGCGCAGGCTTGCCGTTTACGGTGCAGTTGGTGAGGTCTGGATACTGAGTACTTGAGTGGTTGCCCCAGATCACCATCTTGTCGATATCGTTGATCGAAGTGCCGGTTTCTTCAGCCAGCTGCGCCATGCCGCGGTTGTGATCCAAGCGGGTCATGGCGGTGAATTGACGTGGATTTAGATCAGGCGCGTTGCGCTGGGCGATGAGGGAGTTGGTGTTGGCAGGGTTACCCACAACCAAAACTTTCACTTCGCGGCTGGCGTTGTCGTTTAGAGCTTTACCTTGAGCTGAGAAGATTGCCGCGTTCGCTTCCAGCAGATCTTTACGCTCCATGCCTGGGCCACGAGGACGCGCACCAACCAACAGGGCGTAGTCAGCGTCTTTAAAAGCAACCGCTGCGTCGTCTGTCTGCACGATGCCAGCAACCAAAGGAAACGCACAGTCTTCAATTTCCATGACCACGCCTTTAAGCGCGCCCAGTGCCGGAGTGATCTCAAGCAACTGCAAGATTACAGGCTGATCTTTGCCCAGCATGTCACCTGAAGCAATACGGAAAAGTAGCGAATAGCTGATTTGACCAGCGGCACCGGTAATAGCAACGCGAACAGGTTGTTTCATGGTTTCTCCTAAGGAAGCGCTTGATAAAGCGCTGAAAATGTCACTCATCTGGGCTTTTAGCCAAGTGGTGGCGGATAAAAGAGGCAACATTATAGCAAGTTTGTAGCACAAAATTAATTGCGGTTGAGTAGCCCGAACTCAGAACCCGTTGGTAAGGCTCATACCAACGGGCGGGGATCGGTTCTGAGATCGGGGCTAGGTCGACCGCGATTAGCTAATTGTTATAACGAACTGGGATGGTGCCCATGCGCTGAGTGATCGACTGCGGCGCCTGATTAAACAGCAGCGCATAGTTCACGGCGTTGGTCATGACGTTTTTGACATAGCCTCGAGTTTCATCAAACGGGATGCCCTCAACATACTGATCGGCCGCAAGCGGCGAGCCAAATTCTGGCTGCCAGCGACGCGCACGGCTGGGACCAGCGTTGTAGCCGGCAGTAGCCAGCACCGGCTGACGGGAGAGCTCATCATGGATGTGGGATAGGTAAAATGTCCCCCAGTTGATGTTGGTGTTGATCTCAGTCAGCTTGTAGCTTGAGTAGCTCTCGCCCAGTTTTTTAGCGATAAACTGCCCGGTGGTGGGCATGATTTGCATCAGACCGCCCGCTCCCACGTGCGAGCGAGCGAGCGCAACAAAACGGCTTTCCTGACGCATGATCCCGTAAGCCCAGGCAGGATCAAGGTTGTGACGGCGACTTGAGTAGAGCACTTTGTCACTAAAGGGCGTGGCGTAAGCGAGCGCAGGTGCGCTCAAGCGCTCGGTGTTTTCCATCGCGTAGATCGCACGGTCATACCAATTAAGTTCGGTGGCCCTTTGCGCCGCGGCGATCATGAGCGCGTCGTCATTTTTGAGTTTCGCTTGACGCACCGCCCAGTTCCACTCTCGGTTGGCATAAGCGTCTGGTGCGTCTGATAAGTACAAATCAAAGGCTCGTGCAAAGTACTGGTCTTGAGCCAGCCTAGTTCGATCGGCAGCAGTTGGCTGGTAGGCTGGTGGAAGCTTCTGCGGACTCAGCCCAGCGCGATCGCGCGCAAGCAGTGCGTAGTAATCACTGCCCTCGGCTAGGTTTTGATAGGTTGCCTTCACAGATCCTTGGCCCAGCGCTTCGGTTGCCCGAGCTTGCCAGTACTGCCACTGCTCGGATGCGCGCTTATCAACCGGCATCGCAGCGATCGCACTTTGCAGGTTTTTCCACTGACCAAAACGCGCACTGATGCGGGCGTACTTTTCAGCGTCCTCTGGACTGAACTCCGCCCCGCTTGAGAGCGCATACCAATCAGAGATTTTATCGTTAAACCCATTGGCAACGATATCGTCCATCGCGGCGGTTGCCAAGATACGGTAAGCAAAAGCACGATTGGTTTCGCTTAGGTTGCGCAGGTTGAGCTGCATGTTTTGCTCAGCCAATCTTGGGCTGACATCGTGGGCATACCTTGAGAGCGCGTATAAAAACAGGTATTGATTGGTGACCGCTCCATCTAGCGGCTGACTCATATAATCCAGAGGGCTCCGCTTGATTTGAGCCAATGCGGATGAATTGATTGAAAAATACCCCATGGCGCTGGCTAAGGTGCTCGCGTTTGAGGTCTCATCGTTCTCAAGCAGCATGCGCAAGCGTGATTCTTTGTCTGAAAAACTGATCAAGGGATTTGAGGCAAGCTCAGCCGCTAGTTTGTTGCAAAGCGGCGGCTGCTTTCCTGCCTTAAGCCAAACTTGTTGTTTGAGCTCGTAGGCACCCATGAAGTCACCCGTACCGTTACGCCCTAAAGCCAGCGCGCAAGATTCAGAGGTATCTGGGTTGGTCACAAAAGGAGCGATCGCCACCACCGAAGGGTAGTCGCTGGCTTGCGCTTTGACTTCAGCATAGTCTGCAGCGAGTTTTTCGCCCATCACGGTTTGCCAGTAGTTTCGCGTGTAGTTTTGGATCGCACTGACCGGCTGATAAACCAGACGCTCGTTCAATAAAAAGTACTCAGGGTACATGGTGAACAAGGTGTTCGGTGTTCCGTATTTCATGCTGGCAAGCGTAGTGGTATCACCCGACTGCGATGCTTCATAAGCCTTTAAAAAGTAAGGATCAGCACTGGCCTTGAGCGCTAGCGTGCCTGAGCACATCACCAGAGCAGATAAAAACCAACTCAACTTCGATCGCTCAGGCGAGCCAGACAGGCTGGACTGCTTAGCAGCCTCTGAGTGTTTGGACTGTTTAAGGGGGGCAACTGGGTGCATTTTACTCATGCTGTCTCTCATATCCTAAAAACCAGCACCCACGCAAAGGGTGCGTCGGTGCAAAGGGTTCAAATATAACAAGTTTGCCTAGCGCTTACCCGACTCCCAAGCCACCAGAAGGTGGCATTTTGTATCCTGATATGACAGCCCAGCAAAGATCGCTGAGCGAGGTCAACCATCGGCTCAATAGCTTGGCCTCACAGCGGCTCAGCAGTTATAATCGCCGATTTGCGGTGTGCCCTATGTCTACGCAGCTCTTTGATCCAGCCAAGCCTGATTTGCAGCAACAAGCGCGCCCTGCTGACGCTAAGAGCATAGGGCCGGACAAGCTCAAGCGCGTGTTTATCGCCACGCAAGGCTGCCAGATGAACGAGTATGACTCTGATCGTATGGGTGATCTCTTGGCCGAGTCTCACGGATACGTGCGCACCAAAGACATGGACGAGGCTGATCTGCTGCTGCTCAACACCTGCTCGATCCGTGAAAAAGCGCAGGAAAAAGTGTTTAGTGAGCTGGGCCGGTGGCGCAAACTCAAAGACAAAAACCCCGATCTGATCATCGGGGTGGGCGGCTGCGTGGCCTCTCAAGAAGGCGCTGCGATCAGAACCCGCGCCCCGCACGTCGATATGGTGTTTGGGCCACAAACCCTGCACCGCCTGCCTGAGATGTTAGACGAAACCCAGCGCGGTGATCTGCCCTTTGAGATCTCCAAAACCGGCCAAGAGAAGTCGACCCGCATCGGCGTGGTCGATGTCTCCTTCCCCAGTATCGAGAAGTTCGATGAGCTGCCAGAGCCCAGTGTCTCTGGGCCTAAAGCTCAGGTCTCGATCATGGAAGGCTGCTCAAAGTACTGCTCTTTTTGCGTGGTGCCCTACACCCGCGGCGAGGAGGTTTCACGCCCCCTCGATGACGTGCTTGCCGAAGTGGCCTCACTGGCTGAGCGCGGCGTTAAAGAGATCAACTTGCTCGGGCAAAATGTCAACGGTTATCGGGGCGCAACCCATGACGGAGAAATCTGCCGCTTTAGTGAACTGCTGATGCTGGTCTCCCACATCGAGGGCTTGGAGCGCATCCGCTACACAACCAGCCACCCGCTTGAGTTCACCGATGACATAATTGAGGTGTATGCTCAGGTGCCCAAACTGGTTTCTCACCTGCACTTGCCCATCCAAAGCGCCTCTAACCGCATCTTGTCGCAGATGAAGCGCAACCACACAGTCGACATCTATATCGAGCAGATGAAAAAACTGCGTGCGATTCGTCCTGATTTGCACTTATCAAGCGACTTTATCATCGGCTTCCCTGGTGAGACCGAAGCTGAATTTGAAGAGACTTTGCAATTTGCCCATGATCTTGATTTTGATCACTCCTATAGTTTTATCTACTCCAAACGTCCCGGCACGCCGGCCGCTGAACTCGACGACGACGTCCCACTTGGCGTTAAGAAGCAGCGTCTGGCTAAGTTCCAAGCGTTCATCAAAGCGCAAACTCAGGCCAAAACCGAGGCCATGGTCGGTACTGAACAGCGCGTGTTGATTGAGCGATTGTCTGATCGCCGCGAGGGCTTTGTGCTTGGCAGCAGCGACAACACCCGCACGGTGCAGATCCCAGGAGGGGAGGAGTTGATCGGACGCATGGCGCTGGTTTCTATCGATGAGGCGATCTCCATGCATCTGGTCGGCGGTCACTTAACCAAGATGCTGGATTAACTTCATCGATTGCCTGAGTCAAATGTCAGCCTGTACGGCATGCGTAAATAGTTGACATTTATCACGCAGCTTTACGCTTGAGGGGTTCAAGGCAGCCTTAGCGCGTGGTATAAAATAAGCATAAATTTAAGGGATTGCCGCCATTTTATACTTAAGCCTTTGCGCTCACCGCCCTGCCCTAAGCTTGTGCCTGTGAGTGATATCCAGCGCTCCGTCAGCACTCAAAGCCTGACTCCCGATGAGCTAACCAACACCCTCGGGGTTTTGAACTCCAATCTCAAACAACTTGAAATCCGACTCAGCGTGCGTATCTCGCAGCGATCTGATCACTTGGTGGTCAGCGGCAGCATAGACAATGTCAGCCGCGCCGAACACCTACTACTCAAACTCATCGACGCTGCCGATGACCGCTCTATGACTCCGGAGGCCCTGCACATCATGATCCAAGGCTCACAGACCGAAACTCTGATCGACGACAAAGACGATCCCAACGTTCACCTGACGACGCGAAAGGGTCGTATTTATCCACGCGGGCAAAACCAGCGCAACTATGTGCGCCGAGTGCTAACCAGCGACGTCTCTTTTGGTGTGGGGCCTGCAGGTACTGGCAAGACCTATCTTGCGGTTGCCGCGGCGGTCGATATGCTGGAGCGCGGTGAGATCGAGCGGATACTGCTCGTGCGTCCTGCGGTTGAAGCCGGTGAGAAGCTGGGGTTTTTACCGGGCGATCTGACCCAAAAGATCGATCCCTACTTGCGTCCGCTGTATGACGCGCTTTATGAGATGCTGGGTTTTGAGCGCGTCGGCAAGATGATCGAGCGTCAAGTGATTGAGGTTGCGCCGCTGGCTTACATGCGCGGTCGCACGCTGAACAACTCGTTTGTGATCCTCGATGAGGCGCAGAACACCACACCCGAGCAGATGAAGATGTTCTTAACCCGCTTGGGCTTTGGCTCGCGTGCAGTGATCACCGGTGACATCACGCAGGTGGATCTACCGCGGGGACACCGCTCTGGCTTGGGTCATGCGCTCAAAGTGCTTGAGCCGATCTCAGAGATCCACATCACTCGCTTTGACTCAAAAGACGTGGTGCGCCACCAACTGGTGCAAAAGATCGTCGAGGCTTACGAGATGTATGATCTGATTGAAGAACCCGCCAAGCACTAAGTTGCAGAGCTGTAAAATCAACCGGGCGCACTGCCCGGTTGATTACTTTTAGGAGGCAAAAACTTTGAAGCTAAATCCAAATGCCCACCAAATCGAGATCGGCTGCGATGATTGGGATGAGCCTCTGCTCTTGACTGAAGGCACTACGCACAGCGCTCCTAAATCAATAACTGAGGCCAACCAGCACACGGTCCCGCCGGTAGAACTACTCTCAATCAACCACCAGGTGGTGCTAACACACACACTGATCCACTATAGCGCGCTACAAGGTTTTGATCAGGCTGAAACCGATATCGATCAGCTCACTCCAACGGAGCTAAGTCTCTACTTCACCTCAAGCGAGCAAATCCGCCAGATCAATCTGGATTACCGCGGCAAAGACAAGCCCACCAACGTGCTGTCCTTTGAGAGTGAGTTGCCCGCTGAGATCTTAACTGAGCTTGCCTACCAACCTTTAGGCGAGCTGGTGTTCAGTCTTGAGGTGATCCGAGCGGAGGCTGAGGATCAGGGCAAAACCCTAACCGATCACTACACTCACCTACTGGTTCATGGCTGCTTACACCTGCTGGGACTAGATCATGAAACTGGCGCGGCCGATCAAGCGCAAATGGAGGCTCTTGAGATCAAGATCTTGGCCAGTTTTGGGATAGCTGATCCTTATCAAGACTGAGACTCTGAGGGCATTTTTCTAAATTTTATGGTCTGCCTTTAAAACAAAAAAGCACCGCTTGAGCGGTGGTTTTTTTATATACAGAGAGCTCAACCTTCTTGCTTTGAGCCCATGGCTTCTGCCAAGCCCTCGACATGAATCGTGCGCTGCGGGAAGGGAATATCGATGCCCGCTTCATCCAGCGCGATCTTGATCTCTTCAGTCAACGCCTGGCTGGTTAAAAAGTAGTCGCTGGTTTGCGTCCATGCATAAAGGGTGAGCTCCACCGCGTTATCCCCTAAGGAGGTCACACCCACACGGGCTTCAGGATCAGCCAACACGCGCTCGTCACTGTTAGCGATGCGCAGCATGATTTCACGTGATTTTTTGATGTCTGCGCCATAGCCGACACCAATCGGCAGCTGAATCCGGCGCGTCATTTGGGTGGTGTAATTGGTGATCGGTGACGTGGTGATCTCACTATTGGGGATAATCACCGTTTGATTGTTGGCGGTTAGCAGCTCAGTAAACACAATCTTAATCTGCTGCACCTTACCGAAGATTCCAGCTATCTCAACCTGATCCCCGACAACGAAGGGTCGAAACACGATGATCATCACACCAGCGGCGAAGCTTGAGAGTTGATCCTTGAGCGCCATACCGACCGCCAGCGCCATACCACCCAAGATAGCAACCGCTGAGGTGGTATTGATGCCAAGCTTGGAGAGCGCCGTGATGATCACCAGCACCAAGAGCAGACTGTAAAGCACGTTTGACACAAAACTAGCGAGTGTTACATCCATACGCGATTTGGTCATCAGTCGCTCAACCACACGCACGACCCGCTTAGCGATCCACTTACCGATCAAAAAGATCAGGATCGCAAACAACAGATTCAATCCGTAGCGAATCCCAAGCTCAGTCAAATTAGATAGGTTTTCAGGGGACAATAATGTCTGCATACAACGCTCACCGCTTAATTTTAGGGGTCAATTGTACTGATCAGTAGGCACAGGGCCTGTTACGGAATGTTATGAGGGATCGGCTTCTACACTTAGCGGAGTAGCACCTGAGACAAATCGCCAAGTGCGTATGATCCGAAGCTCTTCAGCATCCATACCGGCAGTAAAGGATTCAAAAGGGGCTGCATAGCGTACGGTTTGCTTGGCGTATCGATCCAGCAGACGCGACCCAGAACTTTTGAGCAACCGGATCGCAATCACCTGCCCGTCTTTGGCGACAATCACCATCAGACGCACTTCACCAGTGATGCCCTGTTCTTTAGCCAGTTGCGGCAAGTGCTCGTTACCGACGCGCTCCACTCGATCAGTAAATGCCAGCATAAACTGTGCGCTTGGGTCAGATTTGGTGGACATTTGACTGGTTATGAAGCGAGTTTTCTGTTTTTTAGCGAGTGCCTGATTGACGATCGCATACTTTTTTTCAAGCTGCGCAATCTGGGCCATGATCCGTGCTGGTTCCGTGGCCTCCCCATCGCCCTCATCTAGCGTTGGATCGTCGCTGTCTGCCTCAAGTTGTTTGGTGATGCTCAGCGTCGTACTCAGGTACTGCTGCAAAAACTCCTCAGCAGACTGTTGTTCAGGGGGCGTATTCTCATCGTCTGCCGATAACTGCTCGTCAAGGCCCTGACTTGCAGGTGTATCACTGCTGGTTTCTTTGGCTTGATCAGTGGTGCCTGAACCTTGTTGGTTGTTTTCGGCCATAAAGTCGGCATCTTCAGATCGGCTTTGCCGACTCATCGTGACCTGAACCACCTCAGCCGATGGAGTGGCTGGTGCACTTGGCTCCACGAAACTGAGCCCAAAGATCGGTATCAGGTGCAGCGCGACCGACGTCAGCAGTGCGACACTCAGAATCGAATCACCTAAAAACCACTTTCCGGACAGGACTTTACCCCTGGGCATTTTGATCAATTATCACTGGTTTATTCAAAGACATAGTGTACGTTTGGACCCCTTAAAAAGCCACACAACAACCGATGAAAGCCCATAGCTCAACTCTGGATTAGTAAGTGATTGTCCCTATAACCATCAAAATACCATGGCTCATAAGCACTTATCGCGAAAAGCAGGCTGAGTGGACAACACAAACGAACAAAGTTGCGTATAATCTTGAATAGATTAATTTAGGGTTCGCCAATGAAAGTCTGGATCCTGTCTCTTATACACATCTCCGAGCCCACGAGACTAGGCATGATCTC
>CAJXOR010000083.1 GCA_913057715.1 uncultured Moraxellaceae bacterium
CGAGATCATGCCTAGTCTCGTGGGCTCGGAGATGTGTATAAGAGACAGATCCTAGATGAGGCGACTAGTGCCCTTGATAACGAGTCAGAGCACTATATTCAAGAAGCGATCGAAGCCTTAAAGGCTGGTCGAACCACCCTCATGATCGCTCACCGCCTAACCAGCATCGAGCAGGCTGATAGGATCGTGGTGATGGATCGCGGGAGCATCATCGAAACGGGCAGTCATGAAGAGCTCATGAAGCTAGGTGGAACCTACAGCTCCATGTACGAGAGAGACTTTGCCGATCAGCAGATCAACCGCTCATGAAACTGAACTCTGTCGACTTGCCTCTATCAAGGGCTGGGCTTTGCATACACTTGTCGCTTAACAGGTTCTGGAGCGACCTTGATCCAAAGGCGAGCGCTTGAGCTTAGAGCAGAAAATCAACCAAGCCTGGCGCACCGATGCTGGCTGGCTTTGGTTACTACTTCCACTCAGCTGGCTTTACTGGCTGCTATCAACCGTGCACCGATTAATTTATCGTTTACGCATCAAGAAACCCTTCGTTTCACCTACTCCAGTCATCGTGATTGGCAACATCACGGTGGGCGGTAGCGGCAAAACCCCACTGGTTTTGGCGCTGATTGACTGGATGGGCGCTCAAGGAATCAAGGTAGCCGTAATCAGCCGCGGCTACGGAGGCCAAACCGATACTGAGCAAGCCCAGCTCATCGACGCGCAAAGTGACCCCCGTATTGCTGGTGATGAACCAGTTTTGATCGCAAGAAGCGGGGCAGTGGTCTGCACCAGCCCCAACCGGGCTGCCGCGATCAAACTGCTTATAAGCGATCATAAGCCCGATCTGATCTTAAGTGACGATGGATTGCAGCATCATGCGCTAAGCCCCCAAGCGCGCTGGGCAATTGTCGATACCGCACGCGGTTTTGGCCGCGGCTGGTTACTACCCGCCGGTTTTCTGCGTGAGCCAGTTAGCCGCCTTAAGCAGTGCGATTTGATCATCAAGCGCGGGATAAGTGCTGATTGCGACCTGCAGATCCGCCCGAGTCACTTCTATCTGTTGGATAACCCTGATCTTAAGCTTAGCGCCGAGGAGCTGATGCAGCGCTTTGGCGATCAAGCGCTTGCGCTCGCCGGTATCGCGCAGCCTGAGCGCTTTTTTGATGACCTACAGCATATGGGTTTTAACCTCACTCCGCGCGCCCTAGATGATCACCACACATACGCCTCGCAGGATCTGGTGACCAACTTGCCGCTGATCATCACCACCGAAAAAGATGCCGTAAAGTTTAGGCCAGAGTGGTTAGAGCACACACCGATCGCAGTGCTTAAGATTGAGGCCAAGCTCAGCCCTGATTTGCGTGATCGCTTGAGCGCTGAGTTGATCAGACTGGGCGTGCTGGCTAACGGTGACATTTTGCCAAATGACCACCAAAACTGACGGCGGCGCGTAAAAAGCCCAAAGCGAATTTTGTTTACCATTGATTTAGATCAACCAGAAATCCCGAACAGGACACCCCATGCAAAGACACATCGTTATCCCGGCTCGTATGGCCAGCACCAGGCTCCCCCAAAAGCCGCTGCTGCTGATTCACGGGGTACCGATGATCTTGCATGTGGTGCGCCGAGCATCCTTGGCTCAGCACGATTCGCTGTGTGTGGCAACCGACAACCAGAAGATCTTTGATGTGGTCACGGCTGCTGGTTTTGATGCGCAGATGACTAGAGCCGATCACGTAAGTGGCACCGACCGCTTAGCTGAAGTGGCGCAAATTCGCGGCTGGCATGAAGACGACTTAGTGATCAACGTGCAAGGCGATGAGCCGCTGATTCCGGCGAGCGTGATCAACCAGGTGGCTGAGTTACTGATTGAAAAGCCTGAGTGTCTTCTGTCTACCTTGGTTGAAAAGCTTAAGAACTTGGACGAACTTGAAGACCCTTCAGCGGTTAAAGCCGTAGTTTCCAGCACTTTTGAGGCGCTTTACTTTTCGCGCGCACCGATCCCAGCGAGTCGCGATGCACTGATGCAAAAACCAATCAATGAGGAGTCGCGCCTAGAGCGCTGCACTCGTCACATAGGGATCTATGCATACCGAGTGAAGGCGCTGCAGGCTTTTAGTGGTTGGGAGCCCAGCTCGCTTGAGCTGATAGAGTCGCTTGAGCAACTTCGGTTTTTAGATCATGGCGCTCGTATCGCTGCCAAGTTGGCTGTCGATCCGGTTCCAGCCGGGGTCGATACGGCTGAGGATCTCAGCCGACTCAACCAACTTCCTGCCAGCCGCTTTGAGCTGCCTTCCTGATGGCAAAAGCAGACTCAAGCTTCACTGACCACTCAGCCAGCCACTATGCTGACACGCTGCAAGTGTTTGAGCCGGTTTATGCGTGGCAGCAAACGGCGTGGCAGCAGCTTACTCAATCTGCCGAAGTGGGCAAACTGCCGCATGCTCTGTTGATTGCCGGTAAATCAGGCACGGCCAAGCGCCGCTTTGCCCTACAACTCAGTAGCTGGATCTTGTGTCAAAACCGTCAAATTACTCACGCATGCGGAAGTTGCACGAGCTGCAACTGGATCAAAGCGGGGACTCACCCCGACATCTTGCACCTAATTCCGGCAGCGGACTCCAAAAGCCAGACGATCCGGATCGATGAGATTCGTGAAAATCTGGTTCCATTTGCCAACCAGCGCGGCAGCGGATACCGAATCGTCTATGTGCCTGAGGCAACCCAGATCAATCTGGCGTCAGCTAACGCACTGCTCAAGCTCTTGGAGGAGCCGCCTGAGCGCTGCCAATTTGTGATGGTGAGCGACACCGCAAGCCAGCTGCTCCCCACGTTGATCAGTCGCTTGCAGCGTGTCGATGCAGCCAGCCCCAGTATTGATCAATCGATCACTTGGCTTGAGTCTATGGGTAAGTCTGATGCGCTTAACCGGCTAAAACTCAGCGGGTTCTCACCACTTAAGGCGGCTGATTTAGATCTAGAGCAGAGCATGAGCCAGCTGAAAAATGCCCTATTGGTTTGGCAAGCGCTGCGGATAGGCCAGCGCGATCCGGCGAGCGCCAGTGTGTTTTGGGCGGCGCGCATGAGCTTGGGCGAGTACTTGGCAGTTTTAGATCAGCTGTTGAGTGACACGCAAAGTCTAGGTTTAGCGCTTGAGCCAGTGATTGCTGATTTACCTTGGGATAAGCTTGATCCACTGCCAGCTTTTGAAGCGGTGACTCGGATTCAGCAGTTCATCTATGACAACCGGCGGCTCGCCAAGCAAAATATCGCTGAGCAAAACACTCTCGATCAACTTCATCATCTACTGGCGCAAAGCTAAGCGACCGGCTCAAAGCCACGCGGCCACGTCTGCTCTTAACTTGAAGCTCCAGAGGGTGCTTTTGAGGCTTTCGATTCGCTCAAATCCCACCGCAGCAGCCAATTTTGATGTGGTAAAGTAGATAAAACGTCGTTATTGCCAAGGAGAGTCGATCGATGGCCATGCCCCAACCTGGTGGGATCGTTAACTGCCAAATCCCAGATGTGACCACCCTGTATTCAAGCTACTTACCTTTTGTCAAAAACGGGGCGCTTTACATCCGTAGCGCACAGCCTAAAGCCTTAGGTGAAGACGTGTTTGTCGCCGTCGGTTTGCCTGATTTAGATCAGCGCCTCCCCTTAAATGGCAAAGTGGTCTGGGTCAATTACCGTAACAGTGCACTCAGACCCTCAGGTTATGCGGTGCAGTTTGGCGAAGATAGCGGCGCAGCGAAGATCAAAAGCCACATACAGCAACTGCTCTCAAGCACCGCAGGTTCAGACAAGCCGACATTTACCCTCTAAGTCTTGATAGGTGTAAATAAAAAAAACCTCAGCATGCTGAGGTTTTTTTAAATTCTGAGTTAGCTTTTTAAGAGCAACTCAAGCAGGGCTTTTTGTGCATGCAGACGGTTTTGCGCCTGCTCAAAAACCACTGAGCGCGGGTCATCAAGCACGCTCAAGTTAACTTCCTCACCTCGGTGTGCTGGCAAACAGTGCATGAGTAGCACCTCAGTATCCGCTTTATCAAGGACGCTTTCAGTGACCTGAAAACCCGAGAAGTCCTTAAGTCTTTTGGCTGACTCTTCTTCTTGCCCCATGCTGGTCCAGACGTCCGTGCTGATTAGGTGGGCGCCTTTTACCGCCTCTTCAAAGTCCTGCACCAACTCACAGCGATCCGCATGCTTGGCCAATAAATCAGGGTCAGGCTCATAGCCACTGGGTGCTGCGATCACTAGATTAAAGTCAAAGCGCTCAGCAGCATTGATGTAGGAGTGGCACATGTTGTTGCCATCGCCTATCCACACCACTTTCTTGCCTTGGATTGAGCCGCGCTTTTCAACAAAGGTCATGACATCTGCCAAGAGTTGGCAAGGGTGATATGCGTCGGTCAGGCCATTGATGACGGGTTTTGATGAATAGCGGGCAAAGGTTTCAATCTTCTCATGCTCAAAGGTGCGGATCATCACTGCATCTACCATGCTTGAGATCACGCGAGCAGAATCTTCAAGCGGCTCACCGCGGCCCAGTTGAGTGTCTTTGGGGCTCAAGAAAACTGCATGACCGCCAAATTGCGACATGCCCACCTCAAAAGACAACCGCGTGCGCGTACTGGCTTTCTCAAAAATCATGCCCAGCGTGTAGCCCTCAAAATATGCGTGCAGCTCGTGCGCGTGCTGCATCTTTTTCAGCTCAATCGCACGATTGATCAAAGTCTGAAGCTCTGCTTTGCTCAAATCTTGCAAAGTCAAAAAATGTCTGGGCTGTTTTTGGGTCATCATTGGCTCAAGTCGCTCAAGGCGATTGACAAAAATAAAGCCAAGCAGTATAGGGGAAGGCGCGCAAAGCCTCAAGTATTGGCAAGCATGCTGAAAAACCCCTCTCATCCCTTCAGTCCATAAAACATCACCGTGTCAATCAGTCAGCCGTCCAGTCAGTCTTCAGATACCGATCGCTTTGGCGCAAACGACAGCGCTTATCTGTATCTTGAGGGGGCGCAAAACGGCCGAGAACTAATCTGCAAGCCATCCTGTGGCTGATTTTGCATCACTGGGCGGCAAATCTTGGAGTTTGTTGTGACGCAACCCTTGAAATTCGCTAAGCTAAGGGCAGCGGTGATTAGAGTAAAATGTCTGCAAGCACGCTTAAACCAAGGATGGATTTGTGCTGGTGATCATCGCTAAACCCACTCGTTTTAGCTACCGACAGATACCCCTTATGCTTCCAAATTTGACATTCAAAACCCCAAAATTTCAGATGACTGCCGCGCCAGCGGCCGCCACCAAAGCACCTATGCCTAAACCACTGAGCTCCTCTATCGCTATTTTGATGGGGTTTGCTTTGCTGACATTTGGCCTGCAAGCACGAGCCGCTGAACTGCCCAAAACCTCAAACGGTCTCGCTCAGTTCGCGCAATCAGCCAATAAAAACACCAAACCCAAACCCTTTGTGCCCCCCGAGGCTCCCAAACCCAGAGCCTTGCCAGAAGGCAGCCCGCTGAACCAGCCCGCTCAAGGCGTGGACGCAATCGCCTCCATGCTCGGCACTCAGCCTTTGCGAACCCCTCAAATTAAACCCTATCAGCCACCGGTTAACCTCACTCAAAGCGCCTCTGTGCCCGAGCGAACTGCAGCGCCGCTGGTAACCGATCCCAGTCGCATCAATCTTGAGCGGGCGGTTGAAAAAGCGTTTGCTGCTGAGAGGCAGCCCGAATTGGGCGGTTATAAACCCGTGCCAGAACCGCTGCGCACTCAGGCCGAACCTCAGCCTAAATTGACTCCCCGTTACCAGCCAGCGGTTAAGCAACCCGTTAAGCCGGTGGTTCGCCCTAAAGTAGCCCAGCCAACCCAAACCTACCGGGTGGTGTCTGGAGACAGCTTAAGTTCACTATCAGCGCGCTCAGGAGTGTCGATCAGCGACTTGGCTGAGCTCAACAACTTAAGTTCAACTGCAGGCTTACTGCGCGGCCAATCACTCAGATTCCCTCAAGGCTCCTTACCAGCTGAACCCAAAAAGCCCAAAACACAACCTAGCGCTCAGCCGAATCCAACGATTAGCGCTGCATCTGATAATCTGATTGATTATCAAGTCGCTGCAGGAGACGGTTTGATCGCTTTAGCTAAGCGGTTTGATATGAGCACGGCGGATTTAGCCAAGCTCAACAACTTAGCGCCAACTGCGGACTTATACGTGGGTCAAACGCTAAAGGTTCCGGCTGGAGCAGCACCCAACCCTGAAACCTATCAGGTGAAGCGCGGAGATACCTTAACCGGAGTGGCCGCTCAGTTTGGACTTAGCGTTAGTGAGCTGACTGGATATAACGACTTAAGTGCCAACGCCAACCTCAGAGTAGCCCAGACGCTCAAGCTAACCGGATCTTCAAGTGACTCATCTGCTGCTACTGCTAGAACTAAAACTGCCCCAGCATCTGCGGACCTGAAAAACCCAAGCACTTACCAAGTCAGATCGGGTGACTCACTGATTCAGTTAGCCCGCCGATTCAACCTAAGCACTGAGGCGCTGGCTGAGGCAAATGGCCTATCTAGCCGCGATCAACTGCAAATCGGACAAACCCTAAAAGTACCCAGCCTCACTCAATCCTACAAAGTGCGTTCAGGGGACAGCCTGATTGCTCTATCAAAACAATACGACATCAGCGTCCAAGAGCTAGCTGAGCTAAACAAGCTCAGCTCAACGGCGATGCTTCAAATCGGCCAAACTTTGCAAGTTCCTGCGCCGTGATCGGAGCCTCTCGCTTACTTGGATCGATAAAGGCTCAGATGGGATCTTGGCCACCGAAGTGCGCTCAGATCAGCTTGCTGGGTTTGATAGGGTGGGCATTTGTCGTCAGTGCGCACGCCAAAGTCGTCACGGTGACGGCGATGGCGCATAACGATACGCCAGCACACATGAACGCTAAAGCCTTGCCTTACGCCAACTTGAGTGCACCGCAGGGCGGTGTTTTGTCGCAAGCCGCAAATGGCACTTTTGATCACTTCAACCCCTTTATTGATCAGGGATCAGCAGCAACCGAACTGTACTTAGTGCACGAGTCCCTCATGCAGCAATCGCTCGATGAGGCTTTTAGCATGTATCCTTTGCTCGCTGAATCAGCGACTTATGACACAACCGACGCCAGCTGGATCATCTACAACCTAAATCCCAAAGCCAGATTTAGTGACGGATCAAGAGTCACCGCCAAAGACGTGGTATTTACCTATGAGTCGCTCTTGAGTAAAGGCGCGATCTTCTATCGAAACTACTTAAGCGCGGTGAAATCAGTCACAGCACTGGATGCCCAGCGAGTGCGCTTTGACTTTCAAGACGCCAGCAACGAAGAGATCAAGATGGTGGTCGCGCAGATTCCCATCACCTCGCATAAAGTTGACGATCAATTCGATAAGGTCAGCTTAACCCCGCTTTTGGGCAGCGGGCCTTATACGGTTGGGCGCTTTCAGCCAGGGCGCGTGCTTAACTACGATAAAAACCCCAATTACTGGGGCAAAGACTTACTGGTCAACCTTGGTGCGAACAACTTTGATCGACTGACATTTCGCTACTTTCGTAGCTCTGAGGTCGCGTTTGAAGCGTTTAAGGCAGGGCAGTATGCGCTTCGAGAGGAAAACAAAGCGCGCAACTGGGCGGTCAACTACACTTTTCCTGCGGTGAAACAGGGTCTGGTTAAAAAAGTTGAGATCGAAAATTTTCGGCCCATGGTCATGCAAGCCTTCATCATGAATCAGCGCAAGCCGCTTTTTCGCGATATACGCGTGCGCGAGGCGCTGACGCTGGCTTATGATTTTGAGTGGATGAATCGCACGCTGTTTTACTCAGGTTACCGCAGACTGCACAGCTACTTTCAAAACTCAGAGCTTGAGGCAACCGGCAAGCCAAGTGCTGCTGAGCTGGCCACGCTCAAACCTCTGCTGCCGATGCTTGGCGCTCACCAAAAGCAGCGTCTACTTAACCCGCAGCCAATCCCCGTGAGTGACGGCAGCGGGTTTAACCGCAGCAACTTACTTAAGGCCAGAAAACTACTGCTTGAAGCCGGCTTTGCCTACCGCGGCACACAGCTCATCGATCCTAAGGGCAAACCGGTATCCATTGAGCTACTCAACTACACCAGCGACTTGAACCGGATCTTTTTACCTTATGTGCAGAACCTTAAGCGTCTGGGGATAGATGCCGAGATCCGCGTTGTGGATATGCCGCAGTTCTCAGAGCGGGTGCGAAACTTTGACTTTGACATGATGCTGGGACAGTTCGCCCAAAGCCTGTCCCCAGGCCAAGAGCAGATTGATTATTGGGGATCTGGGGCCGCAGATCAGCCCGGCAGCCGCAACATCATCGGGCTTAAAAACCCAGCGATTGATCGGTTGATTGATCAAATCGCTAAGGCTGAAAACCGTAAGCAGTTGGTGACGCTTAGCCGCTCACTTGATCGCCTGTTGGTCAGCGGCGCTTATGTGGTGCCTACGTACGGTACGCCCTCAACCCGCGTAGCTTACTGGCGATCAGTGCAACCGCCCAAGGTCACGCCCAAATACGCCTTGGGGCTCATGTACTGGTGGAGCAGTGACGCGCCAGCTCCTGCTAAACTCAAACAGCGAGCCAACTAGATGCTGATCTACATCCTAAAGCGCCTCGCGCTGATCATCCCCACTTTGCTGCTGATCATGCTGGTGAACCTGTCTCTTATACACATCTGACGCTGCCGACGAAGAGGATAGTG
>CAJXOR010000084.1 GCA_913057715.1 uncultured Moraxellaceae bacterium
TGCTGTGGAAATTGACTCTGATTTTACCGCTATAGCTGGCAAATAAGCCTATATTGGGTTTTTATGGGTAAAATGCCTTGGTCGCCAACATTGATTGCATAGATGGCGACGCTTGGAACCTAAAACCTGCTAACGACAATAACGAGACGGCAACTTTTTAAAACAGCATCGATCGTGCTAGAGACTTACTCAGCGGTTAAGTGCGAACCCATAAATCATCGAACAAAGAAGAAGCGTATGGCCAATTTTTTAAGAACAAAATATGAAAACCTAACCCTGACTTCCGGCAGCGGCAAGATCAGTGCTGTGATCTCCATCAGTATTGGGGCGCTCGCAGTATGCGCTGCTCTATGCTTTTTGTTCCCCAACCTGCTGCTGACTCCTGAGATGCGCGGCCTTTATCAAGTCGACTTGATGAAGACCCTTCTGTATATCGCGGTGGCCATCAGTTTTAGTTTTGGTTGGTACTCAACGATAGCAAATACCAGACAGCGCTATGGTTTTACTGGGATTGGACTGGCTTTGAGCGCGACCATACTTTCCGCGCTTCCTGTGGGTTTGTCGCGCTATGAGATTCGCGGGGTCTATGTGGGGCTTGACTACTTTGTACTCACCTTGCTGATTTTGGCGCTGGTGTTTATACCGCTTGAGCGCGCTTTTAGTAAAAACGCCGATCAGCTCACCTTGCGCAAGGGTTGGGTGACGGACATCAAATACTTTATGTTCTCCCACTTAGGCGTGCAGCTGATTGCCTTTTTTACGATCATACCAGTGCAGGTGCTCCTTCACCGGTACACGGACAACCCGATTCAAAACTGGGTATACGGTCTGCCGCTTTGGGTACAGTTTTTCATGATTCTGGCGGTTGTGGATATAGGCACTTATTGGATACACCGAGCCATGCATGAAGTGCCGTGGTTATGGAAGTTTCATGCGGTACACCACTCAAGTGAGCACATGGACTGGCTAGCAAGCTCTCGCCTGCATGTGGTTGAGATCTTGGCTAACCGCTTTGCTGGTTACCTGCCGATCTTTTTGCTGGGTTTCGCGCCGGGTGCGGTATTTGCTTACCTCGTGTTTATCTCGTTTCATGCCATCTTTATCCATGCCAACGTGCGCTTTCGCTTCCCTGTGGTCCGCCACCTGATCGCAACCCCTGAGTTTCACCACTGGCATCACAGCTCAGAAGACGCCGCGATCGACAAAAACTACGCCGCCTTTTTGCCGATATACGACCGCGTCTTTGGCACTTACTACTTGCCAAAGCACTTGGCGAGCAAGTACGGCACGGTCAGTGACGACATACCCGAAGGTATGTGGGGGCAGTTTTTATACCCTTTCAACTTAAAATCCAAAACCAATAAAATGCCCACGCGATCAGGCTCAATCCCAAATACTTAAGCGCTACAGCAGTCAGATCAACGCCACTTAAACAAAACCGCCGTACCGCTCAGGTGCGGCTAATTAACCGGCACTTCTGCTTGCAAGAAAGCCAGCTGATCGGATGATAGCGCATCGAAACCGGCTCCGGTGTAAACATCGAAGTGACCCAAGTCATAAGTCTTGACCGTGCCTTTTTTGGCTTGTGACACATGCTTGAGCGTCTGTTTTGAAGGCGCGACAGAGTCAGGCAAGCACACGCAAAACAGTGCAGGCATCTGTAGGTTTTTGGCTTTTGTGCCGGGAAAGTAGCGGGTGATCTGCAAAACAAAGCGCGCAATCACCTCGTTTTTCCAAAGGCTACCCGGCCCAACTATATTTAGCATACCGGACTCAGCATCTGGCGCATCCATGAGTACCGCCTCACCCGGCTTGCCAGCCGCTTTGATGGTGATCGGTTTGGCGCCCACCAGCGACCCCGTGAGATCGGCCAAGGCGATCGCCGTGATCTTGGTTAAGGTCGCGAGGTTTAGTGTGCTTGCTGAGGCGATGCCGTTGGTGAAGGGGCACTGAGAGATGATCGCCTTGATGCTGGAATCCTCTGCGCCCAGCTTTATCACATGGCCGCCACTGAACGAGCTACCCCAGAGAACCACCTGCTGGGCATCCACTTGGTCGCCGCGCGAGCGTGCGTACTCTATGGCTGCTCGCCAGTCCTCAAGCTGGTGATCGATATCGATGAGCTGGCGAGGTTCCCCGCCGCTCTCGCCAAAGTGGCGATAATCAAACACCAAGCAAGCGTAGCCCGCGGCGCTAAACGCCTCAGCAAACGCTGGCAGGCGCATATCTCTGGTGCCGGATAAACCGTGCGCCATGACGATCACGGGTGGTTTTTTGTCCTTTTTCTCTGGCAGGTATAACCAAGCGGCGCACTCGGCTTTGTGTTTGGATTTGCCTGAGGAGAAGGTGACATCAGTCCGTTGAGTCATGAGGGTTACTTCCTTATATTGGTGATTTGATTGTTTTAGTCTTCAGTGGATGCCGCAGCCGCGAAAGTTAGGCTTTCGTAGGTAGCGGTCAAATGTCGTCATTTTATAGCATGCTTTTTGGTTAAAAGTGCGCGATGGTACAAAGTGAGTACCGATGGCGGGTAGAGTCTAAAAAGGCTGGCGCCCCCTCGTCATAATCAAGATAAGAAAAAAGCAGCTCAAGCAGCTAACCATCGATAGCGGTGTAGGTTCATGGCGAAGCAGCCGATTTTAAGGCAACCCAGCCCCGCAGCAACGACTCGCTTTGGTGAAGTGCCCCACTTTACTCAAGGCCTTTATGAGTGTGCGGCGGGTGCCTATGCCTATATGGTGCCAAACGGGTCTTGGGGCGAAACCAACATCGGGCTGATTGATTGCGGCGGGGAATCGGTGTTGATCGATACCTGCTGGGATCTTAAGTTCACCCGTGAGCTGCTCAAAGTTTGCGAGCCGGTGACCTGTCGCTCACCGATTGAGTATATGATCAACACCCATGCCGACGGGGACCACTGCTGGGGCAATCAGTTGTTTGCGGATAAGCCGATCATCGCCACTGCCAACACACAGGCAGCGATGGCGCATATCCGACCGGATTCGCTCAGACTCCTCAAGGGCGCAAGCCGGGTGATGGCGCGCCTGCCCAAGCTTGCTGTCAGTCAGCGCGCCAATCAGGCTGTGGTGCTTGGCCACTACATGGCGGGTATGTTTGCGCCCTATGATTTTACAGGCGTGGCGCTGACTCCGCCGACGGAAACCTTTAGCGGGGAGCGATCTTTGTACGTGCGTGGCACCCAGATAGTGCTCCGTGAACTGGGCCCTGCCCACTCCGACGGTGATGCACTGGTTTATGTGCCCAGTAAAGGCGTGCTTTACGCTGGCGATATCTTGTTTGTGGGTGCCACCCCGGTCATGTGGGCGGGTCCGCTTGAAAACATGACCGCGGGACTTCGAGCGCTTTGTGACTACAAAGCCCAGGCGATCGTGCCTGGCCACGGCCCCTTTGCGACATTGGCTGACATCGAGCGGTTACTTGAGTACTGGGACTGGGTACCTGAGCGCCTGCAGCGCTGTGCACTGTCGGGGATGAGCAGCTTTGAAGCGGCGCACAGCGTGGCATTGAGTCAGGAGTTTCAACAAAAGGCATTTGCCAAATGGGACTCGGCAGAGCGCATCGTCACCAGTGCCGCCACGCTGTACCGAGAGTGGGGGATCAGCGAGGATGGGTTGCCGGGGAAGCTCGGTGAGCTTGCGCACTTTGCCAGACAGGCGACACTGGCTGAGCAGTTAGCGGACAACACGCCAAGGCGCATGCACCGCTTTAATTGAGGTAAAGTAAAACTCTGATCATGTGATGACCTAGCTTATATAAAAAAGGAGTTTTTATGAGTCGATTGTTAGAGCCGGCTGGCGGCTGGCAACGCAGCGCAAAACCAAGGATACAACCAGCAAGCAAACAGGATAGTCTTTTGACCCGCGCAGCTTTGCTTGGGATCGAAAAAGTCGGGGGCCTAAATGCCGCCAATTTATGGCTGCTGCTCATGAACAACACTCGCCTGCTGCCGCACTTTGTCAATTACGCGATGAAACTGATGCCGGGCGGTGAGCTGCCTCGAGTGGATACCGAGCTGGTGATCCTGCGGATCGGCTGGAAGCTGCGCTGCCGCTACGAGTGGGGTCAACACGTCGATATCGGGGTGCGAGCCGGAGTCACCGATGCTCAGATCCATGCGGTGGCTGCTTTTGGTGAGGGTGTGGATGGTGCTGAAGAAGCAGCTCTGACACCGATTCAAGCGCTGATGCTGCGCGCGGTCGATGAGTTTTTACTAGAGGCTTGCGTGAGCGATGAGACGACCCAAGCCCTGAGCGAGGAGCTCAAGCCTGCACTGTTGACCGAGCTGTTGCTGCTCATTGGCTGGTATCAGGGATTGGCTGGGGTGCTTAACACCAGCGGGATCGAGCTCGATGAGGCGCTGGAGAAAGTGGTGGCAGAGCATACCGCGATTTGATGTCGATATTTAAAATCCGAGAAAAATAATATGAGTAGAAAAAAAAGTGGGTTAAATACGCTGATTAAAGCTGGTAAAGCGGTTAATAAGATATCTAAAGAGATGGAAAGAGATCGCTTGCGCCGAGAAAAAGAGTTAAATAGAAAAGATGCTGATTTTCAACGCCAGCAGAGGTTGCTAGAGAAATCGTTAGAGATTGAAAATAAAAAAGAACTTAAAGATGCTGCAAATAAAAGAAAGCAACAGTTAGCAATCGAAAAAATATGTTACGAACAGCGCTGCGAAGCCAGAGCTTTAATTAAATATAAATTCATTGAAAAATATTTGAGGTAAATTGTGGATACATTATTATTTCTTGTCATTGCTTATGTATTACCCGTTGCCGCAGCTATTTTCTTTATCAAGAAAAAATCAGATAGTAAGGTTCAGGATTTCAAAACACTCGAAGAGGGTTTAAAGACAAATAATTTGAAGAAACAGGAGGCTGAGAAAATTCTTAGTGAGTTAGAGCGAAAACTAATAAATTCTAAAGGCGACCTTGAGAAAATCAAAGAACAGACGCTTGATTTACAGGAACTCAGATCAAATGCAACATCGATTTCTGCTCAGCTTGATCTTGATCATAGTAATTTAGAATTAACAAGGCAGCTCTTATCTGAAAAGAAATCTGCCTTAGATCAGTTAGAAGCACATATAAATATGCTGATGTCTAAGATAGATCTTTATAATCGGCTTGAAGAATTTGTTTCATATGGACATTTTGAGACTCCAGAGTATTTATATGAAACTGGAGAGCGTTTTGCTCTTGAAATAAGGCGTGTTAGAGAAGAGCAAAAAAGTTTAATAAAAAATCGCAAAGCAGCATTTATCGAAGGTCAAGTTCAGTTAACGGGAGATAACTCTAGAGACAAGAAAATAATCGATGGTCAGATCATGTTGGTTTTGAGAACTTTCAATATTGAATGTGACTTACTTATATCAAAGGTTAAGCCTTCGAACTATGAGCGCACCCTTGATCGAATAGAAAAACTAGCAAATAGTTTAGAGAGTCTCGTGGCCTCCCTTCGCTGTGGCTTATCGATTGATTATGTAACTTTAAAGTACGAAGAGTGCACCCTTCAATATCAATACACCCTTAAATCCAAAGAGGAGGCTGAAGAGCAGCAGCTAATTCGCGAGCAGATGCGCGAAGAAGCTAAGGCAGAGAGGGAGTATCGAAAGGCAGTAGAGGAAGCTGAAAAAGAAGAGAAACTTTATCGAGAGCTGTTGAATAAAGCTCGTTCTGAACTACTTCTAACCTCCGAAGAAGATAGAGTTGCTACACAGATGAAAATTGAAGCTTTAGAGATGCGTTTGGCTGAAGCTGAGTTAAAAGAACAAAGGGCACTTAGCATGGCTCAGCAAACTCGAAGAGGCCACGTTTATGTCATTAGTAATATTGGCTCTTTTGGCGAGAACATTTATAAGATGGGTATGACCCGCAGGCTTGATCCAATGGATCGAGTCAAGGAGCTGGGCGATGCAAGTGTTCCATTTAGCTTTGATGTTCATGCTGTAATTTATAGTGACGATGCCCCCGCCCTTGAAACTGAGCTTCACCGCCAGTTCTCTCACCATCGGGTTAATGCAGTAAATCTACGCAAAGAGTTTTTTCGTGTTGAGCTTGATGAGATAGAGGTGATCGTTAATCAGTTAGAAGGTCTTGAAGTCGAATTCACGAAAACAATTGCTGCTGAAGACTATTATGAAACCAAGCGTCTGCGCGAGCATGCAATGAGTTAAGCCGCTTTAAAACTGCGGCTTAACGATCACCAAGATACAGATCGCGATCAGCGCGATCACCGGAGCCTCGTTAAACCAGCGAAACCAGACATGCGACTTATAGTTGGCGTCGGTTGCCATTTTTAAGCGGATCGATCCGCACCACAGGTGGTAGTAACTCAAGGCGATCACCAAAAAAACCTTGATCAGCAGCCAGTTCTGCGTGCGGTAGTAGTCCCAGCCGAGCGCCACCAGCCAGATTCCCAGCGCCCAGGTGGCGATCAGGGAAGGCCACATGATGCCGCGGTAAAGTTTGCGCTCCATCACCACGAAGCGCTCTTGAGACACGCTATCTGTGCTCATGGCGTGGTAGACGAAAAGTCTTGGCAGATAAAACAGCCCGGCAAACCAGCACACCATCGATACCACGTGAAACGCCTTAATCCACAGCATTTGACTTTGCCTACTTCTGTTTTGCTCAATTGTAGCAAGCCATACGCAAGCGCGTGGATTTTGCTAGTCTGAGGCTCACAAGGACGCTGCTATGCCCACCGCACAAGGATTCGCCATGACCACCATCCCCACCCCAGACGCTTTTAGCAAAACCGCACTCCGCACCCCGGCTGAGCACAGTCAGCTCAAAGAGCACGCTCGCCTAGATCCTGAAGCTTACTGGTCAGCGCAGGCTGAAAACTTTAGCTGGTTCACCAAGCCCACCAGCGTGAAAAATGTCAACTTCGATCCAGCCAACCACCAGATTGAGTGGTTTGGCGGCGGTGAGACCAACTTGTGCGTCAACGCTGTCGATCGTCACTTAAATTTAACCCCGGATGCACCGGCGATCATCTGGGAGGGCGATGATCCAAACCAGTCGACAACCTTAAGCTATCGCGAACTTCATATGCGTGTATGTAAAGCGGCCAGCGTGCTCAGGTCGCTTAAAGTATCAAAAGGTGACCGTGTCACTTTATACATGCCCATGACCCTCGATGCGGCGGTGATCATGCTTGCTTGTAGTCGTATCGGTGCGGTGCACTCGGTGGTGTTTGCTGGATTTTCCGCTGAGGCGCTGGCTGGACGGATCGTTGATTCAGGCTCGCGTGTGGTGGTGACCAGCGACGGCAGTTTTCGTAGCGGAAAAGCGCACGCCCTCAAAACCAGTGTCGATGCGGCGCTGGATCAAGTAGCAGCAGATGACCCAGAACTGAGTGCTGAGCTGAAGCTTTTTGTGTTTAAAAACACGGGCGATCCCTGCTCCATGAAGCCGGCCCGTGATCACTGGTACCACGATTTGGCTGCAAGCACCGCAGACAACAGTGAGCCTGCGGTGATGCAAAGTGAAGATCCGCTGTTTTTGCTCTACACCTCAGGCTCCACCGGTAAGCCCAAAGGCGTGGTTCACAGTACGGCAGGCTATATGGTTTACGCTGCGACCACTTTCAACCAAGTTTTCGACGCCAAAGGCGCAGATAGCGACCACCCCGATGTGTTCTGGTGCACTGCCGATGTTGGCTGGATCACCGGCCATACCTATATGGTTTATGGCCCCCTCCTTGCCGGTGTCACTACCCTGCTGTTTGAGGGGGTGCCCAGCTACCCTAATTTAGGGCGCTTTGGCGAGGTGATCGACAAGCACGGAGTGAGTTTGTTCTATACCGCGCCGACCGCGATCCGTGCGCTGATGCGTGAAGGCGCAGTCGCTCTGGGTAGCTCAACACGTGACTCGCTTAGACTGATCGGTAGTGTGGGTGAGCCGATTAATCCGGAAGCTTGGCATTGGTACTTCACTCAGTTTGGCGGCGCGCGTTGCCACTTGGTCGATACTTGGTGGCAGACCGAAACCGGCGGGATCCTCATGACGCCGCTACCCGGCACCGCCATGAAACCAGGCGCGGCCATGCAGCCTTTGCCAGGGATCGAGCCGGTACTGATCGATGAGGCGGGTCAGGAGATAACAGGAGCAGGTCAAGGATTGCTCGCGATCCGCTCGGGCTGGCCGGGTCAGATGCGCGGCGTCTGGCAAAACCCCAAGCGGTTTTTAGAGACCTACTATGAACCGCATCCGGGTTACTACTTTACCGGCGACGGTGCCATGCGCGATAGCGATGGGGACTTATGGATCACCGGACGAGTGGACGATGTACTGAACGTCTCTGGTCATCGCCTCGGCACGGCTGAGATTGAGAGCGCTTTGGTGGCTCACAAAGCTTGTGCTGAGGCGGCCGTGGTCGGTATACCCCATGACATCAAGGGTGAGGCAATCGTGGCTTACGTGCAGTTGAACCCAGATTTTGAGACCACCGATGCATCCAAGCTGGATAGCCTGCGCACGAGTTTGATCCAAGAAGTGCGCACGCGGCTCTCCCCGATCGCAACCCCAGAGCGCCTGATCTTTGCTCAGGATTTACCCAAAACTCGCTCTGGCAAGATCATGCGCCGGATCCTGCGCAAGCTTGCGACCGGTGAAACGGAGGACTTTGGCGACACTTCAACCCTAGCCGACCCTGCGGCTGTCTCTTATACACATCTGACGCTGCCGACGAAGAGGATAGTGGAGATCTC
>CAJXOR010000085.1 GCA_913057715.1 uncultured Moraxellaceae bacterium
GCGTCAGATGTGTATAAGAGACAGGTCTCTAAAGCACTGGCCGGAGTACCCACGATCACACTTGAAGCCAAGTTGGTCTGAAGCGTTTGATGATATGAGCTGGCCGTGTGCCAGCTTTTTTTTGGCTGATTATTTAGGAAGATATCCATGTACACCAGGCAGCGCTGGGGCAAGGGATTCACCTACCGACTTGACGACGGTAGCGTGATCCATGACAAAGACACGCGCGAGTGGATTGAGTCATTGGTGATCCCGCCGGCTTGGCAAGAGGTTGAGATCAGTGAAGACCGCACCGCGGATCGGCTGGTCGAGGGACGTGATGCGGCCGGCCGCAAACAGTATATCTACCACGAAAACTACCGCGCGCGTCGCCAGGCTGCTAAGTACGACCGCATGCTTGAGTTTGCTGAGCGGCTCGAGGTGATGCGCGTCACCACCGGCAAACACCTGCGCAAGCGCAAACTGACTCGTGAAAAAGTACTGGCGTGTATGGTCAGGTTGCTCGACACCGCCTACTTTCGGGTGGGCTCGCTCAAATACGCTAAGCAAAATGGCTCCTATGGACTCACCACGCTTAGGCGTCGCCACCTCGTCTGCGATGGGGAGGAGCTGATCTTTCACTATGACGGTAAATCTGGTCAAGAGCAGGAGCGCTCGGTGGTTGATCGCAAGCTATGCCAGGTGGTTAACGAGCTCTCAGAGCTACCGGGCTATCGGTTGTTCAAATACCAGTCTGAAAGTGGAGAAAAGCACTACGTCGACTCAGACGAGCTTAACGAGTACATATCGCAGATCATGGGCGAGCAGTTTAGTGCTAAAGACTTTAGAACTTGGGGCGGGACGGTGGTTGCCTCAACCACCTTGTCCGAGATGGACTACTGCGATAGCACCGAGGACCAGCAAGCCTGCATCCGCGAGGCCGTCAAAAAGACTGCAGAGCGCTTAGGCAACACGCCAGCCATCGCACGTGAGTCTTATATAGACCCTCGCGTGCTTAGCAGTTTCAGCGAAGGCAAGTCTGCTGCGCAGTTGGACAAGAAGATCAAAGCAAAGGCTATGGAGTATGCGCACCTGAGTGAAGATGAGATCCGAGTGATCTGTTTGTTGAGTGAAGCTGCCTAAGCTGATTTTTACCGGCCAGTCCTCGGTTGCTGACTCAACTATGAACAAGCTTTTGCTAAACTAATTTTTAGGCTGGGATTGATATATCTGGTTACAACTTAACCTAAAAAGGCGGGAACAATGAAACTGAACATGATGCCTCAGTGTAGTTATATAGTCCCATCACTTGATAAAGGAAGCCACACCATGATTAAGCAAGCCACTTTTGCTCTTACCACCGCGATGCTTTGCACCGCTGCTTCTGCTGATTTCAACGACCGTATCGGCACCCAGTATGTAAACCTCGCTGCCGGTGCAAGCATGGTAAGCGACACTGACTTTGAGGCGGGAACTGCGCTTGTACCTTTGACAGTAGACAACGAATACGACACTGGATACGTACTCTCTGCTGAGACCGGCTATAACTTCGGTCAGTTTTACTTTATCGACAACGTAAAATTAGGTCTTGAAGTTGCTTACTCGCAAAACGATATCGATACGCACAGTGCTGGCGGCGCCAACCTAACTGGCCCTACTGGCGAGCTAGACGCTTTTACCTTCATGGCCAACATGAGCCATGAATACGACACGGGTACCAAATTTGTTCCTTACTACGGTTTGGGTGTTGGTATCGCAGCGATCGACGCTAACGACTATGGTGTAAATGCCGTGCCAAACGCACTCGACGATGGCGATGAGTCTTTTGCCTATCAAGTTAACGCTGGTGTGAACTATATGGTTAATCCAGCGCTAGATATGGGTGTTAACTACCGTTATGCCGCAACTTCTGGTATCGAATTGACTGGTGCTGGTGGTACCTCTAGTGACTTTGATTATGAGAGCAACAACTTGACGTTTAACCTTAACTATCGCTACTGAGCGATTGTTAGATCAAACGCCGCTTTAAAGCGGCGTTTTTTTATGGGCAAATGTCAGTGCTGGCTAAATTGACCGCCGCGTTCAGTACTTGTCTTTGTTGCGGCAACTCAATCAGTCATAATCAGTTTTTAGTTTGATCTGGAATCCAATGAGCACTAACCGGGCAGCGAGGGTAAAGTTTTGCGGTTTGACCCGCGAGCAGGATGTGCATGCAGCGATTGACTGCGGTGCTCACGCCGTGGGGCTGGTTTGCTACCCTCCGTCTCCTCGTTATGTGACTCTGGATCAAGCGAGTAAGCTTGCCAGACAAGTTCCTGCTTTTGTGGATTTGGTTGCTTTGGTGGTGGATGTCAGCGAAGAAGATCTTCAGCAAATTGTCGCCAGTTTCTCTCCCGGCTTGATTCAGTTTCACGGATCAGAGACGCCTGATGAGTGCCAAAGACTGGCCTCTGCCGTGAACCGGCGCTGGATCAAAGCGCTTCGGGTTAATTCAGAGCTAGATGTTTCGGCTGAACTCAGTGAGTTTATGAAGGCAGGCGCTAGCAGTGTCCTACTAGATGCTTACCACCCCACGTTGCTCGGCGGTACTGGACACACGCTGGCGCTTGAATCAGTGCCACAACTGGATGCACCTTGGGTGCTCGCTGGCGGACTCAACCCTGACAACGCGCACAAGGCTTATCAGGCTGCGGAGGATTTGGGTTGCTATGCGTTAGACGTCTCAAGCGGAATCGAGAGTGCGCCTGGCATCAAAGATGAAAGGTTGATGCGCCGGTTTATGCAAGCGCTATAGGATTGATGCGAAACGATGTTTTACTTTATTGGGTTCAAAGATGACACGAAAGCCAATGACATTGAGTGCTTAGCACGTTATGTTGGAAGACTAAACTAAGATTTGTACTAGATAGTATCAATATGTTGATCGTGGCGATAAACCGGCCAGCGGCGGCATTTTACTCAAATAAGCGATAGGTGCGATATGAACAAACCCGTTGATTACACCCAGTTTCCCGACCAGCGCGGCCACTTTGGCGTGCATGGCGGCCAGTTTGTTTCTGAAACGCTCATGGCAGCGATCGATGAGTTGTCGGAGCTCTATGAGCGCGTCAAAGACGATCCGGAGTTTCAGCATGAGTTTCACACCGATCTGGCACACTACGTCGGACGGCCGACGCCGCTTTACCACGCCAAGCGACTGAGTGAGCAGTGCGGCGGCGCGCAGATTTACTTTAAGCGTGAAGACTTAAACCACACTGGCGCGCATAAGGTCAACAACACCATCGGGCAGGCGCTCTTGGCTAAGCTCAGCGGTAAGACGCGAATCATCGCGGAAACCGGCGCAGGTCAGCACGGGGTGGCGACTGCGACCATCGCGGCGAGGCTTGGCATGGAGTGCGTCGTATACATGGGCTCTGAGGATGTGAAGCGTCAGGCCATGAACGTGTATCGCATGAGGCTTTTGGGCACCAAAGTGGTGGCGGTGGAAAGCGGCTCTAAAACCTTGAAAGACGCGATGAACGAGGCGATGCGTGATTGGGTCACCAACGTCGACAACACTTACTACATCATCGGTACGGTGGCAGGTCCTCACCCTTATCCGATGCTGGTTCGTGACTTCCAATCAGTGATTGGACGCGAAGCACGCGCGCAGCACTTGCAGATGACCGGCAAGCTGCCTGACTATCTAGTTGCTTGTGTGGGCGGTGGATCAAACGCAATCGGTTTGTTTTATCCCTTCTTGAACGATAAATCAGTCAAGATGATCGGCGTAGAAGCAGCAGGGGATGGGGTTGAAACCGGTCGTCACTCAGCACCGCTCTCTGCTGGGCGAATCGGTGTGCTTCATGGCAACCGCACCTACCTGATGGCAGACGATGACGGGCAAATCCTTGAGACTCACTCGATCTCAGCCGGTCTTGACTATCCAGGCGTCGGCCCCGAGCATAGCTTTTTAAAAGACATGGACCGAGTGCAATACGTTGGCGTGACCGATGAGCAGGCACTGACTGGCTTTCGTGAGTCAACCGAGAAAGAAGGGATCATCCCAGCGCTTGAAACTGCGCATGCGGTCTACCACACGCTTGAGTTAGCTAAGACACTGCCTAAAGATCAAACCATCATCATGAACATGTCGGGTCGCGGCGATAAAGACTTGCTCACGGTTGCTCGAATCGAGGGAATCGAGGTCGCTGGCAGCGGTATGTAACGCTGGCATTTGGTTAAGTGCTGCGCACAACGTTTGGGGCGCGCGGCACTTTACGTGTAAAATGCCACCCTAGCTTAACTGTAAGGCGGCGCATGGCCACTCGACTCGATACGACTCTTCAGGCACTAAAATCTCAAGGCAAAAAGGCGTTGATCCCTTATGTGATGGCCGGTGATTCTGATCCCAGCGTCACGGTTCCGCTGCTACACCGCATGGTTGAGGCGGGCTCAGATATCATCGAGGTGGGCTTGCCTTTTAGTGATCCGATGGCTGATGGACCGGTGATTGCACTGGCTGCTGAGCGTGCTTTAGCGGCGGGCACCAGCACCCGCGGCGCGATCGAGATGATCAAGACCTTCCGCCGCGACAACACGCACACACCGATTGTGGTGATGGGTTATCTCAACGCGATCGAAATAATGGGTTATGACAAGTTTTTGGCGCTCGCCAAAGACGCTGGAGTTGATGGGGTGCTCATGGTTGATTTGCCGCCAGAAGAGGCAGCAGATTTCTCAGCCAAACTGCGCGCTCATGAGATGAACCTGATCTTTTTGATCTCCCCTACAACCAAGCCCGAGCGCACTCGCGCAGTACTTGAGGCGGGTAGTGGTTATATCTACTACGTTTCGCTCAAAGGGGTGACGGGTTCGGCCAACATCAACATAGAGGAAGTCTCCGCTAAGCTGTCTGAACTTAAAGCCAAAACCGATCTGCCAATTTGCGTGGGTTTTGGTATCCGCGATGCGGAGTCTGCTAGCGCCTTGGCCAGTGTTAGTGACGGGGTGATCGTCGGCAGTGCGCTGGTCAAAAACTTTGACATGCACCCCGCTGAACAAGCCTGTGATCAGATCGTTGATCTGCTTGGGCAGATGCGCCAAGCGATGGATGCGTAAGTCATGAACGAAGCTCAGGGATCAGCGCAAAGTTCAAGCTGGCTGCACCGTGAGGTTCCGGGGGTCAAACAGCGTCAGGTTGAAAAACCCATGACGGCGCAAAGTGAACCCAGCGTCTCCTGTTTTAACTGCAACGCGGTGACCACGGTTACTGCGCTCAGGTTCAATCAAAATGTCTGCCCCAGCTGCGATGAGCACTTAGCCATGAGCGCGGCCGAGCGCTTTAACTGGCTGTTCGATCAGATCACTGAGACACTGTATGAGGAGATCGAAGCGGTTGATCCGCTCGGCTTCGTTGATACCAAGCCTTATACCTTAAGGCTTGAGCAGGCGATCGAGAAAACTGGAGCAACTGAAGCTTTGTCGGTTTGCCGCGGCCGGATTGAAGATTTGGAGCTGATCGCTTGCGCTTTTGACTTTGCTTTTTTGGGCGGTTCCATGGGCTCAGTGGTTGGCGATCGGTTTTGCAGGGCGGCTGAGCTTTGCTTATCTACCGGCTTGCCGCTGGTGTGTTTTGCTACCTCTGGCGGCGCCCGCATGCAGGAGGGGCTTTTGTCTCTCATGCAGATGGCGCGCACGGCTGCGGCGATCGAGAGGCTCAAACACGCTGGTATCCCTTACATCGTGGTGCTGACTCACCCGGTTTATGGCGGGGTGACCGCTTCGCTTGCCATGATCGGCGATATCCACTTGGCTGAACCCAAGGCCATGATCGGTTTTGCTGGCAAGCGCGTGATTGAGCAGACGGTTCGCGAAAAACTGGACGAGCCCTTTCAGCGCGCCGAATTTTTGCTGGAACACGGCGTGATCGATCAGGTGGTGCACCGTCATGCCTTAAAAGACACGATTCATCGCCTTTTAGCCAAGCTGTTGCCCCAGAGCTAGGCAAATATGCCAGATGCCCACCCTAGCCAGCCCGGCGAAGCCGCAAGCCTTGAAACTTGGCTTGACTACCTGGGCCAGATTCACAGCTCAGCGATTGATTTGGGGTTAGAGCGAATCCGCCGCGTCGCGGAAGCGCTAAACATCCCAACCACTCCAAACGCTACCGTGTTCACGGTCGCCGGCACCAACGGCAAAGGCTCCACCACCAAGGCGATCAGCGAGCTGTGCATGCAAGCTGGTCAGCGAGTCGGCCTGTATCAATCTCCGCATGTTTATGCGTTCAACGAGCGCATCCAGATCGACGGTGCTCCCGCTGAAGATGGGTTGATCTTAGAAGCAATCAAGGCGGTTGATGCTGCGCGCCTTGAGATTGGTGAGTCGTTGTCATTTTTTGAGACGACGACGCTTGCTGCCTTTTGGGTGTTCATGCAACTTGAGTGCACGGTTTGGGTGCTCGAGGTGGGATTGGGCGGGCGACTCGATGCCACTAATTTGATCAACTGCGATGTCGGCGTGGTCACCAGCATCGCGCTCGATCATGCCGATTGGCTGGGCAGTGATCTTGAGACTATCGGTTTTGAGAAAGCTGGGATCTTGCGCGGCGGTAAGCCTGCGGTGTTAGGTCAGGATCTTACGCGCTCGGTGGCGGATCATGCGGCGCAGATTGGTGCTCAGAGTCTGATTTTTGGTCAGGACTTCGTGGTGCAAAGTGCCGCTGATCACTGGGTTTACTCAAGCCCCGCGCTGACACTCAAGTTACCGCGTCCAAAGCTTGCGCTACAAAATGTCAGTTTGGCACTCACCGCGGTGCTGGCGTCCCATGTGCAGATTGATGCGGGTCAAGTGGTCACTGCCATGAGTGGCATGTCGCTACCAGGCCGCTTTGAGGTTCGTGAGTCTGAAGGGCGCACGTTGATCCTGGATGCGCTACACAATCCGGCAGGTGCGCGCTTTTTTACGGCCCGCATGCGCGAGTGGTTAGCTTCAAAGGCTGGTTCTAAAACCGATCAGCCCTTAAGTTTTGTGTTCTCGATGCTGGCCGATAAAGACATCGAAGGGGTGGTTGGGGAAATCAGCCGTGCCTACCCTGAGGCTAGCTGGTTTGTCGCGCCGATCCAAGATCCTCATGTTCAGGGCCGCGCGGCGAGTTTAGATGCCTTGCGAGCCGTGTTTGATGGGTTGGATGCGGCTGAGGACGGCAAGGGTGGTCTGCGGGTGAAGGTCAGCTACGGTGGGCATTTGGCTGAGGCTTTGGCTCAAGCCGCCGCGCAAACACCTGCGGGTGGTACAATCGTGGTTTGTGGGTCTTTTCATACGCTGCACGAGGCAGAGCAACCAGATGAGAGATGAGATGAGCAAGTGGATCGGCGGGGCAGTGATGCTGATCGGGGCAACCCTGTTGGTGCTTGGGCTGATGCGGTTTTCAGGGCAGCCTGAGGCGACTCAGTCAACCCAGGCTCAGCAGCAGGACAATCTGATTGACGATGAACTGCAGGATGATGTGGCGCAAGAGCAGCAAATTCGGGCGCTTGAGCAGGCGCAGCGTGACCGAGCCACCCGCGAGCAACAAGCACAGATCGCTGAGTTTCAACTGGAGGCAGGCTTAGTTGATATTACTTTAGGGGATGAAGATCAGGGGGCAGCTGCTCAAGTGTCACAAAGTGGCAGCCAATCCGGTCTGATCGCTGAAGCCGGGCAGGGGTCTGTTGCCGGTACAGATAGGGCGGTTGAGGGCTCGCAGGGTTTAACTGCTGACAGTTCAGCTCAAACTCAGGAAACGCCAGCTGTTTCAAGCGATGCAGATGCTCTGAGTGCGGCTGTCAATCGGTTGGCTCAGGCGCGCCGTGCACCTGCTGAAGGCGGGAGTCAGGTATACAGCGTGCAGGCTAGCCTAGCTCCTACCATGTCGCAGGCCCAGCAGTTAGCAGCACGCCTCAAATCCAAAGGCTATGCAGTGGCGCTGAGTCAAACCGACAGCGGGGTCAGAGTGCTCGTTGGCCCTGAAAAAAACAAAGCTTCAGCGCTGGCACTCAAAGACGTGATTAATGCTGAGCCTGAATTGAGGGTCAATGGCGCTTGGGTAAACCGAGTCAGCAGAGGACTATTTAAAGCTGAATCAGCCACTAAGCCCGCTTCAAGCTCAACGACTACTAAAACACCAAGCCCTGCCGCGACTAAAGCACCTGCGGCAGATACGCAGGCATCGGTTGCTGCCGCAAAAGCTGCCCCTGCTAAGCCTGCTGATAACGCCGCATCGGTCGATAGAAGCACTGGCGCGGTGATCAGTAAATCTAAACCGCTGAACAATTACCGCGTTCAAGTGGCTCTGGCGGCTGATCAGGCGCGTGCCGATGAGCTGGTTGCTCGGCTCAATCTAAATGGGTTTAGTGCATCGTCTGCCCCAGAGGGTCCCGGCGTCCGCGTCACGGTTGGCGGTAACTTTACTCAGTCACAGGCAGCCAGTATCCAGCGTCAGATTAACCAAAACGCTGAGCTGGGTCTGTCTCTTATACACATCTCCGAGCCCACGAGACTAGGCATGATCTCG
>CAJXOR010000086.1 GCA_913057715.1 uncultured Moraxellaceae bacterium
TCTACACTATCCTCTTCGTCGGCAGCGTCAGATGTGTATAAGAGACAGCATCGATACCGTCGATTGATGCCTCAAGGTGCAGATCAATCTGCTTAATCGCAAATCCGTCGCCTTCTTTATCGAGGTGAACCACGGCTTTGGTGTCAGCTGATTTGGTTTCAAAACCAGCGTCCGCCATCGCGAAACTAAAGGCCATGGTGAAACAGGCTGCGTGCGCCGCGCCGATGATTTCTTCTGGGTTTGTGCCCGTGCGATCGTCTTCAAAGCGGCTACCAAATCCGTAGGGGTACTCTTTGAGTGATCCGGTTTCCGTGCTGATCTGGCCCTGGCCTTTTTTGCCTTTTCCTTCCCAGTGGACGTTTGCGCTCTTCTTAATCATGGTGATTCCTTTTGATTAGTAAAATGTCACCGCCGGACAAAATCTTGCAGGCTCAGCGGAGTGACCCTAATTTAGCAAAGCACCAGACCCGCCGCGTTACATGCAAAGTAACGCTGTGTAGCAGCGTTGTGAGGATCACAGGGGTTGAGTTAATTTGAGGTTTTTAGAGCCACTAACAAGCACAAAGTAAACTTAAAATCAGCGGCGCGTAAACCAGTCTGCAATCAGGCGGGTGTAGCGCGGCATGATCACCCACACCATGAGTGCGACGATCAGTCCGGTAGCAATCAAAGTGTGAAGTGCTGGGCTTTTCGGCAGATGCAAAGCGCTAAAAGCTGGAGCAAGCAATTTAGGTGTCACATACACCAAAGGAAAGATCGCCGACCAAGTCAGCACAAACTGCTTCCACGGCGGCGGCTTAGCGCCAGCAGCAAACCAAAAGTCGAAACCCGTGCCGGTTTTGATTTCATCGCGGATCAAAAACTGCTGAGCTTCTGCAATCAGCTCACGTCGATCACTTGAGTCAATCCAGTCAGCGAGGTGCGCTTTGTTATCAAAGCGCAAAATCACGGTATAGGTTGCTGAGTGGCCGGTGATGGGGCGCACCACGTGCCAGTCCATGTGCCCGGGATAGGACTGAACGACGGGCGCAATTCGGCTCAACCAGAGTTCATACTCAGCGTGGTGTTGAGCATCGACGCGATGAGAGATCACCGCCGTTGCCCCTTGTATCGGGGTTTCTAGCTGAGTTTTCAAATGAGCCTGAAGCTTAGTTTTTTGATTTTCGGTTTGAGCGCTAGCTTGCACACTAGCTTTAACTCTAGCCTGATCAGCCACTTGATCTGGTGGCTCGCCGCTGGCAGCAGATTGAGAGCGAGGTGCTGGATTCATCTGGTGGGTTGGATCAGTAGAGTTAATTTGATTTTACGCGCCTAGGGCACGAGGGTGGACATTTTGCTTGAGCTTACGCTTTGCATAACCGCAACACAGCAAACAGGGTTCCACTGTGATCACGCGCGAAAACTGCTTAAGCTTTGAGCAACTTTTTAAAAAGACGAGCACCTATGCATCTGGTCTGGTTTCGCCGCGATCTGCGCCTTACCGATAATCCAGCGCTCACTCGCGCGACTGAAAACTCACGCGAGGACGGCAAGCCGGTAGCCGCGCTGTTTGTGAAGAGTTTTGCGCAGTGGCAAGAGCACCACGTCTCTGACGCGCAGCTAAACTTCCTGCACCGCAATCTTCAGTGTCTGCAGCAAAGACTAGATGAGTTAAACATCGCTCTGCATGTGGTTACCGCAGATCAGTTTGGTGACACCGCAGGCGCACTCAAAGACTTTTGTGATCAGCACAGTGTTTCCCGGCTATATGCTAACTCTGAGTATGAGATTAACGAGCGCGCTCGGGACAAAGACGTGACCGAAGCGCTGCAAGCTTTAGAGATTGAGTTCAAGCGCTTTCATGAACAGTGCATCGTTGCGCCCGGCAAAGTGAAAACTGGTTCAGACGAGTTTTATAAAGTTTACTCGCCCTTTTATAAGTCTTGGCAAGCGCTACTGGACGAGGCGCCTCCCGAGGTAATCAAGGCACCCGAAGCAGATGATCTCAACCAAGAAGCTCAGCAAAATTCCATCAAGGCAACCGGATCAATCGATGACCCGCAGTGGCCAAAGGTTTCGGATCAGATCATACAAAGCTACCCTGCCGGAGAGGACGCCGCCTATGATCTGCTGAGTCAGTTTATCGATGAACCAATTGATCACTATAGTGAGGAGCGCAACTTTCCAGCGCTAGCGGCCACCAGCAACTTGTCAGCCTACCTAACTTTAGGCGTAATCAGCGCCAAAGCCTGTTATGTCGTCGCCCATCAAAGAGCTACCGACGCCAGGCTCACCTCAGCTCACCAAAAAGGGGCTAAAACTTGGGTGAAGGAGCTGGCATGGCGCGACTTTTACCGACATGTGCTGGTGGGTTTCCCTCGGGTTGGTAAGGATCGCGCGTTCAATGAAGAGGCAGACCAAAAGGTAAGCTGGCGGTACGATGAAGATCAGTTTGAGCAGTGGAAAGCAGGCAAAACCGGCGTGCCGCTGGTTGACGCCGCCATGCGCTGTCTGCGCGAGACTGCTTTCATGCATAACCGCCTGCGCATGGTGGTCGCCATGTACCTGACCAAGGATCTGTTCATCGACTGGCGCTGGGGCGAGGCTTACTTCATGACCCAGCTGATCGACGGCGACTTTGCCTCAAATTCTGGCGGCTGGCAGTGGTCGGCCTCGGTGGGCACCGACGCTGCGCCCTACTTTCGGATCATGAACCCCTACACTCAGGGCGAGCGCTTCGACTCGGAGGCCAAATTCATCAAACAGTGGGTGCCGGAGCTCAGAGACGCCGAACCTAAGGCACTGTTTAAAGAAGATAAACTGGCCAAGTGCGCCAAGCACTTTGGTTATTTACAGCCGCTGGTGGATCACAAACAGGCGCGAGAGGAGGCGATCGCCCAGTTTAAAAATGGCAGCTAATCAGGCATCGCATTAGGTTTGGTTGCAACTCACCTGCCGAGCATTGATTACGATCAAACACCTGATCACCTAGGCGGGTGAAACGCTCAATCTGAGATAAGCTCAAAACTGCTCATCGCCATCAAGCGGCGGCATTTTACTCGCAACTAAAGCGCACGCCCGCTTGCGGCGCTCCCCTCATAGCGCCTACCATAGCGGCAGTATCTTATGGACTAAGCCCTATGCGCGCCAGCCAGTTTTTGTTTGCCACCACCCGTGAAACCCCAAGCGACGCCGATATCGTTTCAAGCCAGCTGATGCTGCGCGCCGGACTTATCAGGAAGCTCGCATCCGGTCTGTACTCTTGGCTGCCGATGGGTCTCAAGGTGCTGCAGCGAGTTGAGGCGGTGGTGCGTGAAGAGATGAACAACGCAGGCGCACTTGAGATCTTCATGCCCATGACTCAGCCGGCTGAGCTGTGGGTAGAGTCAGGGCGCTTTGAGGACTATGGTCCTGAGCTGCTGCGCTTCACTGACCGTCACGATCGCCGGTTTTTGCTGGGGCCGACTCATGAAGAGGTGATCACCGATATCGCGCGTAACGAGCTGCAAAGCTACAAGCAGCTGCCGATCTGCATGTACCAGATTCAAAGTAAGTTTCGTGACGAGATTCGTCCGCGCTTTGGAGTGATGCGTGCGCGTGAATTCATCATGAAAGACGCTTACTCCTTTCACCTGGATCAAGGCGGTCTTGAGCAAACTTACGAGATCATGTATCAGGCCTACTGCCGGATCTTTGAGCGTCTGGGCTTAGACTTTCGCGCGGTAGAAGCCGACACCGGCTCAATTGGCGGCACGGCTTCTCACGAGTTTCACGTGCTGGCCGACTCAGGTGAGGACGCGATCGCCTTTGCCACCGGTTCTGACTACGCAGCTAACGTGGAGCTGGCGCCAGCCATCACCACCGAGACACTGAGCGCACCCACTCAGCCGCTCACCAAAGTGGCAACCCCAAACATGCAAACTTGCGAAGAAGTTGCCGCTGGCCTTGGAGTGGCGCTAGATAAAACCGTGAAGTGCCTGATCGTTCAGGGCTGTCTGCCCGAATCTGACCGCGTGCCTGAAGACAGCAGCGACGCACCTTTGATCATGCTGGTGGTTCGCGGTGATCACGAGCTCAACGCAATCAAAGCTGAAAAGCTGGACATGACCGCTGAACCTTTGACCATGGCAACCCCTGAGCAGCTTGCCGCTCACGGGCTAGTCAAAGGCTATATCGGGGTGGACTGTGGCTTGCCGATGTTTGTTGACTCAGCAGCGGCGGCGCTGAGCGACTTTGTGACTGGCGCGAACGAAGAGGGCTTTCACGTCACTGGCATGAACTGGGGCCGAGACGTACAGATGGGTTTGGTCGCCGATATCCGTAACGCGCAAAGCGGCGATCCCGCACCAAACGGCGCAGGCACGCTTGAAATCAAGCGCGGGATTGAGGTCGGTCACATCTTCCAGCTGGGACAAAAGTACTCAAACTCACTCTCCTGCTCAGTCCAGGGTCCAGACGGCCGTCCAGCCAACTTGTTCATGGGTTGCTACGGGATTGGCATCAGCCGGATTGTGGCGGCGGCGATCGAGCAGAACCATGACGAAGCCGGCATCATCTGGCCGATCTCCATGGCGCCTTTTGACATCGCCATCGTGCCGCTAGGCAAAGGCGATGAAGTCAAAGAAGAGGCCGAAGCACTTTACCAGCGCATGCGTAAAGCCGGTCTCAACCCACTGCTAGATGACCGCAAAGAGCGTCCTGGTGTTAAGTTTGCCGATCTTGAGTTGGTGGGCATCCCCCACCGCGTGGTGCTCTCTGAGCGCAACTTGGTGTCTGAAGGCGGCAGCGGCGAGCTTGAGTATCGGGCGCGCACCTCTGAGGACAAGCAGATGCTAAGCGAGCAAGCGGTGCTGGACTTGGTCATAGCCGCCAAGGCGTAACATTAAATTGAGCAAAATGGCCTCCAATTGGGGGCCATTTTTATGGCGAAAAAACTGCCGCTCAAGCGGGTCACACTCCTTCAAACTAATCACTTTGGGCTTACACCGCGATTGTCATCTTAGGAGACAAAGCACACCTAAATCCAATTAAAGCTGAGCTATCAGCTGCCATCCACCACTGCATGACACAGGTTTTGGGGCTAAGGGGTGACAAGCGCGCGCACCGCATCATCCCGCTTGATAGCGAGAATTTTTATGTCCCTGGTGGTCGATCCGAGGCATGCGCTTTGATTGAATCAACCTCATGGCGGGGCGAAGCGTTGACACACAAAAATCGCTGATCAAACTGCTTTTTAATCACCTAGAGCAAACGCTAGGTATCGCACCAATTGACTTAGAGATCACCATCAAAGAGCAAGCACCCCATCAGTGGGGCTTTGGCGGCGTGGCCGGTGATGAGGCTAAGGATTTGAGCTACCGGATAAATGTCTGACATACCTACATTTTAATGAGCTGTTAAGTCCCACTAATCATCAAAAAACCCGCCAGATTGGCGGGTTTTTTGATTCAACAAGATTCAGACATCTAGGTAATCTAAGATTCCCTTGGCTGCCTCTCGCCCCTCCCAGATCGCTGTGACCACGAGGTCTGAACCTCGAACCATGTCGCCGCCCGCAAAAACCTTGGGGTTTTTGGTCTGGAACTTAAACTGCTGATCTTCCAGCGCCTGTACGCGGCCAGTGTTATCTAGCATCACGCCGTTGGTTGCAAACCACTCTTTGGGGCTCGGCCTAAAACCAAAGGCCATGATCACCGCGTCGCACTCAAGGATCTCCTCGGAGTTCGGCACCGGCTCAGGGCTGCGGCGACCGCGAGCATCAGGCTCGCCCAGCTTGGTGGTGACCACTTTGACGCCGGTGACTTGGTTGTTCAAACCCACGATCTCAATTGGCTGACGGTTATAGAGAAACTCAACGCCTTCTTCTTTTGCGTTGACCACTTCTTTACGAGAGCCCGGCATGTTTGCTTCATCGCGGCGGTAAGCGCAGCGAACTGAGGTTGCCCCCTGACGGATCGAGGTGCGGTTGCAATCCATGGCGGTGTCGCCGCCGCCCAAGATCACCACGCGCTTATCTTTCATATCGATAAAGTCGCTGGCTTCTTTTTCCCAACCGTTGTTGCGGTTGACGTTCGCGATCAGAAAATCTAGCGCATCATAAACACCGGCGAAATCCTCGCCTGGGTAGCCGCCGCGCATGTAGGTATAAGTCCCCATCCCCATGAACACTGCATCGTATTCCTCAAGTAAATCCTCAAAGGTTACGTCATCGCCGACACTGGTGTTCAGTCGGAACTCGATCCCCATGTTCTCAAAGATCTCACGGCGCTGCGCCATGATCGACTTTTCCATCTTGAACTCTGGGATACCAAAGGTCAGTAGGCCGCCGATTTCAGGGTGCTTATCGAACACCACTGGCTTAACCCCGGCACGAGACAAAATATCCGCGCAGCCCAGACCCGCTGGGCCCGCTCCGATGATCGCGACTTTTTTATCCGTCCACTCAACTCCCGACATGTCCGGGCGCCAGCCCAAGGCAAAGGCAGTGTCAGTGATGTATTTCTCGACGTTACCAATCGTGACCGCACCAAAACCGTCGTTTAGCGTACAGGCGCCTTCACACAGACGATCCTGAGGGCACACACGCCCGCAAACCTCTGGCAGCGTGTTAGTTTCATGAGACAGCTCAGCCGCCTCAAACAGGCGCCCCTCGCTAACCAGCTTGAGCCAGTTAGGGATATAGTTGTGCACCGGGCACTTCCACTCACAATACGGATTACCGCAGTCCAGACAGCGGTGCGCCTGCTCTTTAACCGTACTTTTGGCAAAGGGCTCATATATCTCAACAAAGTGCTCGGTGCGCGCCTCGTGATCCTTTTTTGGTGGATCTTCACGCTCCACATCCAAAAACTGGTAGTGGTTATTTAGACGTTCGTCACCCATCTTTTTCTCCTAAAACCTGAGCAAAATGTCGCTCCGGTTTACTGTGGTGTGCTGCTCAGATCCATCTAACGCCTGAGAGCCTAAATCAGTGGCCGCGCTTAGCTTTCGGTTAAGGCAACCAGCGCGGGCATTTTGGTTAGTATCAACTTACTGCGGATCAGCCGTCGTGGTTTTGAGCAAGGTACTGACACTGGCGGTTTTTGGCTTCACCAGATAGAACTTGCGCATGTAGCGATCAAAGTCCTCAAGCAAGGTTGTGCCCCAAGCAGAACCGGTGTGCGCCACATGCTCCTCGATGATCGATTTTAAGTGCATCTGGTAGCTTTCCATCGACTCGCTAGAGATGCGGTTCAGATCAATCAGCTCATGGTTGCAGCGATCGAAGAAGTTACCCTCCATGTCGAGCACATAGGCGAAACCGCCAGTCATGCCTGCACCAAAGTTCAGTCCCGTTTTACCCAAGATCGTGACGATACCGCCAGTCATATACTCGCAGCAGTGATCGCCCGCGCCCTCGGCGACAGCAAACACACCTGAGTTGCGCACGCCGAAACGCTCACCGACTGTGCCAGCAGCAAACAGTTTGCCGCCAGTTGCCCCATACAAACAGGTGTTACCGGCGATCGCTGACTCGTTAGAGGCAAACTTAGAGCCTTTGGGCGGGAAGACTGAGATCACCCCACCGGCCATGCCTTTACCGACGTAGTCGTTGGCATCGCCTTCAAGACTGATGTTGAGGCCGCCTGCGTTCCACACGCCCAGAGACTGACCAGCAGTGCCTTTTAGATTCAAGGTAATCGGAGTTTCGCTCAGCCCCAAGTTACCATAGCGAATCGCGATCTCACCGGAGAGTCTGGCGCCAATTGAGCGGTCACAGTTGCAAACCAGATAGTCAAAGCTGGACTCAGACGCATCTTCAATCGAGCCGATCGTCTCTGCCACCATGCGCTCAGCCAGCTCACCCTTGTCGTGCGGCTCGTTACGCGCCATTTGGCAAGTTTGCGGCATACCCTCAGCGCTTGGGTGAGTGTAAAGCAGCGCACTCATGTCCAATTTTTTATGCTTAACCGTAGTGCCAGGCAGCACTTCAAGCAGATCAGTTCGACCCACCAAGGCTTCTAAGCTTGGCACACCGAGGAGTCCAAGAAGCTCTTTAACCTCCTCTGCGATAAAGCGGAAGAAGTTGATGAGCATCTCAGGTTCACCAATGTAGTGCTCTTCACGTAAGCGCTCAGTTTGCGTAGCAACACCGGTGGCGCAGTTGTTCAGGTGACAAATGCGTAAGTATTTACAACCTAAAGCGATCATAGGAGTGGAGCCAAACCCAAAGCTTTCAGCACCAAGCATCGCGGCTTTAACCACATCTAGGCCAGTTTTTAAGCCGCCGTCTGTTTGCAGGCGGATCTTGTCACGAAGTCCATTTACCCGCAGGGCTTGGTGCGCTTCACTCAAACCCAACTCCCAGGGAGAACCGGCGTGGTGAATCGATGACAAAGGCGATGCCGCCGTGCCGCCGTCATAACCCGAGATGGTGATCAGATCAGCATCTGTCTCTTATACACATCTCCGAGCCCACGAG
>CAJXOR010000087.1 GCA_913057715.1 uncultured Moraxellaceae bacterium
TCTCGTGGGCTCGGAGATGTGTATAAGAGACAGAAACGGTTCTTTGGTGCAGCCCGCAACATCGAAGAAGGCGGCTCGCTTTCCATCATCGCCACTGCGTTGATCGATACCGGCAGCCGGATGGACGAGGTAATCTTCGAAGAATTCAAGGGAACCGGTAACAGCGAAATCGTGCTTGATCGCAAGGTGGCAGACAAACGCATCTTCCCCGCGCTGGATGTGGGCAAATCCGGCACGCGCAAGGAAGAGCTGCTGGTCGAGAAGGACAAGCTGTCGAAGATGTGGGTCCTTCGCCGTATCCTGATGCAGATGGGCACGATTGACGCGATGGAATTCCTGCTCGACAAGATGAAAGATTCCAAAACCAACGAAGACTTCTTCGATAAGATGAAAAACAAGTAATAAAAAAACCGCTCACTCTGAGCGGTTTTTTTAAGCCTGACAAATGCCAACGATGAAAGTCATTTGACTGAAAGTTGAGCTCAAATCTTCTTTAGCACATCACCACGACCGCTTTATCCATGGCCGATCAAGCAAAGGTGTCGCAGGCGCCTGTGTCGCCTGTATCAAACCCTCGAGTGAACCACTCGACCCGCTGACGTGAGCTGCCATGAGTAAAGGAGTCAGGAACCACCGTGCCCTGAGATCTCTTTTGCAACGTATCATCGCCGATTTGTGACGCGGCGCTGATCGCCTCATCCACGTCACCCTGCTCCAAGAAGTTAACGCGCTCTTGGTTTAGGTTTGCCCAAACACCAGCAAAGCAGTCCGCTTGCAGCTCAAGCTTCACCGACAACTGATTACCCTCAGCCTCGCTCAGGCGGCCACGAGCTTGCTGAACCTGGCTCGATACGCCAGTTAGGTGTTGGATGTGATGCCCCACCTCATGAGCGATGACATACGCCTGCGCAAAGTCGCCGGCTTGTCCACGGTTGTCACCGCTAGCTGAGCCTTGATCCTCCGAGATCCCAAGACTCGATGACATTTCTGCAAAAAACCCCAAGTCTAGGTAAATCTTCTCATCCCCAGGACAGTAAAATGGCCCCATAGCTGAGCTTGCACTCCCACATGCCGATCGCACTTGCCCGCGGTAGAGCACCATGGAGGGCTCACGGTAAGTGGATCCAGACTGAGCAAAAACCTGGCTCCACACCGCTTCAGTATCCGCCAGCACCACACCGGCAAAGGTTGAGTTGCGGTCGGCCTCTGCCGGGGAAGCTGTGTTTGATCCGGGCAGACTAGAGGAAATCCGGTTGCCGGTTTCAAGTGCTGTCATGGGGTTGACGTCAAATACGAGCCACAGGATTCCCGCAATCACGATTCCAACGAACCCACCTTTGACGCCGCGTCCAGAACTGCCACGTCTGTCCTCGATACGCGAACTGGTTTTACGTCCTCGCCACTTCATAAACGGTGTCTCGTCAGGTTAATGACCCAGTTTACCTAAACTTATTTGAGTTTAGTATTTTTGTAGCGAGAGGCGAAATTAGGGGGTTTGCTACCGCTCAACGCTTTTTTTGCGAAATTAATTATGATAATGTTCGCATCGAACGCTGATCATGGTTTATCTGTTGTTTTGGTTACTTCAAAACAGCGTAGATCCACCAAGTGACGTGCTACAAGATTGTTTTGGCTTAGGTCAAACAATATAAAAACCCTTTACTTTTAAGAGAGAACCACCATGCAAATTAAACACATCGCTCTTGCTACCGCTATGGCCGCCGCAGTTGCTATGACTGGCTGCAGCAAACCAGCTGAAGAAGCTGCTGAATCAGCTGCTGACGCACAAGAACAAGCTGCTGACGCTGCTATGGCTGCTGACGCTTCTGCAAACGCTATGACTGATACTTCTGCTGACTTAGCTGCTGACGCTGCTATGGCTGCTGAATCAGCTGCTGACGCTGCTGCTATGGCATCTACTGACGAAGCTGCTGACATGGCTGAAGACGTAGCTGACAACGCTGCTGACGCTGCTGAAGCTGCTAACGACGCTGCTCAAGATTCAGCTGGCGACCAAATGACTGACGATCTTCTTAGCGAAATGTAAGATCTGTTAAGTTAAAAAAAGAGCCTTCGGGCTCTTTTTTTTATATTCAAATTTTCTAGTACTCAGAAGTGCCGACTAAACAGCTATTTATTTAAGCGCCCTCATCAACCAGACGACGTAATTTTTGTCCTGACTTAAAAGTCACCACTCGGCGAGCGCTAATGTCGACTTCTTCGCCCGTTTTTGGATTGCGACCGGGACGAGCTGATTTGTCTTTAAGCTCAAAGTTGCCAAATCCAGACAACTTGACCTCCCGTCCCGATATCAACGCTTGAGTGATCTGTTCAAAGAAAACTTCAACCAGATCTTTAGCCTCACGGCGGCTAAGCTCCATCTTGTCTGCCAACAGCTCAGCCATCTCCGCTTTCGTCAGTGCACTCATGAATCCCTCAGTATGGCCTTATGTTCTTGTTTTAATCGATCAATGGCACCCATAAATGCAGCTGCCGTCGACTCCTCTTCTATGGTTTGTTCAGCATCTTGCCAAATCAGTGCCAATGCAACTGATTTTAAATCATCACCCAGCTCAACAGAGCGATAAATATCAAACACCCAAGCATCAATCATGCGCGGATCATCCTTCATCGCAGTAGCCAGCAGCTCAGCAGCAGTGACTGACTCATCGACGATCACAGCAAGATCACGCCTAACGCTTGGGAACTTGGAGACTGGCAAAGCCTTAATACTGCTTGGCTTACACAATTCATCCAGATCAATCTGAGCCACCCACAGCTGCTGTAAATCTAGCTCAGAGGCAGTGGTCGGGTGCAAAGCGCCTAAGTAACCGATACAGCGTCCATCTATCAATATGTCAGCACTCTGCCCTGGATGCAAGTGACTGCGATCGCCCCTGACAAAGCTCACGCTCTCATCAGAAATCCGCGCTGCGCGAAGTAGCAGCATGACGTCATGCTTTAAGTCGTAAAAGTCATAGGCTCGCTTGTCAGCTGTCTCATAGCCTTGGGATTCGATAGGCCCACAAGCCACCATCGCCAGTGTCGGAATCTGACGCAGACTGGCGCTTGAAGCACCCTCAAACCTAAGCCCAGTTTCAAAGAGACGAACTTGAGCCTGCTGGCGATTGAGGTTATGCAGCACACAAGGGATCAAACTACTGAACAGCGTGCTGCGCATCACGCCCAAATCTTGAGAGATAGGATTGAGTAACTTTAGCGACTCGTTTGAGAACAACTGGTCAAGCTTTTGCTCAGCAAAGCTAAAGCTAATCGCCTCGTAAAAACCTGCCGCCACTAAGATCTGACGCAGCTCTCCAAGGCTCAACTGATCGCTTAGCGGTTTCAGGCGGACATTTGACACCGGTTCTTGCGCTGCAATCTTGGCATAACCGTAGATCCGCGCCAGCTCCTCGATCAAATCTTCGGGGATCTGCGCATCAAAGCGATGGCTGGGCGCAGTGACTTGCCAACCCTGATCGGAGGTTTTCAACGCAAAACCCAACTGATTCAATATGGATTCGACGTTTTCAGGGGCGATCTGGATGCCCAAGCGGCGCTCGATTTGATCCGGACTCAGCTCAATCACCTCTTGCTCTGAGTGCCAATCAAGGTGCTCATGGGGCGCAAAGATCACCGCAGCATCGTACTGCTCTTTAATTAAGCCTAGCAGACGCAGCATCGCAACCTTTGGTAGCGCCGGATCAACGCCGCGCTCAAACCGTGCTGACGCATCGGTGTGGAGCCCGAAGCGGCGAGCGCGCCCGGCGATGGCGAGCTGCTTGAAGTGTGCACTTTCAAACACCACGCTTTGCGTATCCTCATCGACTGCCGTGGACAGCCCGCCCATGACACCGGCGAGCGCAATTGCCCCTGAGTCATCTGCGATGACCAACTCATCTCCCGTGAGCACAATCTGCTGCTCGTTCAGTAGGGTGAGTTTTTCACCCGCTTCAGCGAGTCGCACTTTAAGCGAACCGCTGAGCTTATCTGCATCAAAGGCATGTAGGGGTTGGCCAGTCTCCAGCATCACGTAGTTAGTCAGATCAACCGCCAGCGTTCGAGGGGTTACGCCTGCCCGCGCTAAGCGCCTGCGAATCAACTCACTTGAGTGACCTTGCATGGCATCGACTTGCGCGCTGATATAGACCGGACACTGATCGGTGAGCACACTCACCTGCCCCGTCTGCTGATCCGCAAAGCTAACCTTAGGCGCTTCAACATCAGTAAATTCAAGCTCGTTGATCACCGCAAGCTCACGCGCGATTCCGCGCACGCTCAGGCAGTCACCGCGGTTCGGGGTGATTGAGATATCAATCACCCGCTCATCGAGCCCTAAAAAGTCGCGTATGTCAGTGCCAACAGGCGCTGCACTATCCAGCTCAAGCAGTCCGTCGATCTCATCAACTAAGCCAATCTCGCTGGCGCCGCACAGCATGCCATTTGATTCAGCGCCGCGCAGTTTGCCTTTTTTGATCTTAAGCCCGCCCGGCAACACCGCACCAGCCAACGCGACCGGCGCTTTCATACCCACCGTGACGTTGGGCGCGCCGCAGACGATTTGCAGCGTCTGAGTCCCCACATCCACTTGGGTGATCCGCAGTCGATCCGCGTCAGGATGCGGCAAAACCTCAGTGACCTGCCCGACCACGACCCCGCTAAAGTGCTGGCTAACGGGGTCATTTGACTCAACTTCCAGCCCCGCCATGGTCAACTGCTCACACAAAGCGTCGCTGTCAACCGCTGGATTGACCCACGACCGGATCCACTCTTCACTCACTCGCATCGATAAGACTCTTTATAAAATGGCAACGCTTCAAGCCGCCGTAAGTTTAGGCAAACTGATTCAAAAATCGAAGATCGTTCTGAAAAAACAAGCGCAGGTCAGTCACCCCGTAGTAAAGCATGGCAAATCGTTCTATCCCCATCCCAAAGGCATAACCGGTATAGACACTGGGGTCGATGCCGCAGTTCTCCAAAACCTTTGGGTGCACCATGCCGCAGCCAAGCACCTCAAGCCAACGATCAGACTCCTCGCTGAACAGATCCACCTCAGCGCTCGGCTCAGTAAAGGGAAAGTAAGACGGGCGAAAGCGCACGTCCAGCTTGCGACCAAAAAACTCACTCAAAAAACTTTGGATCAGGCTTTTGAGCTGAGCAAAGTTAGCCGACTCAGTGACTACCAAGCCCTCTAACTGGTGAAACATCGGTGAGTGGGTTTGATCTGAGTCGCAGCGGTATACCCTTCCCGGGCAGATGATCTTGAGCGGCAGTGAGTTCTCAGGATTTTTAGCCGCCTGCTGCATCGCGCGGATTTGAACTGAGCTGGTGTGCGTGCGCAGCAAGTATTCGCTATCAAAGTAAAAGGTGTCGTGCATCGCGCGCGCGGGGTGGTGGGAGGGGATGTTGAGCGCTTCAAAGTTATAAAACTCGCTCTCCACTTCTGGCCCGTTTGCCACCTCAAATCCTGCGCGGATAAAAAACTCACTCATGCGCTCTTGGATCTGAGTGACCGGGTGGACCCCACCAAGTTTGCGGCCGCGCGGCTGCAAAGTCACATCGATCGTCTCGCTAGCCAGCTTCGCGTTTAGCTTTTCCTGTTTGAGCAGTGCTGAGCGCGCATCTAAGGCGCTACCCAGCTGTGTTCTGACTTCATGCAGGCTTTGTCCTAGCTGTTTTTTCTCATCCGCTCCAAGGCTGCCCATGGTTTTTGAGAGCTGCGCGAGCTCTGACTTTTTACCGATCAGATTGACTTTGAGCTGCTGCAGCGCAGACTCATCTGATGCTTCGTTGATTTGGGCAAGCGCGGAGGCGACAAACGCATCGCTCAGGGGATTTTGCGACTCGGAGGACATGGCAATCAGCAGGAGCTATAAAGCCTCCTATCATAATCACTTAACCCCTCCAATCCAAGGTTTGACTGATGTTGCTGACCCAAAAGCCAAGCCCTAAAGCCCATCTATATTCAAACCAAAAGCCAAAGTTGAAAAATGCCCATAAAAAAACCACCCTAAGGTGGTTTTTGATCAAGCACTCAAGCTTAAGCAGCTAGAGCTTGCTTAGCACGCTCAACGATCTTGGCAAAGCTAGCGCCGTCTTGAAAAGCGATATCAGCCAATACGCGGCGATCGATTTCGACGTTGGCTTTTTTCAAGCCATTGATGAAGCGGCTGTATGACAGACCGTTCATGCGTGCACCGGCGTTGATACGCGCAATCCACAGACGACGGAATTCACGCTTTTTCACGCGGCGGTCACGATAAGCGTATTGACCCGCTTTCATGACTGCCTGGACAGCTACGCGGTAAACGCGTGAGCGAGCACCGTAGTAACCTTTTGCACGAGCTAAAACTTTCTTGTGACGACGACGCGCCTGAACACCACGTTTTACACGGGCCATATTATTCTCCTAAGTCTAAGATTACAGGTACGGACACATGCGTCTAACGCTGCGCTCGTCCGATTTGTGAACCTGCGTGAGGGGCCTAAGCTGGCGAACCCGCTTCTGCGACATCTTAGTCAGGATATGCTGTTTGAAAGCCTGCTTACGCTTGAAGCCGTTTGCCGTGCGTTTGAAGCGTTTCATCGCTCCACTACGGGACTTCATCTTAATCTTTGCCATGATGGATCCTATAAACCACTTAAATTAACCCGTTCAGTTCAACCGCAGTCGACTTTGGGGTGGGGAGCGCCATTATACGTTAATTACTCAAGATTGAAAGAGGCTTATTTCGCCCAGTTGAGTTAACGCGCTGTCCATCACCGCTTGAGTAGTATGGTATTTTAACCGATCATTTTTGGTCTAACATCCTGAACACTTAAGTGAACTGATTCAGCTTTCCATTTTGAGATTACGCAAAAGAGAACTTAAAAAATGTCACGAATCGAACTCACCTTCACTGAAGACACTTTCACCTATGAAACCCTCATGCGGGTGATGGCGACTGACATCACCAATGGTGGTCAGATCTCGATTGAGGCGATGACCAAGATGCTCTCTGAGGCACGCACCCGCTTCATGTATTCCCATGATATCTTGGAGGTGCAAAGCGACTTCGATGGCCTGCTGTACACCGATTTGGTGAGTCAATACATCAGCCGCGTGGTGGCTCATGAAGAGCTGATCTTTGAGGTTGGCCTGATCAATCCCAACCAGTACGGAGGGGATATCGCGATCCGCGTCACCCGGCGCGACAGTGGCGAGGTTGTTGTGCAAGCCAAATTTGGGTTTGTCTGCTATAACTTCTACACCTGCGAGATCATCCCCTTGACTGAGCCAGTTAAAAAGCTGATCAAAAGCTCTCAAGACAAGTTCAAAACAGCGGTATGAACCAGACAGATTAGCTGAAACCCCCAAAAGCGATCTCAGTTCAATCCGCACCTGAGTGCTGGTGCAATTTGTTATAATCACACCCAAACACCAGCACTGCTAACTTTATGCAAGTTTCTGAAAAACCAGACTGGCTTGATCAAATCACCTATAACGAGCAGGGATTGATCCCGGTCGTCACCCAAGACACAGCAACCGGCGATGTGTTGATGCTTGCCTGGATGAACCGCACCTCGATCTTGCAGACACTTAACACCGGCAAAGCCACTTACTGGTCACGCTCGCGTCAGGCGCTTTGGATTAAGGGTGAAACCTCCGGTCACACTCAAGCTTTTAAGGAGCTACTGCTCGACTGCGACGGCGACTCTTTGCTCATGCTGGTGGAACAGACTGGCGTGGCTTGTCACACCGGTCGGGCCAACTGCTTTTATAAGCGGCTGACTCTGGGTAGTCAGACCGAAGCTCATGAGGTTGTCGCTGAACCTAAAGCCAGTTATGGGCAAAATGCACCCGCGCTACCCTCACGAGAAGTGGCAAGCCATAGCGCACATGACGCTGGTTCAGCCGATCAGGTACTTGAGCATTTATCCAGCGTCATCGATGAACGCAAATCTGGCGACGCTGGCAGCTCCTATGTAGCCAGCCTGCATCATAAGGGTCTGGATCAGATGCTTAAAAAAGTGATCGAGGAAGCGGGTGAAGTACTCATGGCTGCTAAAGATGCCAAGCACGGACTCTCTAGCGACATGATAGTAAATGAGACTGCTGATCTGTGGTTTCACACCTTGGTTGTACTCAGTCGCTTTGATCTGACTAGCCTTGATGTTACCCAAGAGCTTGCGCGCCGCTTTGGCACGTCGGGGATCGATGAGAAAAATTCACGGGCGCCCGCAGGCGCTGCGTCCAACTCACAGTAGGAGCAGGATATGGGATCATTTTCAATTACGCACTGGCTGATCTTTTTAGCGGTGGTGGCACTGATCTTTGGAACCAGCAAACTCAAAAACGCCGGAAAAGACATCGGTTCGGCAGTCAAGGGTTTTAAAGACGAGTTAAAAGACGTCAAGCCCACTGAAGATCAAAATCTACCAAAGC
>CAJXOR010000088.1 GCA_913057715.1 uncultured Moraxellaceae bacterium
TAGTCTCGTGGGCTCGGAGATGTGTATAAGAGACAGGATCAGATCAGCATAAGCTTTGGCAACACCGGCCGCGATCGTGCCAACACCGGGACGTGACACCAGTTTGACCGAGATTAGCGCCGTCGGATTGACCTGCTTCAGATCAAATATCAGCTGCGCCAAATCCTCAATTGAGTAGATGTCGTGGTGCGGCGGAGGCGAGATCAGGGTGACGCCAGGGACCGAATAGCGAAGACGCGCAATCAGTGCGTTTACTTTACCGCCTGGCAACTGACCACCCTCACCGGGTTTTGCACCCTGAGCGACCTTGATCTGGATCACTTCAGCAGACTTAAGGTACGCCGGAGTCACCCCAAAGCGACCCGAAGCTACTTGTTTGATCTTGGAGTTACGGATGGTGCCATAGCGAACGGGGTCTTCTCCGCCTTCACCTGAGTTTGAGCGGCCGCCGATGGTGTTCATCGCGATCGCGATTGACTCATGCGCTTCAGGAGACAAAGCGCCGAGAGACATACCCGCTGAGTCGAACCGAAGCATGATGTCTTCGACCGACTCAGTTTGATCAGCGGTGAGCGGCGCGCCATTTTTCAGGCCGAGCAGATCCCGCAAGGTGGCCACCGGACGCTCGTTAACCAATTTGGCGTACGCTTTAAAGTCTTCGTATTTACCTGAGCGCACCGACTGGTGCAGCGCGTTGATCACGTCGGGGTTGAACGCGTGATACTCCTTGTTGAACACAAACTTAAGCAGTCCACCTTGATCTACCGGGGTGCGCTTTTGCCATGCCAGCTCAGCCAGCAGCTTTTGATCCAGCTCGATATCACTGAATTCCGCGCCTTGGATTCGACTAGACACCCCGATAAAGCATTTGTGAACCACTTCATCCGCCAAACCGACCGCTTCAAACAACTGAGCGCCACGATACGAGGTCACGGTAGAGATCCCCATCTTAGATAAGATCTTGAGAAGCCCCTTATCAATCGCCTTACGGTAGTTAGAGCTGGCTTCAACTGGATCGCCCAGCATCTCGCCCTGCTCGATCATGTCAGAGATGACATTTAGCGCCAAATAGGGATAAACCGCAGTCGCGCCAAAACCCAGCAAACAGGCAAACTGATGCGCGTCACGGGCGTAACCGGTCTCTAGAATCAGGTTGGCATCGGTACGCACGCCTACCTGAATCAGTGCATGGTGGATGGCGCCGGTTGCCAGTAAGGAGTGAATCGGCAGCTTACCCTTCTCAATCGCGCGATCAGATAAAACCAATAAACGATTGCCTGACTTGACCGCATCGATAGCTTGATTGCAAAGCTCATCCAGCGCAGCACTCAGGCTGATCGACTCATCATAGTTAAGTTCAAGCTGCTTGAGACGATAGCTGTCTGACTCCAGACCACGGATCTGCTGCATCTTGGAATAGGAGAGCACGGGGCTAGAAAGCACGACACGCTCAGCGTGGTGAGCGCTTTGCTCAAAAACATTTTGCTCAGCGCCAAGACAGGTCTCAAGCGACATAACGATTGACTCGCGTAGCGGATCAATCGGCGGGTTAGTTACCTGCGCAAATTGCTGACGGAAGTAGTCAGTTAGTACGCGCTTCTGACTGGATAGCACCGCCATCGGGGTGTCATCGCCCATAGAGCCGACTGATTCAGCCCCGTTTTCTGCCATCGGGCGGATGATCTCAGAGCGCTCTTCGCGAGTGACCAGGAACATCTTTTGAAGCGGTAGCAGAGCACTGCCCACGATGGCATTTTCCACCGCCATCTCTTCCTGCTCTTCTTTAGAGCGCAGGCGCAGCGCGTTTTCTTTCAACCACTTGCGGTACGGGTGAGCGTTTTTCATGCGCTCTGCCACCGCCTGAGTATCCAGTATTTCGCCGGTGTGGGTGTCAATCACCAGCATCTGACCCGGTCCGACTCGTCCCTTGGCGACCACGTCTTCTGGCGCATAGTTCCAAGTACCGACTTCTGAGGCGACGGTGATATAACCGTTGGTGGTTTTCACCCAGCGCGAGGGGCGCAGGCCATTGCGATCCAGCATACAAACCGCATGGCGGCCGTTTTGCACCACGATACCTGCCGGACCATCCCAGGCTTCCATGTGCTTAGAGTTAAATTCAAAAAATGCCCGCAGATCCGAATCCATCGTTTCAACGTTTTGCCATGCCGGCGGTATCATCATCATCAAGGCGCGGAAGATATCCATGCCCCCTGACACCAACACTTCGAGCATGTTGTCTAGGCTCGATGAATCCGACCCAGTGGTGTTCACCAGCGGGGTCAGCTCTTGCAGCTCGGGCAGCTTGTCAGTGGTGAATTTGGGCGTACGCGCTTTTGACCAGTTGCGGTTACCGGTGATGGTGTTGATCTCGCCGTTGTGCGCCAGATAGCGAAATGGCTGCGCTAGCTGCCAATTGGGCAAGGTATTGGTTGAGAAGCGCTGGTGAAACACCACAATATGCGACTTAAGCTCAGGGTTGGCCAGATCGGTGTAAAATTTGGCCAGATCCTCTGGCATCATCAATCCCTTATAAGAGATGACATTTGATGCCAAAGTGGTCACGTAGAAGCGATCATCGCCAGTCAGCCTGATTTCAGCACGGCGACGGGCAGTGAATAGCTTTCGGTTGAAGTCTTCTTCGATCAAATCGGCAGGGCAATTGACAAAAACTTGTTCAAATTGCGGGAGTGTTTCTTTAGCGATAGGGCCCAAGATATCCAAATTGACGGGCATCTTGCGCCAACCAGCGACACTCAAGCCTTCGCCTTCTACCGCATTGTTCAAGGCGGTTCGCGCCTGATCCGCTTTGTCTTCATCTAAGCTTAGAAAAACTGTGCCCACACCGAAAACTTCGGTGAGCTCAAATCCGCAGCTTTTAGCTTCTGCTCTGAAAAAAGCTTTGGGCATGGCGATGAGCAATCCACAGCCATCACCCGTTTTACCATCGGCTGCAATCCCGCCGCGGTGGGTCATGCAGCTCAAACTCTGGATAGAGGTCTGCACCAAATCATGACTTTGCTCGCCGGTGGTCTGAGCAATGAGACCAAAACCACAGTTGTCTTTAAATTCTTCGGGTCGGTACAGGTTGGTTTCTACAGAATACTGTGACATAGACATACCCTTGGTTGGCTTTAACCGAGCTCACACTCCCCGATCAAGCCAATGAATTGATCGAGAAAAAACGGTGTCAGAAAATGAATCAGAAAACGGAATCTCTCCGCACTCAATGCCTCGTCGTCTCACTAATAACAAGGTTTACGGGGGGCTATAGTTTACAAAATTATGTCCAGCAGATCAAATCAGTGTCAAGGATAACCGTGCTGATCAATCCTTGATATCTTGAATTAAATCAAATAGCTCGTCTTCCTTAGGCGCATCGCTTGGCTGCTGCTGATCACTTTGAGAAGAAGAAGCAAGATCAGTGCCATTTTTAAGCTGCTCGTACTCATCAGGCGCACTGTCAGCCGCTCTTGGGGCTACATAGGACTCGCTGAAATCAGGCATGACTGGCTCGACATACTCGATAGGGGTCAAACTGACGGAACGAACTCTATTTTGGCTGTAATCCCGAACCCGGCTCATCACATAGTAATCATCGATGGTAGCGAGGATTCGCTCCACTGATATCAACTGATACGGCATCCTAATCCCCAAAGAAGGATCAATACGCGAATCACTGGCAGCAGCAGCCTGGCTATCGTAAATTCCCCAGACTAACTTTAGCCTGAGCTGATTTTCGTCAGCCTGATAACGATAGTATTTTAGATCAGGATTAAACTGATTGAGAAAAAGATAATCTTTGATGATTTGCGGGTCAGCCACATCCATCACCTCAATCACCCACTTACCATTCATTCTCCTAAAAGTTTCCGCATCTGCGAGATTTTGCTCGCTCTTAATCACCGGTTTTAGCGGTTCAGACTGATCAAGATTAGCCACTTTCGACTCAAACAAATTGATGTCGTCTAGCTGTTTGGCCAGATCAATACTTGCCGTTGGGACATTAACCTCTTGGGCGCTTTGCATGTCATCCATAGAAGACGGTAGCTTCAAACTTAAAATCCAGATTGCGATAAAGCTCAATACCAAGATTGCGACATAAACCCAAAGCTTTATGGCAGTTAAGCTCTTCAAGACTCAGCTCCTGATGTTACCTGTAGCGTCTTGAGCAGTGCATCAGCCTCGTAGTCTTTAGTCAAAATGGCCTCGCCCAAAGATCTCAACAGGATCAATCGTATCTGTCCATTTTTGACTTTTTTATCTCGCTGCATCAGTTCAAGTGCGAGCTCTGGCTGGTGGATTGGGCTCAACACTGGCAACCCGGATCGCTGAATCAACACTTTTAGGCGATCAAGATCACTCAGCTCCAACCACCCCAGTCGATAAGATAAATCAGCAGCCTGAACCATACCTGCGCCCACTGCCTCCCCATGAAGCCATTTTCCATAGCCTTGGTGGTTTTCTATGGCATGGCCAAAGGTATGACCAAAATTGAGCAGCGCCCTACGACCTTGCTCAAACTCATCTTCAGCAACGATCTGGGCCTTGTGCTGGCAGCAGCGATATATGGTTTCAGAAATCGTCTTAGCGTCCAGTGCCATGATGGAATCAAGATGGATCTCCAGCCAGTCAAAGAAGTCTCGATCTGCAATGGCAGCGTATTTGATCACCTCGCTGATTCCAGCACTGAGCTCTCGCTCAGGAAGTGTGTTCAAAGTCTGGATGTCAATTAACACCAGTTTTGGCTGCTTAAATGCGCCAATCATGTTCTTGCCCAGCGGATGATTGATCCCTGTTTTACCGCCAACACTTGAATCTACTTGCGCAAGCAATGTTGTTGGAATCTGGATAAAGTCGACACCGCGTTGAAAGGTTGCTGCTGCAAATCCAGCCATGTCCCCGACAACTCCGCCGCCAAGTGCAATCACAACACAGTCTCGGTTAAAACCTGAAGTCATCAACTGATCCAAGATACTCAGATAAGACTCGCTGTTTTTATACGATTCACCGTCTGGCAGCTCAAAAACACCAAGCTTTTGAACGGTACTAAGCGCTGTTTTAAGTTTCTGCAGGTACAAAGGCGACACGGTGACATTGGTCACAATCATCACCTGACGGTTTTGAGTCAGCTCTGATAGACAAGATTGCCAATCCATCGCCTCGCCAATTAATATCGGGTAGCTACTACTGGCGACTGAGACATCAAGATGAAAAATAGGGGAACTCATGATAAATCTGTTGGGATAAAGCTTAATACTAAGTGGGTTGACGCAGATGATCTATGATTTTTTTTGCCATATCTTTAGCTGATCCATCTACAGTCTCCACAACCAGATCCGCAATGCTTAAATAAAGCGGCTCTCGCTGGATCAATAGCTGGCTCAGAATTTTTTTTCGATTTTTATTTTGCAACAGCGGTCTGCGTCTGTCACGCGCGGTTCGCTTGTAAAGCAGTTCAACTGACGCCTGCAAATAGATGACGTAACCTTTGCTGCTTAGGGTTTGACGGTTTTTTTCACTGATGACAACCCCGCCACCTGTTGCAAGCACGATCGGTTCAATATCACACAAACGCTGTATTTCAGCCTCCTCACGACTCCTGAATCCAGACTCGCCCTCAATCTCAAAAATCCACTGGATGCTAGCGCCAGTGGATTTCTCAATTTCATGGTCAACGTCTTTGAGTGGTCGATCAAGCATCTGTGCCAGATACTTACCCACAGTCGTTTTACCTGCTCCCATCAAGCCAATTAAAAAGATGCGGGAGGGGAGGTGGTGCGAAGAAACACCAGGCTCCTCATCAATACACTGCATCTATCAAATCCTAAAGGCCAGCATTGGTGACTTTCTCGTTAACCAACCTAGGGGTAACGAAAATCAGTAATTCCTGCTTGTTGTTAGAGTTCAAGGTCTTGCGGAACAAGGTGCCGACAACTGGCAAGTCACCCAACAAAGGAACTTTAGTTGTGGACTGGTTGTTTTGATTCTGAAAAATACCGCCCAGAACCACGGTTTGCCCATCATCTACCAAGACATTAGTTTCCACACGGTTGGTATCAATCGCACGTATACCACTAGGCTGAATCTCACCTGGCGAATCACTATTGATCTTAAGCTCCATCGCGACACGACCATCTGGTGTGATACTTGGAGTCACCTGCAAGCTCAGTTCAGCATTGATGAATTCAGTGGCAGTTGCACCGCTAGCTGTCGCGTTCTGGTACGGGATTTGGGTACCGGCCGCAACCGTTGCTTGTTGCTTGTCGGTAGTAAGCACTTTAGGGGAAGCAACAATCTCTCCACGGCCGTCGGCCTGAAGTGCGGACAGTTCAAGATCTAACATCAAATCAGACATCTCAAGTAAACCAAAAGCTATGCTTGATGCGCCTTGTGAGGTAACTCCCAAGTCGACACTGAGGTTTGAAGGTCGCTCGATATCATAGGTGACTGCGCCAGTCTCTGTATCGATATCCGGATCTCTCAAATCAAATAAGGTGGTGTCACTTCCACCAACCAACAAGGAATCATTAGAGGCGATCCCTTGAGACAAGACCCCCCACTTTACCCCAAGTTCTTTAGAGAAGCTGTCGGTCGCGCGAACGACTCGAGCTTCGATCATAACTTGGCGGACAGGGACATCTAGTTTATCAACCAAGCCCAATATCTCATCGATCTTATCTGCAGTATCCTGTACCACCAAGGTATTGGTGCGCGGATCAATAGATACCGTGCCACGTTCCGACAACAAGGAATTCTGAGCGGAGTTACCACCGCCTCCGCCCCCACCGGATCTCTGACCAATCAACGTCAGCATGTCGGCAGCTTTGGCGTAATTGAGCTGGATGTATTCAGTGCGAAGGGGTGCCAATTCTTTAAACTGCTGCTGAGATTCAATCGCCTGGCGCTCTTGGGCGGCAAGCTCCTCTGCCGGAGCAATCATGATGACGTTGCCATTTTTACGCATATCCAGACCTTGGCTAGTCAAGATAATGTCCAAAGCCTGATCCCATGGTACGTTATCCAAAAGCAACGTGATATTCCCACTCACAGAATCACTGGCGACCAAATTAATGCCAGTAAAATCAGCGATGGTTCCAAGCACACGGCGAACCTCTGCATCTTGAATATCGAGTGAGATAGGTTCACCCGTATAGGTTTTTTGCTGAGGTCTGGGATCACGAACTCTAACAATTGGGTTCACATCAATTGTTAGCAAGTCATCCGCTTGATAAACCTGGTAATCAAATTCGCCTTTGGGCTGAATCACCACCACACCATTATTGCCGTCATTAAAGGCATCAACATTTTGAACTGGGGTTCCGTAGTCAGCCACGTTCATGCGGCGTACTAGGTTTTTCGGCACCTTGGCTCCCAGCATCCTAACGATTAGTTGCGAACCTTTACGCTGTACATCGACAGGAACATCTGAGCTCTTTAAATTCATAACAACCTGACCACTATCTTCAGCGGTTTTGTTGAATTGAATTTGATTTAAACCGAAAAAGTCAAAACCTGAGCGGATATCGGCAGCAACACGCTCATCTAACAGTGGGTTCGCCTCTACCAACCTGTCTCTTATACACATCTCCGAGCCCACGAGACTAGGCATGATCTCG
>CAJXOR010000089.1 GCA_913057715.1 uncultured Moraxellaceae bacterium
CGAGATCATGCCTAGTCTCGTGGGCTCGGAGATGTGTATAAGAGACAGAATCTGAGGTGCACAGCCGCGCCAAACACGCGCTGGTTAAGCCGCTTAGGATTGGTATCGTCGCCGGTGAAGTCTCTGGCGATCTGCTGGGCAGCTCAATCATGCGTGAGATCGAGGCGATCCACCCACAAGTTGAGTGGTTTGGTGTGGGCGGTGAGAGCATGGAGAAAGCCGGGCTTAGCTCGCTGTTCCCGCTTGAGCGTCTAAGCAAGATGGGTTTGGTTGAGGTGCTTAAGCACTTACCGGATTTGATCAAGGCCAAACGCGCGATCGTCTCTCACATGCTGGATCAAGAGATTGATCTGTTTATCGGCATCGATGCGCCGGACATGAATCTAAAGATCGCCAAAACTCTAAAAGAGCAGGGGGTTTACACGGTTCAGTATGTTTCTCCCTCGATCTGGGCGTGGCGTGAGAAGCGGATTGAGACGATCAAGGCATCTACAGATCTGGTGCTGTGCCTGTTTCCCTTTGAGTTGCCGATCTATGAGCGCTACGCACACCCCGCCTGCGTGGTCGGACACCCCGCCCTTGAGCGAATCAAAAAACCGATGGACATGCAGGTCAGCCGCCGAGATCTGATCATGAGTACGCCGTCGTTAAAGGAGGCATTTTTAAATCAAAGCTTGAGCGCGGTGATCGGCTTGATCCCCGGCTCGCGGGCGAGCGAGGTGCAAAAGCACATACCGCTGATGCTCAGCGCCGCCCGCCAGATGCTCAAAAGTCAGCCGAAACTTGAGTTTGTGATCCCAGCGTTAAGCGCGGAGATCAAGTCGCAGATCTTAAGTGCTTTGGGGCAGTGTGATCCGGTGCTCGTGTCACGGGTGCATGTGATCGAGCTGCAAAGCGCTCAGCAAAACTTAGAGGTCATGGCGGCCTGTGATGTGCTGGCGGCGGTCTCAGGAACCGTGACTTTTGAGGCGATGCTGCTCGGGCGACCCATGACGGTGATTTACCAGATGAACTGGCTCACCCACCAGATTGCTCGGCGCCTGATTAAGACGCCGTATGTGAGTCTGCCAAACATCCTTGCGAACGATGAGATCGTGCCTGAGCTGATCCAGCACGTAACCGCGGAAGATTTGGCGGGCAGCACCTTGAGTTTGTTGTTTCCCTCGCAAGCGAACCGACAGATCAGCGCGTTTAAGCAGATCCGCAAAAACCTGCAAAATGCCGCCAAGATGAGTGCTGGAGCAGCGGTACTGAGCCGCTACTTTTACCAGTGAGTGTTGGGTTGAGGTCTCGCACTTGAGTGAGCTTAACTTGGGGTTGGGTTTAGCTTCAGGGTCTGAATCTGGCGATGGAACAGCGAAGCTGATCTTTGGTGATATCGATGCTGACTTCAGCAAAGAGCAACTTGAGCCTCTCAGCGCCCCGCTGGTGTTTGCCTGCCCAAATACGAGCCGCCGGCTCTCAAGCTTTGGCTCAGCTAAGCTAACCTGCGGGGTTGATGAGGCGGGGCGAGGCGCGCTCATGGGACCGGTTTGCTGCGCGGCGGTGGTGCTAGACCCCAGTCGTCCAATTGCAGGACTCGCTGACTCGAAAAAACTGTCTTTAAAAGCCCGGGAAGCGCTGCGCGAGCAGATCCTTGAGCAAGCGCTGGACTATGCCGCGGTGCTAGTTGGACCCGCTCGCATCGATCAGATCAACATACTCCAAGCCACACTCGAGGGCATGGCGATCGCTGTCAGCGCGCTCACCGCAACGGTCAATCTGGCGCGGATCGACGGCAACCGCGCCCCCAAACTCAGTGTGCCGTTTGATCTTGAGATCAAAGGAGACAGCCGATTTACCGAGATCATGGCGGCGAGTATCTTGGCGAAAACTACGCGGGATCGCTACATGCTGGCGCTCGCGGAGCTGCAAAAAGATCGCAGTATTGATAGGCATAAAGGTTACGGCACCGCACTCCACTTAAGCGAGCTTGAGCGGTTGGGCGCTACCGATCAACACCGTCGCAGCTTTGCGCCGGTTCGCCGGGCACTTCAAGACTAGGTTGGGCTTTAAGAGACTCTGGTTGTTGGCTGGACGCCACTTTCAGAGCTGATTAAAGCAGTCGAGCTAACTGATGAACCCCCTTTTGCTGGACTCAAAACTTCGCTGGGATAAATCGGCCAAAGGCGGGTTTTTCAAATTACGAGCTGGGCGTTAACGCTTGGCTTAACCCTTAAAGCTTGGCTACAAGCGTGCAGATGAACCGGCAGGCTAGATGTGCTCAGTTCCAGCACTCAGTTGCTTAAGTTACTAGTCCTACGTTAACCAATTTTAAGCTCACCCAAAACCGCTTCGCTCAATCTACTGAGCTGATATATGGCCCAAAAAAACCGGAGCTGATCAGCTCCGGTGTGGACCACTGTGGGCATTTTACTTAAGAGATGTGCCGGGGCTGACACTGTCAATCGGCCCGATCAAGTCGTCAGAGATCTCGGATTCATCAAGACCGATTTCAGGTTGCGTCAAATCAGTACTTTCGCTGATCTGGTTGGCGCGCTCAACGATACTGGCGTCGATTGTGTTCTCACTCAAAGCCAAACCCTGCACTTTACTCAGGTGCTCGCGCAAGATACGGCGGATCTCGATCACTGATTGCGGCAAGTTTTGGATGCTGTGACCGCCTTCGATGATCTTTTCAGACTCCGCCCCATCTAGGTGGGCGCTGGTGTAGGGCACCACGCCGTCAGAACTCTCAAGCAGAGGCTTATCGTCGTTTTTACCGATGATGCTGTGGTACTCAACACCCGGCACGATATCGATATCCTTGGTGATCTTGATGAAGGTTGAGGTGTCGGACAACTGGCTTGCTGCGACATCTAAGAACAGAGAGCGAAAACCGCTGAGCTCCACCTCGTCCTCTGAGCCTTCAAGTAAGTTGATCACCGGCTCACTTAAGGACGCTAAAAATGCCGACGGTAAGCTGGCCATGCGCCTGAGTGCCAGTGTGTACCACTGATCAGCATACTCAGTTCCGCGCAGCGGCGCCGACATAAAGATCACGCGGTCCACGGGTTTGATGGGCGATAAGTCAAAGCGCGAGGCCAAGTTTTTCTGACTTAGAAGACGCGATCGCTGCGCAGGGCTGAGCTCATCGGTGGCTTTACCGCTTAGGTTATCGTCCGAAACCAACATCCGCGCGATGATCGAACCCATGGAGTGCGCGATGATCACAGAGTTATTTTGTGCTGGGTCACTGCTGCTGATGCGGTTTTTTGCATAAGCTTCGCGGATCAGTTGCTCCACATCGTAGCGGGTCTCAATCATAGGTAGGTTGGTGGAGTAAAAAATTTGCCAGACTTGATAATTCTCACGAAGCACGCTATCACCAAACAAATCGTTCGTCAGGTTCACCCAAGAGGCGGGACTTGAAGCCAACCCGTGAATCATGATCACCACGATTTTGTTGGGGTCATAGGGCTCAAGCATGTAAAGCTGAGGCTTATTTAACTCCTCAAAACCGGCAAAAAAGTTCAGATAGGCAGTTTGCTCGTAGCGGTTGTTGCGCACCCAGAGTGCATAAGGGGCACTAAAATTAGCCGCCAGCGGGTAGTCCACTCCTTCGATATTAACTGACTTATGTTTAAGCGGGTCGATGATCTCAAACTCAAAGTGCCGTGTGGTGAGCGCGGTATCGGCGCCGGTGAGTACAGGCTTAAAGATCGCAGTTCTGGGCACAAAATTAGACTGAACTATCTGACCTGATTGAGAGCTGGTTAAAGTGTTGGTGGATTTTTCTGCCGTGCGTTGGGTGAAGTTGTTGATCACCATCTCACCCAGATCCATGTTCTTTTTGCTTCTAAGCTGCGCCACATAAGGAACACCAAAGCCATCTCTTACTGACTCGTTGAGGTTTTCAAGCCTTAGATACTGAGCGCTTTGTATGTCCTCAACTGGTTCGCTTAGGTTTGCTCTTTCTTCATTTATATCGATCACAAAGTCAGCTATCTGGATCTGCTGCTGCTGAGCCCGGTCGCCATCTTCATACAAGATAGCGCCGATCAAACGCAGTCCTGAGTTGTAAAAATCGGTGACCATGATCTGTCGGTCCGAAAATGTGCGTCGATTTGCTGTCTCGTCGTCCAAAAACAGATAGGCGTAGCTAAAGCGCAGCGACTCAACCAGCGCGGTGACACTGTCGCTGGTGCAGCGCTCAATTTGTGCTTCATCAACTACGTATTCAAATGAACTGATTGTCCGCGGGCCTGGCGTTCCGGCGCCGCTACCAGGCTTGCGGCACTCACGTGAAGAATCGTACTTCAGGGCAAATGCCAGATAGATCTCGCTCAGCGCGCCGTGGAGATCGGAGGGAGATTGAACTCGCGAGTCGGAAAGCGTCTGCACGCACTCGCCCAGACTTTTGAGACACTGATTTGAGTTAGTTCCTGCAGAGATCAGTACCGCGTTGGTTTGGGATGAAAGCTCGGAGCTGGTTAAGATGCTACTGCGCTGGCTGGTCAGGCTTTGTTTGGTGGTGACCGTCTTGACCTTGATGGTGCTACAGCCAGCTAAGATAAAAGCGCTGATGAGAGCTATGGCGATGAGGCGTAAAAAGCTCAAGCTTTGGAGCAAGTGAAGCTCGCTCTCTAAGCTTACGTAATTTTGGCTGGATTGGTTCTGCCAACTATCGGGCCCTGACTTACAAGCGCGCAAACGATCAATCAACATAACCATCCTGGAGTTTTAAACAACGCTGAGCATAACCCAGCCAGATTAAGACCGTGCTCTTTATCAATAAATTGGCGTTAAATTACAACATAAACCATGAGCGACGAGTGGTGCTCAAACAGAGACCTCTCAGGCTGAATTGAGGCTATCTGGCTGTCTTGAATGTTAGCTAGCAAGCTTGCAAGGCTGCGGATTACTCGTCTTGGGCAAAATCTGGTAAATCATCTTGTCCAAGGCTCGATGCTTCGCCGCGGCAAAACTTGGGGTCAAGTCGGCATAGCGCGTCTTTGAGCGTCTCGATCTGACGATCCTGCTCCTGCATGTGGGCCAGCAGCGTCTGGAACCCCTCGACCACTGGATCAGCCGCGTCAGGCATGGCGCCGTAAGCTTGAAAACCGATCGAGTCAGCGTAGTCACGGGTTTGCGTGGTTTCGGCCGTACTTGGCGTGATCACGCGTGCTGAAGTACCAACCACCGTCACGCCGGCCTCTACTGGCTTGACCACCACGGCGTTTGAGCCGACTTTTGCTCCCCGACCGACCGTAAATGGCCCCAATATCTTGGCTCCAGCCCCAACCACCACGCCGTCCTCAAGAGTGGGGTGGCGCTTGCCTGAGTTCCAAGTGGTGCCCCCGAGTGTCACACCGTGATACAAGGTGACATTGTCCCCGATAACCGCCGTCTCACCAATGACCACGCCCATGCCATGATCGATGAAAAAGCAGCGACCAATTTGTGCGGCTGGGTGAATCTCAATTCCGGTCATGAAGCGTGAAAAGGCAGCAATCCAGCGAGCCAAAAAACGCCAGTTTTTTCGCCACAAAAAGTGGCTCAGGCGATGCAAGATCAGTGCATGGATGCCTGGGTAAGTCAGCAAGACTTCGGCAAAACTGCGCGCCGCCGGGTCCCGGTCGAACACGGCGTTGATGTCTCGCTTGATTTGTTTAAACGCTTGAATCATAGCGGCCACAGCCTCAAATTTGCCAAATTGTACACCCTAGTCAACCAGCCTCGCCAGCGCGCTGCGTATCAGGTTGTATTCACTGCGATCGAGCTGAAGGCGCTTGGCAAGCCGGTTCAGGCGAAACTCCGTCTTACGAGGGTGGTTTGGGTCGTAAAGCTCAAGCTGGGTGAGTAACTGTAGGCTGAGCTTCGCCAGTTGTTCGTGCTGATCGCTGCGTGCTGCCGGTTCGTCCCACTGGGTGCGAAGCGGGGTATAAAGCTGATCAGCTCCGGCATCAATGAGATAGGCCGGTGTATCGCTGCCGCTGGACTCGGTGACATTTGATTGGTCAGTTTGTTTCTTGGGTAGGCCAGACACGCTCAGGGCCTCGGTGAGCGCTCGGCGCAGGGCATAGCAGCTAACCTGCACGGCTTGAGATAGGTTGAGCACCCCATAGTCCTCACTCGCCTCGATGTGCACCAGCCAATCACATAGCGCCAGCTCCTCGTTGGTGAGCCCGCGATCCTCGCGGCCAAACACCAGCGAGATCTTGGGCGGGGCCTCCAAGCTTAGCATCAAGGTTCTGCTGAGTTGGCGAGCGGCGTCGGTGAGCTCCAAGCTGATCTGACCCAGCGTGCGAGAGCGACCACTTAAGCCCACAACCAACTGTGCGTGTTCGGTGGCTTGACGCAGGTCTTGATACAGCGTGACAGACTCAAGTAAATCAGTAGCGCCAGCAGCCATCGCTTGCGCTTGCTTTGCTATGGGTTGGCGAGGATTGACCACACTTAGGTTAGAGAAGCCCATGGTTTTAAGTGCTCGGGCGCTAGAGCCGATGTTGGCAGAGAGGGTGGTTTCAACCAAAACCACCTGTACCTGACTCAGAAGTTCGCTAAGCGAGAGATCCAGAGGCATCTATAAGCTCAAAGTCTGCTTGGCTTGATGTTCAAACTCACGTAGTGCAGCGAGCGCGGTGTCGATAAACCCGATCGCCTCAGTGGCGACACGCGCACGGATCAGTTGCTCCATGTGACGGCAGATCGCTGAGAGGCGAGCCGCGCCGACGCTCAAGCTGGCGCCTTTTAGGGTGTGCAGGTGATCTAACGCCAGTGTTTGATCGGCTGAGTTTTTGCTGAGCAACTGACTCTGGGCAAGCTTTAGGCGATCGGCTGAGTCCTTAAAAAAGGCGTCAAGCATGGCGGCATAGTCCTCGCCAAGTAGCTCGTGCATTTCTTCAAATTGCTCAGTATCAAGAGCGGGTTGGTCAAACACGCAGTTCTCCTAATCGTTAGTGAGACCGGTTCATCTCGTGAGCCTCGAGTAAAACATAGAGCAGAGATTCGCTGCCGTATGATCGCTGTAACAACTGGATCTGTCTCTTATACACATCTCCGAGCCCACGAGACTA
>CAJXOR010000090.1 GCA_913057715.1 uncultured Moraxellaceae bacterium
GGCTCGGAGATGTGTATAAGAGACAGTGGGTAACCATATGGGTTTAACAGCACAAATCTTAACATAGCTCTGATCCCAGCTGGCAGGCAGATGGGTTAAAGCGATGGACTCAAATGGCAAGCAATCTTGCCGCAAAACCGGCGGTCAGCGCACCCACTTGCTATAATTTGACCAAATCTGCTTGAGCCTAATCTTGTGACTGCACCTGTGACTGAATCTGCTACTCAATCTCTTAACAAAAGCGCCCGCCCTATGCGCACCCGCATCGCCCCATCGCCCACTGGTTTTCCGCACGTCGGTACGGCTTATATCGCGCTGTTCAACCTGTGTTTTGCTAAAGCCCACGGCGGTGAGTTTATCTTGCGGATTGAGGACACGGATCGCGCGCGCTCAACCAAGCAGTCAGAAACTATGATTCTAGACTCACTTAAGTGGTTGGGGCTGAACTGGAGCGAGGGGCCGGATGTGGGCGGGCCGCATGCACCCTATCGTCAGAGCGAGCGCGGTAGTGTCTATGCGGAGCATGCGGACAAGCTGCTGGCTAGCGGTCACGCGTTTCGCTGCTTTTGCGATACCCAGACGCTAGACACCATGCGCGAGGATCAGCGCGCGGCAGGTGAAACTCCGCGTTATGACGGCCGTTGCATGAGTATCGACCCAGAGGCCGCCGAGCAGCGCGCTAAAACCGAGGCACACGTGGTGCGCATGAAGGTGCCAAGCGGAGCGGGAGATGAGTTCTCTGGCGGCCAGGAGCACTGCGTGATCAAGGACACGCTGCGCGGCACGGTTGAGTACCCGTGGAGCCAGATCGACATGCAGGTGCTGGTAAAAACCGACGGCATGCCGACTTACCACCTAGCCAGCGTCGTTGACGATCACCTCATGCAGATCACCCACGTGATCCGCGGGGAGGAGTGGTTGCCGAGCACCCCTAAACACGTGCTTCTTTATCAGTACTTTGGGTGGGAGGCTCCGACCTTTGCTCACATGCCGCTGCTTCGTAACCCCGACAAGTCAAAACTCTCAAAGCGCAAAAACCCAACCTCGATCAGCTTTTATAAAGACATGGGTTACTTGCCCGAGGCGCTGCTCAACTTCTTAGGGAGGATGGGTTACTCGCTGCCCTCGGACGCCGAGCGCTTTACACTCGATGAGATGATTCAAAGCTTTGATATCAGCCGAGTGTCTTTGGGTGGGCCGATCTTTGAGATCGACAAACTTGATTGGTTAAATGCCCAGTGGATCAAAGAACTCACGCCAGCCCAGCTCACCGCGCGTCTCATCGCTTGGGCGGCTAGCCGCACCGACCAGCTCAAAGCCGCCGCCGCGATCACGCCTCGGATCAGTAAATTTTCAGACGCGATTGACTGGCTGCGCCCCTACTACATGGGTTTGCCTGCGGTCACCGCGGAGGACTTTGCTCACAAGAGCCTCACTCCCGAGCAAGTACTTGAGCACTTCCAGCTCGCGGTCTGGTGCTTGGAAGGGTTGAGCGAATGGAGCGAGGAGTCGGTCAAAGGTGCGCTCATGGGATTGGCTGAAACACTGGAAGTGAAGCTGCGCGACTTTATCGCGCCGTTTTTCGTGGCGATGTCGGGCAGCTCAGCTTCGGTTCCGGTCATGAACCTCATGGCCGACACCGGAGCGGACATGACGCTGGCACGCCTTCGCCATGCGGTAGAAGCACTTGGCGGGATTGGTAAGAAAAAACTCAAAAGTTTAGAGAAGCGCTATCAAGAGCTAAGCGTGTGAGTTTTTGAGGGACAAGCGACTAATTAACGCTGAGGGTTTAGTTGGAGCTTGGTCTGCAACCAGTGACATTTGACTCTGGCTGTTGCTGGTTGATCAGCAGTTGATCTGCGCCAGATGAATCCACCGCAAAAAAGCGCGGGTTTGTCTTGACACACGCAGGCTCGCTACCTAAACTAGCCACCGATTTGACGCACTCTAGGTCACATCAATCGGGGCCATAGCTCAGCTGGTAGAGCGCTACACTGGCAGTGTAGAGGTCAGGAGTTCGACTCTCCTTGGCTCCACCAGTTTTATGCTCCACCCACGTCCCTATCGTCTAGAGGCCTAGGACACTGCCCTTTCACGGCGGCAACCGGGGTTCGAATCCCCGTAGGGACGCCACATTCGCTCAACCGAGCAACTAAAAACCGCACCTCAAGGGGTGCGGTTTTTTTATGCAAAATGCCCTCTTCGGAAGACAATCCACATCACTTTAGGCTACCAGCGGTCGATAAAGGCCGACTAACCGACACCCTGCATACACAAAATTACAAAAACAAGATATGCTGAAAAAAATTCAATCAAGGCTTTTACTTTTGCTTGGACTTCTGCTTTTAACGATGTACACCTTGCTTTTTATCGTATGGCTGTTCCTGAACTATTTTTTGATAAAGCTTGGCGCCAAGATCGTATCAAGCTTCTCCAAAAACAAGCCCTTGATTTGGCTTGGAGGTTTCACGGGTTTTATGGCCGCCACCGGCGGATGGGTGCTGTATGGAGTCATTGATCACCACTTGATCCAGAACCGCATCACGCGGCTTTGTGAGGCGCGAGCTGGGTTGCATATCTATATAACGCCCGAGGAATATGGGCGCATGATGCGCGAGCCAGGTTACGAAGAGTTGTCACTGAAAGAGGATCTCTACCGCAAAACGGGTGAGCGCATCACACTCAAAAGGGACTTGATCGTAGATGGCATGCTCTATCGCAAATGGTCCAGATTGTATGATAAGGGCGGTAACCTTTTTAATATGTCAGGAGATGGTGCCGGCGGTAAATACGCTGACCCCTTTTTCAGCACCTATATGGTGATCGATTTGAAAACCAATACAAAGTTAGCGACGGTTATCTGGGTTGACGTAGGCGGCAGTATTAGTTACTTGGCAACTGGCAATTTTTCAGGATTTAAGGTTTGGAAGCATGACTTTAAAAATTGCCCATTCGCTACGTATTATTCGAAAGATTATCATAATATTATCGAAGAATATAAATCACAAATTATTAATATTGAGAAATGAGCATGAACAATAATCAATTAAAAATATCAGATTACGCATATCTTGATGAAGCGGCATATATTGATTTTTAGAGTTTTATTATTTCTTTGGTTTGTTAAATTTTTACTTAGAACCGAAACCTTTTTATTCACTATATGTCGGTAGATAGTGATGCGCACTACTTAAATCAGAAAAACTGCATAATAGTTGAGTGATAAACTAACCCAAAACACTTAAGCTTAGTTTTCATTACCACCTTATATGTTTACTGATTCGAGCTTAAAACCAGAACTTAAAACAAGTAGCACACGCTTAAATCCACGTTACGATACCAAGATCACAAGAGTCAGCAGCCTTCATGAAATCGAAATTTATAACAAGAATTTTAAATAACCGTATGGCAACAGCAGTTGTTTTGTCCCTAGTGGCAGGCGTCATATATACGCCTTACAGCTTTCTCATGTATCCCAAAAACGGATGGGCAGGGTTTTGCATCCCTGAATTCAAGCAGCTAAGTCCTGAACAAAAGCGCAAAAACTTTTTTGTGGATTATGTGGCTGAAGGGGTGCGAAAGTGGGACAAGAATAATGATTTTTTTCGAAACCAAGAGATCGCCATATCCAAGTACAACTTGGCGGATAAAGAAGAGCTGATCAAGCTGATGATCCAGTCCGACCCCAGCAAAAGCTTTGAGGAGAACTTTGGCGTTGTCGCTAAAAGCACTGCTAGGCAGTACCGCTACCATGGGGATCGTCGATATGACAAGGCTGAGCTCATAGGCGAGAGCATGAGAAGTTTGTTGACCCAAGACAGAAAACTGGACACTGCCTACCTTAGAAAACTGCCAGACAACTACACCTTAATCATGGGTGATATTTCTGGTCATGGTGCAATTTCTACCATTATCCCACTCTCGCTCATCAAGCCGGTTGATCACTCGCACTTTGGATTGGCTTATTACCATATAAGAAAAAGCTGCTGCGATTCTGAGTCGATTGATACCTACATTACGTCCCAGCCACTCAGTGAGGCTAAGCTGGCAAAAGCCAAACTTAAGGATCCCCTGCATGGACTTAGGTTTGATCAAATCGATGGGGTGAAGTTCACGGATATCTCAATAGATGATGCCTACGACGATATGAAGTTTTACACCCCTGAGCAGGTACATCTGTACCACACGCGCATGGAAGTTGGTGAGTTTCGGAACGAATTTTATAACAGTTTAGGTCCTACCCCCAGCCGATGGCTGCATGAAACCACAGCCTGCGGTACCAGAACTTCAACTAAAGCCGCAAGAATCAGATAAATCTCAGTTAACCCATCATCCATGGCTGTGATCAAACCTTAGTTGAGTTTAACTAGGGTGGGCATTTGACTCACGCTTTTGATCTTGGCTTAGCTTGAGTGTGAGTTAGTTAGCTTAATCTAACGCCCCGTAGGGGATAGCTTGCTGACCGCGCTGCTGATTAACACACGGGCAGTGTTCAAATCTTCTGTGTCAGATGATAATTAGAACGACAATCCAATCTTAAGTAGAGCGGAACTCTCTTGATCGACTACTTGGCCGTATTTATCACCTTTTTTGCGGTCATCGACCCAATTGGCACCGTGCCGGTGTTTATCGCGGTGACCGACCACTACAGCGACAAACTCAAGCGCAAGATCGCGCTCTGGGCGGCGCTGGTTTCTGCCAGCGTGCTGGTGTTTTTTGTGGTGGCGGGCGAGTACATACTCAGGGCGCTAGATATCCCGCTGCCCGCCTTTCAGATATCTGGCGGGATCGTGCTGTTTTTGTTTGCGCTCAACATGATCTTTGGCGAGAGCAAACCTGAGCACGAGGTTCACCTGCTGGACAAAAGCCACCGCGACACCGCGATCTTTCCGCTCGCGGTGCCCTCGATTGCCAGCCCAGGCGCCATGCTCGCGGCCGTGCTCTTGACCAAAAACTCGGTGTACAGTATCTGGCAGCAGGCGCAAACCGTGCTGGTCATGCTGGGGGTGATCGTGCTTGTGTATGTGCTCATGCTGCTGGCTGGCCGCATCAACAAAGTGATTGGCAGTAGCGGCGCGAGTATCGTGAGTCGGGTCATGGGGCTGATCCTATCGGCCGTTGCGACCACCAACATACTGGCAGGTTTGACCGACTACTTTAGCTAGGGCTTAAAAAACCAGCAAAATGCCGCCGCTAGCCAGCAACCTCGCTAAACCTAACTCAAACCAGCTGATCTTTGATCAGGGCGGTATCAAAACCAAACCCACCTGCTTAGTTTGCTCATGGAACTGAGCGTAGCGAATCTGCAGCCCCAAACAAGTCGGTTGATCTGACTTCTCTAAAGGTTATCCAGCGTGGGCATTTTGCTAAAGCCCTGGTTTTTAAAAAACCAAAAAACGACCAGCTGACAATTGGACAGGCGAGCTTCGAGTTAAGCCGGTAAACTTGGCGAGCAAACTTTGATCCGATGTGAGCCCATGTACCCAACTCTGCTTATTGATTGTCCAGATCAGCCCGGTATCGTCCAGGCGGTGACCCGCTTTTTATATGAGGCGGGGGTAAACATCGTGCGGCTCGATCAGCACGCAAGCGAGCCGGTGGGTGGGCACTACTTCATGCGTCTTGAGTTTGCGACGGCAAACCAGAGCAAAACCGAAGCGCATATGGCAGAGTTTCAGACCAAGGTGGCGCAGCACTATGCGATGCGCTGGCAGCTTTACTGGCCGGAGCCGAAGCCTAAGGTCGCGGTGCTGTGCTCCAAAACCAGTCACACGCTGCTTGAGATATTGCACTTAAACTCGCAGGGGAAGCTGGGCGGCGTGGTCACTAAGGTGATCTCCAACCACGAGACGCTGCGCGAGCTGGTCGAGAGCTACAACCTGCCTTTTCACCATGTGCCGATCGATAAGACGAGCGAGAGTAAACAGGCGTCAGAGGCGCAGATCCTGAAGCTCACCGAGGGCGATGATCTGCTGGTCATGGCGCGCTACATGCAGATCTTAACCGATGAGTTTGTGAGTCACTGGCCGCTTAAGATCATCAACATACACCACTCGTTTTTGCCTGCGTTTGTCGGCGCTGATCCTTACCGTCAGGCATTTGATAAGGGCGTCAAATTAATTGGCGCAACCGCGCACTACGCCACCGCCGAGCTGGATCAAGGGCCGATCATCGAGCAGGACGTGGCGCGCTTTAGCCACCGCGAGTCGTTGAGCGAACTGCGCAATCTGGGTCAGGACGTGGAGCGCGCGGTACTGGCGCGTGCAGTGCGCTGGCACTTGGAGCGGCGGATCATCGTGCATCACAACAAAACCATCGTGTTCCGCTAAACCGTAACAGTTGAGCGTAAGTAGAAACGGCAAAATGCCCACATGACCGAATCCAACCTCGCCTCCAAACTTCGTGCCCTAAAAGGCACCGACGTCCCCAGTTATCAACTACTGGGGGTTTTACTGACGCTCTACCTCGCACAGGGTTTGCCGCTTGGGTTTATCACGCAGGCGCTGCCCGCGATCCTGCGTGAATACGACGCGCCGCTCTCCTTGATCGGTTGGTCGGGGCTGCTCATGCTGCCCTGGGCGCTCAAGTTTTTGTGGGCGCCAGCAGTGGATCGGTTTTATAAACCTAAAGTGGGGCAGGGTCGCAGCTGGATCATACCGATACAGCTGGTGGTGGCGGGGTGTTTGATCGGTGTTTCGTCTGTCTCTTATACACATCTGACGCTGCCGACGAAGAGGATAGTG
>CAJXOR010000091.1 GCA_913057715.1 uncultured Moraxellaceae bacterium
CGAGATCATGCCTAGTCTCGTGGGCTCGGAGATGTGTATAAGAGACAGGCTTTGGGCAACCTGAAAACCCACATCGATCGCTTCAGAGGTTTTGTCTTCGTACTCAACTTCAGCTTCAGCCAGAGCAGAGCGGCAATCCAAACACCAGTTCACCGGTTTAGAGCCAGCAGCCACCGTACCGCGCTTCATCATCGCGCCCAGTGCGCGCACCGTATCGGCCTCTTGCTTTGGATTCATGGTCAGGTAGGGGTTTTGCCAATCTGCGAGCACACCCAAGCGCTCAAAGTCGCTTTTTTGTAGCTCAACTTGAGAGGCGGCGTACTCACGGCAAGCGGCGCGAAACTCAGCGGCGTCGACTTTTTGTCCCACCTTGCCAACTTTAGCCTCAACCTTAAGCTCAATCGGCAGGCCGTGACAATCCCAACCCGGAACCAGCGGCGCATCAAAACCGCTTAAGGTTTTAGATTTAACGATGATGTCTTTTAAAACTTTGTTGACCGCATGCCCTAAGTGGATTTGCCCGTTTGCGTACGGAGGGCCGTCATGCAAGACATACTTGGGTTTGCCTACGCGCGAGGCGCGAACTTGCTCATAGAGTTTGGCTTGTTGCCAAGACTTGAGCCACTCAGGCTCACGGTTGGCTAGGTTTGCCTTCATGGAGAAACTGGTGTTGGCCAGGTTCAAAGTGGACTTGTAGTCGACAGCGTTGGTGGTGTCCTGAGACATGTGCAGCAAACCTTTGAGCGCGGAGGATTAGGCGGATCAGTATACTGATCTTTGCTGGCGGCTTAAAGCTGCACAGTGCTTCACGCCCATCCAATTTGCGCTCAAGCAGCTCATGACTTAAGACTGATCACGGCGCCACTGCTTGATTTGTTTGACGTCACTGTCGATACCAGCTTTGAGTAACTCAAGACTTTCGTAGTCCTTCTCACCGTGGATCAGTTTATAAAATGTCACCCTTAACTTGACCCCGTAAAGGTCGGCCGCAAACTCCGGCAAGTTGACCTCAAAGCGCCACTCAGGCTTTTTATTTTTTATCGCTGGCCGAGTGCCGATGTGCGCCGCACCTAGCAGTGAGCTCGGCAATAAACCCTTGATGCCTCCGCCGCTTAGCAGCCGAGGCGCGTCTTTTGCATACAGGGTTTGCACATCAACTGCGTAGACGCCGTGCAGCGCAGGCTTAGGTCTTGAAAGCTTGATGTTGGCTGTCGGAAAGTCAAGCGTGCGGCCAATTTGATCTCCGTAGATGACCCGCCCGCTCATGCTGTAGTCGCGCCCTAAAAAGCGCTTGGCTTGAGCAAAGTCACCCTTGGCGAGCGCTCCGCGGATCAAGGTGGAGCTAACGCGCTCCCCCAAATTGAGTACAGATGGAGTGTCAATCACCTCAAAGCCGTCTTTTTTGAGGTACTCACTGTCACCCACGCGGTTTTCACCAAAGCGAAAGTCGTCGCCGACAAAGACAGCATCGACCCCATGTAGATCTCTTAATCGTCTGCAAAATGTCTGGGCGCTTTGGTGCTGAAACTCGGGGTTGAACCGCGCGATGATCACCTCATCAATCCCGAGATTTTGAAGCATCATCACTTTTTCCTGCCAACTTTGGATGCGGGCGGGTGGGTTGTCAGGTAAGAAGTATTCTTTTGGCTGCGGCTCAAAGAGCATGACTGCTGAGCGTAAATCACGCGCAGCGGTGAAATCGGTGAGTTTTTTTAAGATGGTGCGGTGACCTTGGTGCAAACCGTCAAAGTTGCCAATCGCAAGAGCCAGCTTAACGCGGCCGGTGTGAGAGTGACTTGCAAAGCGATGAACCAACATAAAGGTCAGTGTATTTAGGCAGCTGCTATTGTCGCAAAGATTGCGGTAAAGCTAAAGCTCAGCCATAAATTGAAAGCAAAAAAAACCAGCCCGAGGGCTGGTTTAATGGCTAAAGAGACTTAGCGTGGTTGCATAGTGGTTTCTTGACCAGAAACTACTGCTACAACACGGCGGTTCAATTGGCGACCCGCGTCAGTTTCGTTAGTAGCAACTGGCTGAGTTTCACCGTAACCAACAGTGCTCAAGCGCTGTGAGTTGATGCTGTAGTTAGATTCGAGTGAACCGGCAACAGAAGCAGCACGACGCTCTGACAGAGCCATGTTGTACTCGTCTGAACCTTTAGAGTCAGTGTGACCTTCGACAACAACAGTTGACGTTGGGAACTGGCCCATGAAGTCAGCAACTTTCTTAACTTCGTCTTGGTACTGAGGCTGGATGTCTGATTGGTCAAATTCAAACAAGATGCGCACAGGAACAGAAACCGGCTTAACAATTTCGATAGGGCAGCCATCTGCGTCTACTGCGAAAGTAGTCGGTGTAGCCGGACACTTGTCGTTGGCATCGATCACGCCATCGTTGTCAGAATCCATAGGCATTTGTTTAACTGGCTCTGGCATAGGAGCAACTGGAGCTACAGCAGATTCGCCGCCCAGATCAATTTGCAGACCAAGGCTTAACTGGTAATCGTCGATGTTGTTGTTAGAACCAGCTTCGTCGATTTCAAAGCCATAATAACGAGCGTCTGCGATACCTTGAACTTTAGGAGTGAATGAGTACTGCATACCCAAGCCACCGTTGTAAGTGGCGTAGTCGTTAGTGCCGTCGCCTACTAAAGAACCAGCATTGCCGTCAAGGAAGATTTGACCGCCGCCCGCTGCGATATAGGGTTCAAGCTTAGGGCTGAAACTAGGAAGGAACATCTTCAGGTCAACACGATACTGTTGCATGTCGATAGAGCTGTCAGCGCCTAACAAATCTGAATAAACACCTGATTTATTAGTCAAGTCAAACTCGCCAGCACCATAAACTGCTTCAACAGCGAAAGGCAGTTCTTGGAATTTGTAGCCCAAACCAATTTGCGGGATAACTTCGTTATCAGCAAAATCGTCTAAAGACTGGTAAGTGGCCATCGGAGCGATGGTGACACCTGCGTGTGCTGCCAGTGGCAACATAGCAGTGATCATAGCGATCTTAAGTGCGTTAAGTTTCATGGGTATCCCTCATGGTTGGTTTATAACTTGATTATAGATCTGCTTGTTTGCAGCTTCTAATATGCAGACTATAGCGGCATAAAAAACAAATGCAACAATTTATGTCAAGACAAATTGTTGGCTTTTGTAAGATTTAGGCCTCAACTGCAATCCTAATTTTCACAATGTAATTTTATGCCGTTAATTAAGTTGACGCTGTAGCTTTTTGTTTTGGTTTGGATAAATAAATCATCAAGACCGTTGATCGATCAATTGAAGGCGTCAATTTACTTGGTTAGGTGAGTTTGGAGTCTGATTACCTTGATGAAGAGTAATCTGGTGAATGGGGGTGCCGCTCAGTCTTGGGTTGCTGATTGAGTTTAATCGCTATGGATAGCTTATATATGGCGAACTGTTGGTTGCTTTTGTCAGCTTTTGGAATCTGCCCACGTGTTTTGATCGGGTGGGCTTGAATTTATACATGTAAAAGTATGCATCGTAGATAGCGATATTGGTATACAAGGCATAACTGCTGACCAATCAAACTCAAACCGCTTTAAAATCAGTTGGCCTCATGCCTAGCACAATTAGGGTGCCAGCATAGATGATCGCCGAACACACCACGCTCACCCCGATGAAACCGACTTTTAATAGTGCTCCACCATCAACCGGATAGTAAAAGTTAAGAAAGTAGATGGCACCTGACATCAATAAAGCAGCGGCTGCGATCTTGCTGCTGAACATAACCCAGCGCTGATCCAGGTGAAAGATATCCTGTTTAACCAGTGCTCTGTATAGCAATCCGGCGTTCACAAAAGCAGCTAAGGTGCTTGAAAGCGCAAGCGCGACATGCAGCTGCTTAACCCCCAGCATCCAAAAAGCACTCAGAAGCAGCGCGTTAAAGATGATGTTGGCACTGACTGAGATAAGCCCTACCTTGACGGGCGTACTCGTGTCCTGGCGGGCATAAAAACCCGGCGCAAAAACTTTAATCAGCATAAAAGCAATCACGCCGAAGCTCAGCGCCCGGATCGCATAGGTGCTCATGAGCACGTCTGCATCGGTAAATGCGCCGCGGCCAAACAGCGTATCAACCAAGGGGTAGCTGAGCATAAACAAACCAAAGCTGGCGGGCACCCCAAAAACCACAACAACACGCAGGGCCCAATCCATGAGTTTTTGGTAGCCACCGGTGTCATTTGAGGAGAATTTGGTAGCAAGCGAGGGCAGGATCACCGTGCCAATCGCGATGCCGATCAAACCCATCGGCAGCTCGGAGAGCCTCTCCGCAGCGTAGAGCCAAGTCACAGAACCGGCCACCATGAGTGAGGCAAACACGGTGTTGAGCAGCAGGTTGATCTGGGTCACCGACACGCCAAATAGCGCAGGCAGCATGAGCTTTAAAATCCGTCGCACCCCAGGGTGCTTAAAGTCGGGAATCGGTGCGCTCAAAAGTCGCTTTTGCCAAAGCTCGGGAAGCTGAAGTAAAAACTGTAAGATCCCGGCTACAAATACCGCCCAGCCCAGCGCCATGATGGGCGGGGAGAAGTAATCGGTGCCAAACACGGCAAAGCCGATAAAGCTTAAATTTAAGAACACCGGTGCCAGCGCGGGCATGGCAAAAGAGTCATAGGCGTTGAGTACGCCGCTGGCAAAAGCTGTCAAGGAGATCAATAAAAGATAGGGAAATGTCACTCTGAGCAAATCGGTGGTGAGCGCAAACTGCTCAGGGGAATCGATAAATCCAGGCGCAAACACCATAACCACATAGGGCGCCGCGATCATGACCACGACGGTGATCGCGGTTAGGATGAGCAGAAGCGATCCAGAGGTGCGGGAGATCAGCCGGCGCACTTCTTCATGTGACTGATTGGTTTTGTAGTCACTTAAGACTGGAACAAACGCTTGAGAAAAAGCGCCTTCAGCAAACAGTCGCCGCAAGAAATTGGGGATCTTAAAGGCCACCAAAAAGGCATCCATGAGCGGGCCAGCACCAAAAACCGCTGTGATCACCATGTCGCGGATCAATCCAAAGACCCGCGAGAGCATGGTTAAGCTGCTAAAGATCAGGGTACTGCGCCAGAGACGGGCCATAGGATGTCCGGATATAAGTGGGTGGTACGGTAAAAACTGTTAAATGGTCTGCAACTCAGCTGGCTTGCTTACTGCTTACTCAGCAGTTTGATCTTTGTCAGTCTGATCTTCCAGAGCTGCATCTTTAAGTTCTAGGCGAAAGCGGTGCCAGTTGAACTTCTCGCCCGGATCGGTTTTACGCCCAGGGGAGATATCTGAATGGCCAGCCATGTGGTTGCGCGTCAGTGGATAGCGCGCATGGATCGCGCCCACGATCTCTTTGAGGCTCAAATACTGAGCCTTGGTGAAATCGGAGGTGTCTGTGCCCTCTAGCTCTATCCCGATCGAGTAATCGTTACACTCTGGCACGCCTAAGTAGCATGAACGCCCAGCGTGCCAAGCTCGGTCGTTGAAACTGACGAACTGCACCGCATCGCCGGTTCGCTTGATGAATACATGAGCGGAGACTTTTAGATCTTTGATCTCGCTGAAGTAAGGGTGATCGCCGGTGTTTAATTGGTTGGTGAAAAACTGCTCCACATAGTCACCGCCAAATTGACCGGGCGGCAACGATATGTTGTGGATGACGACCAAGCGCGGGACTTCGCCGGCTGGACGTTCGTTAAAATTGGGTGAGGGAGTTTTTTGGGCGTTATCCAGCCAGCCTGAATTATCTATCATGGATGCGGCGCGTTTGAAAGTTGCCGGTATTATTGGTGAGACTGACCGCCCGGGTCAATCATTGCCTTTATTAAAGCTAAACTAAAATGTCTGTCTTAAGCGCCTTGGCTTAAGCCTTGGACCTTACTCATGCAGGCATCCTGTCCATCCAACCACAACCAACAATCGATACTCATCAAGGCCGACAGACAGTCCATTGTACTCAATCCCTGAGTCCTTTGAGCACGAAGCAGTCAATTGCTTAAAACTTGTTTCGACCACTATCGGTGATTACCAGAGCTCCCAATACCAATTAGCGGCTTACCTAGGTAGGTGTTGAGCTTGAGCGTGACTGTCTCAAATAAAGTAAAAGGTATCGCTTGCTGATCTATAAAAAGAGTATGGGTTTTGCTGACGCGATTGGCCCGCAAGCGTGGACATTTGATTGATGGGACTGAATCTCAAGCGCTCCTCAAAGTTAACTAATCCTCGCAAGCGACGCGTCAGCTTTGTACACTAACGCCTTTGCTGGCGTGGAAGATAAGCCGTGACCCAACCTGAATCGCAATCACACAACAGTAGCTTACTGCAATCACCCATTAGTAGCTTGCTGCAGTCGCATATCTCTCAAAACATCGCTCAGGCGATGATTGAGGATATTGGTGCGCGAGATTTGACGGTGCTGTTGATCCCTGAGTCGCAGCAAATTGAAGCCAGGCTGATCACCCGTGAAAATATGGTGCTGGCTGGGCGGCCGTGGGCAGAGCAGGTATTTGCTCAGTTGGCGCCTGGGGTCGAGCAGCACTGGCAGTTTGCTGACGGCGATCAGGTGGCGGCAGATGCGTGTCTGGTGACTCTAAAAGGAAGTGCACGCGGACTGCTGACCGCCGAGCGGATCGCGATGAACTTCTTGCAGACACTTTCTGGTCTGTCTCTTATACACATCTCCGAGCCCACGAGACTAGGCATGATCTCG
>CAJXOR010000092.1 GCA_913057715.1 uncultured Moraxellaceae bacterium
GAGATCATGCCTAGTCTCGTGGGCTCGGAGATGTGTATAAGAGACAGATCATGAAGCTTACGTATTTATAACAGCTTCAAGGCAAACAATGAAAATATATATCGCGGGTGGCAGTGGATTCATCGGTTCAGCCCTAACCCGAGTTTTGTGCGATCTGGGGCACACCGTGACTTGGATTTCCCGTGACAAAACTAAGTACCCAGACGCCCCCGTAAGCGTGATCAATTATGATGAGCTAACCACCTTTAAGGTGCCAGAGGCGGTGATCAACCTAGCCGGTGCTGGCATCGCCGATCGTCCGTGGACAGACTCTCGCCGTCAAACCCTGATCGATAGCCGCATCCAGCCCACTGAAAAACTGGTCAAATGGCTACACGATCTGAGCTTCTCGCGTCACCCCAAACCGATCTTTTTATCCGGATCTGCCATCGGGTTTTATGGCACCGGCGGTACTGGCCTCACTGAAGAGGCTTTGGGCGGGACGGGTTTTGACGCCACTTTGTGTCAGCGCTGGGAAGAGGTTGCCCGCCGAGCCAAACCTGCTGTCTCAAGGTTTCATTTGCTCAGAACTGGCGTGGTGCTGGGGCAGGGCGAGGGCATGCTTGCTCGCTTGGAGCTCCCTTTTAAGCTTTGCTTAGGCGGGCGAATCGGCAGTGGCGCTCAGGTCATGAGCTGGATCAGCTTATCTGACTGGGTTCGCGCGGCTGTGTTTATCCTTGAGAACCCTTGCACCAGTGGTCCGGTCAATATGACCGCGCCGCACTCAGTCACCAACCGCCACTTTACCGAGGCGCTCTCAGACGCGCTTAATCGGCCTGCCGTGATCCCCATGCCGTCTTTTCCGGTGCGCAACCTGCTGGGTGATATGTCCAAGCTGCTCTTTGAAGGACAAGATGTCGTGCCCTCAGTCCTGCTTGAGTGCGGGTTTGTGTTTAAGTTTGAGCGGATTGAAGAGGCCCTTGCCGACATATACTAAGCAGAAACAAGATTGCGCGTGTAAAAGCACGAAGTCTAACTGCCTAGCTAAGCTCAACTGTAATCGATATCTGGCCCTGAAAAGCCTTGAGCTTTTAAGTACACGGCATAAACCCATGTGCTCAAAAGTGGTTAGTTTATTCGCTCAATGAAACTTGAGAAGACAGTTTTTTAATAACTGATTAGAAATTAGATCAAAGCCAGGTGAACTCGCCACATCGCAGGGTGTCCACTAGAATCAAACGCCCTAAAGCAAGCCTTATTAAGATCCAGTAACACCAAACGATTACCCTTTTGAGGTCATCTGGCGCTAAAGGTTACAGCCGGAAGACTCAGCGCGACTTTTTATCTGCCGCTTTATCGCCACTTTCAGGCTGATCATGCAGCTGAGACCACTCAAGCAAGCGGCGATTAACCCGTCCAAACACCGTACCCTTAGTGTAGTTGCCCTTTTTGCTGAGCTGACCGGCAGGTTTACCCAGCAGAAGCTCCAGCGCCTGATCGACGTGATCAATCACCACCAGCTTAAACTGACCCGAACCAATCGCCGAGACGACCGCTTCGCTCAGCATCAACTGTTGGACATTTTGCTTAGGGATAATCACACCTTGATTGCCCGTTAACCCTTGAAGCTCACAAGTCGCAAAAAAACCCTCGATCTTAGCGTTGATGCCGCCGATTGGCTGCACCTCGCCAAACTGGTTCATGGAGCCGGTGATCGCAAGCTCTTGCGTGATCGGCAAGTTGCTTAAGGCTGAGATCAGCGCGCAGGCCTCAGCGAGCGTCGCACTGTCACCGTCGATCTGGCCGTAGTTTTGCTCAAAGGTTAGTGCGCCGGTAAAACTATGCAGAGCTTTAGGACCAAATCGCGCGCGCAGGTAGGAGCTCATGATCAGCATACCCTTGGCGTGTAGGTTGCCCGCTAAGTTCACGTCACGCTCAACATCCAGGATTTCACCGCTTCCCGGGTAGGCGGTTGCTGAAAGGCGCGCTGGCATACCAAACTCAGAATCAGCATAGGCGATCACGGTCAGCGCGTTGATCTGACCCACTGAGGCACCTTGAGTGCTGATCAGCTGTTGGCCGGTCTGCAGATCTTGCCAAAACAGCTCGCGCAGGTAGTCCAGTCGATAGCGGCGCGAAACTAAGGTTTGTTTGATGTGTTTAAGCGACACCCAGCGTGCACCCGCTTGTGCTGCGAGCGCGCTGGCTTCGGTTATCAGCTGATTGAGCTGACCGGCGTGCAGACTGATCTGGTTTTGGTGTTCAGCCTCACGGCCCGCTTCATCGATGAGCGCCGCCATGGCGTCACGATTGAAGTTGAGTAATTTGTGGCTCTGCACCATGTCGGCAATCAGGCTGGCGTAGTGCGCTTCACTTTGAGGGGTTCTTGGCATGACGCTGTTAAAATCAGCGCGGATCTTGAACACCGAGTTGAATTCAGGCTCAAACTCAAGTAGCTCGTAGTAGAGTTCAGGCTCACCCAAGAGCACCACAGTCACACTCAGATCGATGGTGTCCGGCTCAAGCGATATCGAGCCGGTCAAGGTGATCATCTGCTCTAACGAGGACAACTTGATCTGGCGTGACTGCAGGGCACGCTTGAGCCCCTGCCAAGCATAGGGCTGCTCAAGTAGGCTTCCAGCTTCTAGCACCAAAAACCCGCCGTTAGCGCGGTGCAGGCTGCCCGGACGGATCAAACTAAAATCCGTGGTGACCGTCCCCATGGTAGTGATCTGCTCAACATGACCGATCAAGTTATAGTGAGTGGGCATGTCCTCGAACACCACTGGCGCGCCGCTACCGGGCACATTTGAGGCCATGATGTTGACCTGATAACGAAGCGGCGTCGGCTCAAACTGACCCGGCAAAAACTCCTCGTCACTTTGGTTGATGATTGAGTCGATGTGCTCCGCCAAATCCTCTTGCATCGCAGCCAGATAATCACTCAAGGGTTTGTTGGCACCAAATTGCTGCTTGATCTGGGTAATCAGCGGATCAATCACCTGCAGCGCCAGTCGCCCGTTCAGTGCTGCGATTTGATCCTCTGCTTCTTGCTCTAGATCCTCTAAGGCAAATGTCAACGCTTGCAGCTTTTGCTCCATGATCAACTGATCACCGTGCGAATCAAACGGGTTGCTGCTGCGCTCTAACTGGGAACTAGCCCCAGCGCGTTTTGCTTTGGCTGATGCAGATTTACCTGCCTTGAGCGCCGCGTTTGTCTTGCCCTCTAAGCCAGCGGCTGACTGGTTTTTTTCAGTTGTTTTGGTTTCAGCTTTTGATTCGGCTGCCGGTTTGGCTTGAGCGGTCTCAGTCTCGCTGCGCCTGAGCTTGGCCAACACCGGATTGGTTGAGTCTTCAGACTCAGTTTGACTGAGATCTGGTTCATCCAGCGCGACAAAGCGGTGGCGATCGTTATCTGAGCTGAGCCTAAGACCCCTGTCGGCCGCTTGACGGGTGAGCAGTTGATATGCGTCGTTTTGCTGCTGCGCGATCTTTTTGCGTATCTGATCAACCTGCGCGTCATAGCTCTCCGCACGAAACTTGATCGCAAGCTTGGTATTTAAGCTCTTCCACAGCGCAGCGATCGCTGCCTTAAAGGCTTTGGCTTGACCTGGCTCAAGCTTGATCGCCTGCGGCGTACGGGCATGAGTAAAGTGGTTAACATAAACCCAGTCAGGCGGCGTCTGATTGCCAGCGGCATGACTTTTTAAGTACCTGAGCACCATGGTGCGCTTGCCCAGCCCGTTATGTCCCGATGCAAACACATGCCAAGGGGTTGGGATGCTCAGCGCCGTATCAATCGCTTGTTTGGCGCGCTCCTGGCCCACGAACTGCGGCATCGGCTCGCAGTAACGTGTCGATGAGGGCAGGGTGCTCGGATCGGTTTTGCGGATCAGATCGCTAGCAGCAAGCTCTCGTTTTGGGTGCATGAGCGTTGGCTTGCGCGCTTTTTTAACGGGTTTTGGCGCGTCTGCCGCATCTTCTTGCGAGCTTTCATCAACCGCCGCAGGCTCAGACGGGATCACTTGATCCGGATCAGCCATGATCGGCGTCAGCTGCTTGGGGGTTTTTTTCTTTTTGGTGGTCGCTTGCTTAGGCTCAGCGTCGAGCGGCGTAGATGTTTTGTCATCTGAATTGCTGGGTGCTTTGTCATCTGGATTGCTGGTTGAGGTAGAGCTCATAACGTCTGACAAAATCAATGGTGTGACATTTTAACAAATAACCCTGAAGGTCGCGCACCAATCTGCAGCCGATCAAGTTAACCAAAGGCGCTAACCAAATGCCCACCATCGCCGCCAACTAAGCCTGTTCAAGTTCGGCAAAACTACAAACTGCCTAGCGTCCCTCGGTTGCTGGCTGCGTGTTAACATGCTGCCGATTAGAGCGAGGTGTTAAAAACCCAAAAACACGCATAATTCAACGTGATAGACCCAAAAGTAACCAAAGCAACCGGAGCCGCAGTGAACCTGACTCAAGCCTTTATGCCCCTGCAAAGCGACGCTGCCACTATGGGCGTGAACCTAACCAGCGAGCAGTGCGAAACTTTGCTGCGTTATGCTGAGCTGCTGCTGCTGTGGAACAAAAAGTTCAACTTAACCGCGATTACCGAACCTCAAGAGGTTTACACCAAACACGTGCTGGATTGCTTAAGCGTGCTGCCAAAACTGGGCAGCGGCTCACTGATTGATGTCGGCACGGGCGCAGGACTGCCTGGCTTGATCATCGCGATTGCTGAACCGGAGCGCAAGATCCTGCTGCTCGATAAAAACGCCAAGCGCATCCGGTTTTTGCTGCAGTGCATCTCTGAATTCAAACTGACTCAGGTGCGCGCTGAGCATAACCGCATAGAAGATGTCAGCGAGCGCTTCGATATCGTGACCTCGCGGGCATTTACCTCCTTGGTCAGTTTTTGTGAGCTTTGCCGAGGCGTGCTTAGCGATACAGGACAGCTCATGGCCATGAAGGGCAGCGTGCCGCTTGAGGAGATCGCTCAGTTAACGGTGGATTATCACACTGAGGTGCACAAATTGGTCATACCCGGACTCGATGCCGAGCGCAGTTTGGTGGCACTCAAACCGCGATAGACAGCGCGCGCGACTTTTAAATTTGGGCGAGCTGATGCTTTGGTAAAACCAACCAGCCGGTGCATTTTGCCCCAAGCTTTGGCTAGGTTTAGGTAAGCCACGCGATATAGGCTATACTTTTTCTCAAAATTCAGGCGGATTTCATGGCAGAGATACTGGCAATCGCCAACCAAAAAGGCGGCGTGGGCAAGACCACCACCGCCGTCAACTTGGCCGCCGCGCTAGCAGGCATGCAGCAGCGCGTGCTCCTCATCGATTTGGACCCTCAGGGCAACGCCACCATGGCCTCGGGTGTATTGAAAAATGACCTTGAGATCACAGTCACCGACGTCATGGTGAGCGAATCCTCAATTGAAGAGGCGATCCTGCAAACCAACGTCGGCTATGATTTACTGCCCGCGAACATGGATTTGTCCGGTCTTGATTTGACGCTCGCCAGCATCGAGCACCGCGAGTTTATCTTGCGAAGTGGGCTAAATCAGATCAAATCCAAGTACGACTATATCTTGATCGACTGCGCTCCCAGCCTGAACCTGCTGACCGTTAACGCGCTGTGTGCTACCGGTGGGGTAATCATCCCGATGCAGTGCGAGTACTATGCTTTGGAGGGGCTAGCTGATCTCTCCGGCACCATCCAAACCCTAAAGCAGCTTAACCTGCGCCTGCACATCCGCGGCGTGCTGCGCACGCTTTACGACCCCAGAAGCACCCTGACACGCGACGTATCGGAGGAGCTCGAGAGTCACTTTGGCGATAAGCTGTTTAAAACCGTGATTTCACGCAACATACGACTGGCTGAAGCTCCCTCGCACGGATTGCCGGTTCGCCTCTATGATCCCGCCTCTAAGGGCGCTTTGCAGTACGACGAACTGGCGCGTGAAATTTTGCAAACCTCGGCTTGAGTGGCATTTGCACGCGCTTGCTTCTAAACTAAACCACCCAGATAACAGGTACCCACAAGACTCATGGCTATAAAAAGAGGACTGGCTTCAGGACGCGGTTTGAGTGCACTTTTGGGAGACATCCAAAACCAGCAGGCAAGCCCTAGCGACGACGCGCGCGTCGCTCAGTTCGCTTTGACTAGCCTTAAGCGTGGTCAGTACCAACCGCGCCGCGATATTCAAGATGAAACCCTGAACGAGCTAGCCGCCTCGATTACTGAGCACGGTGTCATGCAGCCGATCGTGGTGCGGGCGCTGATCGAACCTGATGGTGCGATCACCCACGAAATCATCGCCGGCGAGCGCCGCTGGCGTGCTGCCAAGATCGCAGGACTTAAAACCGTGCCGGCGATAGAGCGGGAGCTCAGCGATGAAGTGGCGATCGCGCTAGCGCTGATCGAGAACATCCAGCGAGAGGATCTATCTGCGATTGAACAAGCACGAGCACTTGAGCGCTTTGTGACTGAATTTGGCATGAGTCATGAAGAGGTTGCTAAAACCGTGGGCAAGGCCCGTGCGACCGTGAGTAACCTGCTGCGTCTGCTGAGCCTAAACGATCAGGTTCAGTTGTTACTGGAGCGCGGGGAGCTCGATATGGGCCCTGTCTCTTATACACATCTCCGAGCCCACGAGACTAGGCATGA
>CAJXOR010000093.1 GCA_913057715.1 uncultured Moraxellaceae bacterium
CGGCATACGAGATCATGCCTAGTCGCGTGGGCTCGGAGATGTGTATAAGAGACAGATCAAGGTCACCGCGAACACGGCGATGGCGCCTAAAATCAGCTGAGTAGCACTCAGTCCTGCTGCCAGTCCCAGTCCGCCGTAGGCGATCGAGGCCACCGTACCACCGCCGATTCGGCCAAGCTTAGTGGCGATAAAAGAACCGACCGCGAGCGCCAAGCCTCCCAGCAGCAAGGCCCATTGTCCCAGAGTGGCATTTTTCTCAATCTGTTTGTCTTCTTGGCGCAGCAGCATCGGATCAGTTTGCAGGCGCTTAACCATGGTATCGATGCCGTTACTTATCCCTTGGGCATACTGATCCTGGCTAAACGCTGGCTTCATATCCTCACGGATGATGCGCGAGAGCGCCGCGTCAGGCAGGGCGCCCTCAACCCCATAACCGGTGAAGACAAAGACCTTGCGATCAGCGTAGGCGAGCACGATCAAGAGCCCGTTGTCCTTGCTGGCAGAACCGAGCTGCCAGCGCGTGGCGATAGGCAATCCATAATCAAAGATATCGAGCTCACCGGTACTTGGCACCACCACCACGCCGATCTGTACCAAATCTGCGGCATGAAGCTCACGGATGCGCTGATCCAGCACCAGTTTATTAGCGGGATTTAAAAAATTAGTTGGGTCAATGACCGGAGTTGCCAGCACCAAACTTTCACCCGGGATCACTTCAGTAGATAGCGGAGGCTTAGGGTTTGCGTTAGTTGATGCTGTTGTGGAGGACCCAGCACCTGCGGCAGACTGGTTTTTTTGGCCGGGAATCATGATATCCCCGCCGCGCCCCCAACTGATCGCTGGGTTATCAGTCACGCCCGGCACTTTTATACCCGCCTGTCCCAACGCGATCAACTCATCTGCGCTCAGATCACCCGCATTTGTGTCGCTACTGATATCGCTACTGGCGCCGCCGCTCACATCTGAGCCCTGCTCATCGGCAAGAGCACTGGCTTCAAGCGCCTTAGCTTCGATCTCAGTGATCGGCGCTTGGGGTTTCACGTTTTGCACCACGCCGATCTCAGCGGGCGCCTTAAGCGTTTTGACTTTGGGCGTGGAAACCACTGCCGTTTCTGCCTGCGCAGCGATCGAACCACCCAGCAAACTCAAGCACATCGTAAAGACAGCGAGCAACCTAAACCACTCAATTGGCACAGCTGATTTGGCGGTTTGAAAACTGTTTTGGCGCGAAGCAGTCCCGACTCGCTTAGTAGCAAAGCAAATGCTTAAAGCTTTTAAGACAAATGACCATCGGTTTGGCTGCAACTCGGTGCTATCCAATCCGTGATCAGCGCTAGGTTTTGTGCGCACCCCACTCATGTGCGCGCCTCGCCTTTACTCAGCGGTAGACGCTTGAGCAAAAGCAGACGGCAAGCAAAACCCAACTTAACTCTGAGGTTTAATGCGGTTGGCATTTGACTAAAAAGCAACTTCAGGCGCTTGGGAAATCTCTGCTTCGTTATCAACACTAAAGTTAGCTTTTCGATCCATGCCCACCACCTTGGCGGTCAAGTTACTAGGAAAGCGGCGAACCGTGCCGTTAAAGGCTTGCACCGACTCGATATAGCGCTTACGGGCAACCGCGATGCGGTTCTCGGTTCCCTCGATACTGGCGTTTAGGTCTTGAAACAGCACGTTGGCTTTAAGATCAGGATAAGCTTCGCTGACTGCAAGCAAGCGCGACAGAGCGCTGCCCATCTGACTTTGCGCGGCCTGGAATTTGGCGAGCGCTTCAGGGTCGTTTAGCACTTCAGGAGTCACTTGCAAGCTGCCCACGCTGGCACGGGCGGCAGCGACGTCAGTAAACACTTCGGCCTCGCGGTCGGCGTACTCTTTGGTGACCGTCACCAAGTTATCGATCAAATCGCTGCGGCGTTGGTACTGATTGACCACTTCACTCCAAGCAGCCGTGACTTGTTCGTCCTGCACTTGGAGCTGGTTGTAGCCACAGCCACTTAAAAACAAAACCAAGGTGAGGCAGAGGGCGCCGATTCGGGAAGTGGCTGTCATTAAGATTCCTATCTGTCTGGATACTTTTAAGGGGTGATGGCTGGATTTTAGCTATGATCATACCGCAAATGTCTGCGCTTAAAGCGTGATCGCGGGTTTAGAGTTTAGCTTTTCTGTGTGCTTAGGACTCAGCTTGCATGAGCCAATACAGTCCCTGATCTTAAGTGGTTTATTGAGGCTTTGCGCATTTAAGCCACACAAGTCATGTTTGACGCTGGCGGATTGAACCCTCAATCGTTTGGCATTTTTTACAGACAAACTAATCAGATGCACCAGCTGATGGATAAAAACCCAATCAGCTTTTGTTGCTCGGATCTAATCTCAAGCAGAGTGCATGACCTCAATCAGTTCAGCGGGTGTCTCGTCTTATTTGGCCAACCATGTTCAGAAGTAAAGAAACTTCTTCATGGATTCTCCATGAAGAAGTCAGGCAAACCAAATCCTCAAAAACAAATTGGAAAATTAAGGCTTGAGAGAAGCCGCAGCAGTCTCAATCGCTTCAGGGTTGGGTAGGGTTTTATCGCCATAGTAGCTATCAAATACTTTGCCCATCAGAGCCGCACTGCTACTCCAGATGGCGACCTTTTCGTTAAGGTCCACCAGATAAACCCCGACACTGACTTGCTTTGGCGGCAACTGTTGATAAAAGATCGTTGATGCGCCCGCGTTGACCATGGCGACCGTGGTTACTGCCGTAAGGCTGGAGTAGGCAGCCAAAGCACCAAAGGACAGCTTGTTGGCACCCACGTCACCAATCATCACGAAGTCAGCGCCAACAGCCGCTTTAATCTGAGCAACTTCAGCATCACTCAGATCCACAGGCTGTGCGATATGAGTTTTTGACTTGCGATCAAACTTTGTTGGCACGCGAAGTTTACCCAGCAACTCGATGGGCAAAATCTGCTCATAATCCGGATTGATCACAGGCGCCTGAGTCACCTTTTGCGCTTTTTCAGTTCCAGTGACCAGCAAGTCGTATTTTTTCATGTTCTCAGTAGTGACCTGAGGACACAGGTAAGGCGCTGACACGCTCACCGCCTTCATGTTCGCGGTGCTCAATTGCTGAGTGAGCGCTGTGACCAGAGTAGTCGCCGCCTCACGGCTGCGCTCTTCCAAAATTTCGTCGCGCCCTAACTCCACGCGATAAATACAAGCACTGCCCAAAACACCGACTGGAACGGCTTCGCTAGCCCCGCGCAGCTGCATGAGTTGTGAGGACGGCTGCTGAGGAGCGGTTTGGCAAGCCGAGAGGAGGCCCGCAGCGGCAGTGGCCATAAAAAAGGAGTGGTATGATTTCACAGATGAACCAATAATTGAAAAAGCGAACTTTACTCATTAGATACATATTGAGCAATACGTCTTTTCATCTTATCTTAGCAACCGCCGATTATATTTGTAACTTCAATTTTGGTGACATTTTACTCATGACGCTCCTGCCTGGTAGCGACTTTAAGGCGACAAACCGATCCAGCCGCGAGTAGTACCTTGATCTGAAGTGGTTAGCGTGATTTTGCTATACTTCGCCTCAATCAATTCAGCAGTCAGTGTAACCATGGCCGATCCCCGTACCCCCGCCCCCGTCACCGCAAAAATTACCGAGGCGCTCAAGCAGCGCATCCTGTTTTTGGACGGCGCCATGGGCACCATGATCCAGCGCCACAAACTCAGCGAAGAGGACTACCGCGGGACGCGATTTGCTGATTTTCACACCGACGTCAAAGGCAACAACGATCTGCTCGTGCTCACCCAGCCAGAGATCATCAAGGGCATCCACGCGGAGTACTTAAGCGCTGGCGCCGATATCGTTGAAACCAACACCTTTAACGCCACCCGCATCTCCATGAGCGACTATGACATGGAGGAGCTGGTTGATGAGCTAAATATCACCGCTGCTAAGATCGCGCGTGAAGTCTGCGATGAGTTCACTGCTCGCGAACCGCATAAACCGCGCTTTGTGGCGGGTGTAATCGGGCCAACGTCACGCACCGGGTCAATCTCCCCCGACGTCAACAATCCTGCGCACCGTAACGTCACTTTCGATGAGCTGGTTGAAAACTACGTGCAGGCAACCCACGGTTTGCTTAAAGGCGGCGCCGATCTGATCCTGATCGAAACCATTTTTGATACGTTAAACGCAAAGGCGGCGGTGTTTGCCGTACAGCAAGTGTTCGACGAGCTGGGACAAACTTGGCCGATCATGATCTCAGGCACCATCACCGATGCCTCAGGCCGCACACTTTCCGGCCAGACACCGGAGGCATTTTTAAATTCTTTGGCGCACGCTGAGCCGCTCTCAATCGGCCTGAACTGCGCGCTGGGTGCTGAAGCGCTGCAGCCGCACATCAAGGTGCTCGCGGACAACGCGCCGTTTTTCGTATCGGCGCACCCAAACGCTGGCCTGCCAAACGCTTTTGGTGAGTACGACGAGACGGCTCAGGAGACTGCTCAGCTACTGGTGCCATTTGCTGAAGCTGGCCTGATCAACATCGTCGGAGGTTGCTGCGGTACCACGCCTGAGCACATCGCAGCGATCGTAAACGCACTCAAAGACTTTGGCCCGCGCCAATTACCCACGCCTAAAGTCGCTTGCCGACTGTCTGGTTTGGAAGCCTTTAACATTTATGACGACACGCTGTTCGTCAACGTCGGCGAGCGCACCAACGTCACCGGATCGAAAAAGTTTTTGCGTCTGATCAAGTCAGGCGACTTCAACGAAGCGCTGACAGTTGCGCTTGATCAAGTGGAAAATGGCGCCCAGATCATCGACATCAATATGGATGAGGGCATGCTCGATGGCCTTGAGGCCATGACTCACTTTTTAAATCTCATCGCAGGCGAGCCAGATATTGCTCGCGTCCCGGTCATGATTGACTCCTCTAAGTGGGAGATCATCGAGGCGGGTCTTAAGTGCGTGCAGGGCAAACCGGTGGTCAACTCGATCTCCTTAAAAGAAGGCGAGGCTGAGTTTTTAGCCAAAGCCAAGTTGTGTCAGCGTTACGGGGCAGCCGTGATCGTCATGGCGTTTGATGAAGACGGGCAAGCCGACACCTTTGAGCGCAAAACCCAAATCTGTAAGCGCTCCTATGATCTGCTGATTAAGGAGCTTAACTTTCACCCGGCTGACATCATCTTTGATCCCAACGTGTTTGCGATCGCCACCGGTATCGTCGAGCACAATAACTACGGCATGGACTTCATCGAGGCCACCGGTTGGATCAAGAAAAACCTGCCGCACGCCATGATCTCAGGTGGCGTCTCCAACGTGAGCTTCTCATTTCGCGGCAACGACGTGGTGCGTGAAGCGGTGCATGCGGTGTTTTTGTACGAGGCGATACAACGCGGCATGGACATGGGGATCGTTAACGCGGGTCAGCTGGCGATCTACGACGATATCCCTGAGGAGCTCAAAACCGCGGTGATTAACGTGGTAATGAACCTCAACCAAGGCGAGTCTGGACAAGACGCCACCGAAGCACTGACCGAGATCGCTGAGCGCTTTTTGGGCAGCGGCGGTGAGCGCAAAAAGGTGGAGGACTTGGCTTGGCGTGAGCTACCGATCAACAAGCGTCTTGAGCACGCGCTGGTCAAAGGCATCACCACGCACATCGACGCTGACACCGAAGAGGCACGCCTAGCGGCCACGCGCCCGCTGGATGTGATCGAGGGACCACTCATGGACGGCATGAACGTGGTGGGTGATCTGTTTGGCGCCGGCAAGATGTTTTTGCCGCAAGTGGTCAAGTCCGCGCGCGTCATGAAGCAGGCGGTTGCGGTCTTAAACCCTTATATCGAAGCGGAAAAGGTGCAAGGCGAAACCAAGGGCAAGATCCTCATGGCAACCGTCAAAGGCGACGTCCACGACATCGGCAAGAACATCGTCGGGGTGGTCATGGGCTGTAACGGCTATGACATCGTGGACTTAGGCGTCATGGTGCCGTGCGATAAGATTCTGTCTGAAGCCAAAAAACACAACGTTGACATCATCGGCTTGTCTGGTCTGATCACCCCAAGTTTAGATGAAATGGTCTATGTAGCGAGCGAGATGCAGCGGCTTGGGTTTACCATACCACTCATGATCGGCGGGGCGACGACCTCAAAAGCCCACACCGCCGTCAAGGTGGAGCCCGCCTACTCAAACGACGCGGTCGTCTATGTATCGGATGCCTCGCGCGCGGTTGGGGTGGCTACTAAGCCTGTCTCTTATACACATCTCCGAGCCCACGAGACTAGGCATGATCTC
>CAJXOR010000094.1 GCA_913057715.1 uncultured Moraxellaceae bacterium
TCGGCAGCGTCAGATGTGTATAAGAGACAGCCATTAGATTAATTACGCAGGTCTGAAAACCACCTGATGAGTTGGCTTGGATTTAGAGACAGCCCTGAGCGCTCAAATAAGTAGCTGACTAACGAAACACTACGTAGCCATGCGCGACGCTCACACAACTGACGCGCTAAAGAACCTATATTGGGATCACTTAACTTTTAAGAGACCCGTATGAATACCCCGAAAACCCAAGTATTTGATGCCTTAAAAAGTCGCCGTGCCATCAAACAGTTTGATGCAGAGCACGTTATGAGCGAGGCAGATGAGCTGGATCTGCTGAGCCTGGCGATCCTCTCACCGACCGCATTTAATATCCAGCACTGGCGGTTCGTGGTGGTCAATGATGCCGAGCTGCGCGCGCAAATTCGTGAAGTGGCTTGGGATCAAGCGCAAGTGACTGACTCGAGTCTGTTTATCGTCATGACCGCAGACACCAAAGCCTGGAGCAAGCAGCCTGAGCGCTACTGGAAAGAAGCCCCCCAAGGTGTTCAAGACTTCATGCTGCCTGCGATCAAAGACTACTATGAAGGTAAACCCCAAGTGCAGCGTGATGAGTGCATGCGCTCACTCGGGATCGCCGCGCAAACCCTGATGCTGTCGGCTCAAGCCAAAGGCTATGAGTCCTGCCCCATGGACGGCTTTGACTTTGATACGGTCGCAAAGCTAATCAAGCTTCCTGAAGATCACGTGATTGGTTTGTTTGTCGCGATCGGTAAAGGCACTGCTGAGCCGCACCCAAGAGGCGGTCAGCTGAGTTTGGATCAGGTAGTCGTCAAAAACCACTTCTGAAAAACCTAACAACCGCAGTGCTGGGCGGGTTTTGAGCGCAGCGGTTCTTCTGGTTGAGACCCTAGACTTGGCTCTTTTAGAGGCTTCTTGAGTGGCACTGGGTTTAGATCCAATCATACGCCGCACTTTATACTGTAGACATTTTGCAGATCTGAAGCCAGATCAGTCACATTGGCCCAAAACCCGTGCTAAACAGCGAGGGCAAAATGCCACCAGTCCAGCATTTACGCAGAATCTAAGCTTTAGCACAGTCGGTTCCGGCTTGGTAAAACCCTAACGCTAGGGCATTTAGTGGGCTGTGGAGTTGATGGCAACTGATATAAAAGTGGCTGACACAAAGCCTGCAAACCGACTAGCGGGTTATGATAAAACTTAAGGCTGCTCAATAAATCCAACACCAACAAGCGGATATACCCATGGTCAAGATCACCTGCTCCAGCTGCGGAGCCATCAATCAAATTGATCCCTCCAAGTTGCCGGACTCAGCGGCTCAAGCGATCTGCGGGCGCTGCCAATCAGCACTGCTGAGCAGCAAAGTGCTGAGCTTAACTGACTCAACTTTTGATCGCTTCATCAAGGCAAACGACTTGCCGGTGGTGGTGGACTTTTGGGCGGGCTGGTGTGGGCCCTGTAAGGCGATGGCACCTGTGTATGAGTCGCTGAGCGAGCACTACTTTGGCCGCGCCAGGTTAACTAAGCTGAACACCGAGTCAGCCCGACTCACCGCCTCCCAACATGGGATTCGCAGCATCCCGACCCTAATTGTTTTTCAAGGCGGCAAGCCGATTGACCGCTTATCGGGAGCCCTTCCAAAACCAGAGCTTATGAGCTGGCTGGACTCTGCGCTTAAAAAGTGTGTTTAGGTTCTGACTCAAGGGCTTTAGGCGGCTGGCTGGCCACCCTTAATCAATAAGCGTTAAGATGATCCTCATAAAAAACAAGCAGATGAGTTATGTCCGACCACAGGATCGTGATCACCGGGGCATCAGGGAAGTTGGGCAGCAAGATCTTGTCGCGCTTAATCAAGTGGGATCTCAAGACTCCGCTGATCGCAAGCTCACGCCGGGTTATGTCGGCTGAAACTTTAGGTTCACCTAAGGTGGGCTTTCGCTTGGCTGACTTTGAAAAACCCGACGATTTGAGGATGCTGCTAAACGAAGGTGATCGACTCTTCATGGTTTCAACCACGCAGTTAAGCCAGCGCCTTCGCAGTCACGCCAACGTTGTCGCAGCATCAAAGCAAGCTCGCGTATCAAGGCTTATTTACTCAAGTGTGCTGCGCGCTGACTCAAGCCCGCTTAAGGTTTCTGAGGATCACCGCTTAACTGAGCAGTTGATCGCGAAGTCCGGGGTTCCTTGGGTGATCTTAAGAAACACCTGGTACAGCGAAAACAAACTCAGGTTTTTGGCTGATTTTATCGGCAGCGGGGAGCTGATCGGTTGCTCAGGAGAGGGCGTGATCAGGAGCGCCGCCCGCTCAGACTTGGCCGAGGCCGCCGCTCGGATGCTGGCAAGCCCGCACCAAGCGCCAAACCAGTTGTTTGAGCTGGCAGGCGACACTGCTTTTACCATGACCGAGCTGGCGAAAATCATCAGTGAGGTGAGCGGGGTTAACGTGGTTTACCGCGACGTGAGCGAGAGTGAGTACGTGCACTGGCTTGAGGCCCGCGGCGTGCCAGCTAAGCTTGCCCACTTCACCGCCGAGGTGGAGGCGTCAGCCAAACAGGGTTGGCTTGACACGCCCAGCCGCGATCTGAGCAAGATACTGGGTCGCCCGACGATCTCGATGCGCACGCTGGTTGAGCAGGCAGTGGCCGAGTTTGATAGCTGAGGTGACTAGGGCAGTGAGGCTGCAAAAGCTTAAGCAAAATGCCACCGCTGCCAATGAAAACTCCAAAGTTTGCGATCGGCGCTCACGGCAGGCCAATCACCACTAAATCTTATGGATGAGCAATTAAACTTAAATTAGTTATGAGAACTCGAAGCCGCTGACGTGATGTCAGCTGAGTGTCCAATAAGGGCGCGTGCCTCATCAGCTAACCAAAGACTGGATAGAAGTCAGTTTCGCACGTGAAACTCCCGCCGCGCTGGTTGCTCGATATCTATCAATCTATGGGTTTCGCGCAGGATCTATCAAGCCATCGGCTCGTTTAAGGATCTTGAGTGACTCGGTGAGTATCTGCTCGACGTAATCTCTATCGGAGGTGTCGGCAGGGAGCGCAAGGCGGTCGCCACGGGCGCCGCTGATCATCTGCTTGAGCATGCCCGGGGAGTCTAGCTCCAGCCTTTGCAGTAAACCGGTGAGTAGATACGCGCAGGCGTCGGATTTGGCGTCATTTGTCATAATAACTCGTCAGTTTCGCGGCCACTGAAATGCGGCCTAGGTTGGTCGGTGTAGATCAGGCCGCGCCCGTCAAGGATAGCTCTAAGGATAGCTCCAAAGTTGGCCATGGGCTTAATTCGCTAGCTAACAGAGTGCGAGCTTAATCCTTGATTGCGGGCGGATCGCGTGGGCATTTTGCAGGCCTATAAAAAGTCGACGATCCCGCCGTCGCAGCGTAGGCTTGCGCCAGTGGTGGCGCTGGCTTGCTCAGAGCACACATACACGATCAGGTTCGCCACTTCCTCGCAGCTCGCCGCGCGCCCGATCAGCGAGCCGGGGCGCACATCAGCCACAAAGTCACGCCCGGCGTCCTCTAAACTCTCGCCGTCATCCATGTAGTCTGCTCGCAGCATCTGCTCGACGCCTTCGGACAAGGTGGGGCCGGGCAGCACCGAGTTGACGGTGACTCCGGTTCCCGCGAGTTCTTTGGCGAGGCCGCGCGCCAGAGCGATGTCGGCGGTTTTGCTGACCCCGTAGTGGATCATCTCGGAGGGGATGTTGAACCCCGACTCGCTGCCCAGCATGACGATACGCCCCCAGCCTTTGTCACGCATGGCCGGTGCCAGCTCGCGGCACAGGCGCACGGCGCTCATGACGTTGACTTGCCAGTGGTCTTCCCACACCGAATCTTCAGTTTCAAAAAATGGCGACGGTTGAAAGATCCCGGCGTTGTTGATCAGTATGTCCACCTCTCCAGCTTCTAAAGCCAGCTGTTTGGCGCCTTTGAGCGTTGAGAGATCGGCGACGATACCGCGTGCGCTGGGCAGTTTTTTGAGCGCTGCATCGACTGACTTTTGGGTGCGCCCGTTGATGATCACTTTGGCGCCCGACTCGAGCAACAGCTTAGCTACCGCAAAGCCGATGCCTTTGGTTGAGCCGGTGACGAGCGCGGTCTTGCCTGAAAAAGTGATGTTCATGGAGGCTCCAAATTTGTGCTTGAGATGACTCAGCTTAAGGCAGGAGGGGTAAGGCTTTGGGTTGGGCGTGTGTTTAGATAAGTTATTTTTTTCGAGCGAGCGCGCGAGGTTGGCGATGTAAAATGTCACCGATAGCTGCTTTAAGTGAAGCGTAGGACTGAGCGATCAATTTGGGGTTTAGGCGCTCCTAGATTTAGCCGTGAAACTCATAGAGATACAAAATCATGGGCAGCGCACCTGCTAGAGCAGTGATGAGCAAGCCGACTAAGCCGGGCTTGATCAGGAAACTTTTGTGCGGTTTTCGTGGGTGATAGTAAACCCGAACCTTGCCGCCGCTTGAGTGTTCTATTGACGACATTTGACGGTTGAGCAGGAACCTTGCGTTATGGCTCGCGATGATGATCCAGGGCGAGATACGCTTGCCGGTGAACTGCTGCCCGCTCACGCTGTAGCGATACAGCGCGGTGGTTACGTAGTCTTGGTCGGACTTGATCAGATCGGTGGCGCCAAACTTACGGACACCCGCCTCAACCAACTCACCCTCAGTGCTTGGCCAGCTTCGGATGCGCAGTTGGTAGACAACCGAGTAGCCGCAGATCACGGCAGCATAAGTGGCCGCCCAGAACCAGATGCCCTGGGGTTCGGCTTGGGCGGCTAGGTGCCACATGTCTTGGAGGTAGTTGATCAAGGGGGTCCCTTTCGTTTTTTTTACTTACGCTACTGTGAAGTGTGGTTATCTGTAAAATGAGATATGATTTAGATGGTGATCTAAATCAAATATGTTTTTGATTTTGAACAGTTTTAGAATTAATTTCACGTTTTAACATTGACTCTGGGATTTGTTTGCCAAGTGAGCATTCACTAGAGCTTTAATTAGCTGTATTAGAAAATTTACCGATAGAGTTCTCAATTATTCATCAAGGTATTGATATATTTGGCCAATAAAGTTGGCCGACAAATCATTGGATTAAAAATGCTAAAACTAGAAGATATAAAAAAAGACGCTCAAGTGCGAGGTATCCAATCCGAAGAAATTGTTCGGATAGTTCAGGTTGAGCCGGTTAGCGATACCGCTATCACGGTCTACTACAAAGACAGTCAGGGTAAGCTCAGTGAGCAGATGTTGTTTCGGGATAATGAAGCGAGTTTACACTTGGCTGAAGCTGGACGGCCTTGGGCATTCGATGCGCCTGGAGCTGAATTTAAGTTAGGGCTGGAAGCACATCGCATCACCCAAGCGGCCCTGTTTGATCCGATGATGGCTGTTCACACCTCTAACGTTGAACCTTTACCTCACCAGATATCTGCTGTTTATGAGCATATGCTGCCAAAGCAGCCACTGCGTTACGTGTTAGCAGATGATCCAGGTGCTGGTAAAACTATTATGGCTGGGTTGCTTATATGCGAGCTGCTGATGCGTGCAGACGCAAAGCGAATCCTCATCGTGTCCCCAGGATCTCTAACCGAACAGTGGCAAGACGAACTGCTTGAAAAGTTTGGTCTGACTTTCGATATATTTAGCCGTGAAAAGCAAGAACAATGCGCTTCAGGTAATTACTTCGATGAATCCGACCAGCTTATTTGCCGATTAGACCAGCTGTCTCGAAGTGAAGATTTTCAGGAAAAGCTCAAAAATACCGAATGGGATTTAATTATTGTCGATGAAGCACATAAATTATCGGCAAATTATTTTGGCAATAAAGTCAACAAAACTAAGCGATTTCAACTGGGTGAGTTGCTAGGGACAATCACACGGCATTATCTGCTGATGACAGCCACGCCCCACAACGGCAAAGAAGAAGATTTTCAAATCTGGTTATCCCTACTCGATGGCGATCGTTTTTACGGGAAGTTTCGTGAAGGTGCTCATAAGGTCGATGTTTCCGACATGATGCGCCGCATGGTGAAAGAGGAGCTACTCAAGTTTGATGGCACACCATTGTTTCCTGAGCGTCGTGCCTATACTGCGAACTATGAATTATCTCCTATGGAGGCCGCACTTTATGAACAGGTCACCACTTATGTTCGTGAAGAGATGAATCGTGCCGATCATCTTGATGGCCAAAAAAAGAACAATGTTGGCTTCGCATTAACCATGCTGCAGCGCCTGTCTCTTATACACATCTCCGAGCCCACGAGACTAGGCATGATCTC
>CAJXOR010000095.1 GCA_913057715.1 uncultured Moraxellaceae bacterium
CGAGATCATGCCTAGTCTCGTGGGCTCGGAGATGTGTATAAGAGACAGGTGCTCACGTGTGGCGCTAAAACTCACCTCGGGGTAACGCTCGATCATGAGCTGCAAGTTGACGCGCGATGGCGCAAGGTAAGTTAGGTGACCGCCGCCATCGAGACTCAACTGATCGTGGGCTTTTTTCTTAAACTTGGTTAGCGCCGCCTCATCGTCGCAGTGGATCCAGCGCACGGTATTGATGTTAACCGCCTCGTAAACACAGTTGACCCCGTACTCCTCTTTGAGGCGGTGCGCGACCACGTCGAACTGCAGCACACCAACCGCGCCCAAGATCAGATCGTTATTGATCTGCGGCATAAATACCTGAGTTGCCCCCTCCTCTGAGAGCTGCTGCAAACCCTTTTGTAGCTGCTTGGACTTGAGCGGATCTTTTAAGCGCACGCGGCGAAAAAGCTCAGGAGCAAAGTGCGGTATGCCGGTGTAGTTGAGCACCTCACCCTCGGTGAAAGTATCGCCAATCTGGATGGTGCCGTGGTTATGCAGCCCGATGATGTCACCCGGATAAGCCACTTCCAGTGCTTCTCGCTCACCCGCCAAAAATGTCACGGCATCCGATATCCGCACGTCCTTACCCAAGCGCACGTGACGAGTTTTAAGCCCTTTGGCATAAACACCCGAGCACACCCGCATAAAAGCAATCCGGTCGCGGTGTCTGGGGTCCATGTTGGCCTGTATCTTAAACACAAAGCCGCTAAAGGCCTCTTCTTTGGGTTCAACCACTCGCTCGATAGCCACGCGCGGCTGCGGGCAAGGCGCATGACGCGTGATCGCCTCAAGCACCATGTTGACCCCAAAGTTCCCCAGCGCCGTCCCAAAGAGCACCGGCGTCTGTTTGCCCGCTAAAAACTGCGCGTGATCAAACTCAGTGCCCGCCATCTGCACCAGCTCAAGCGACTCTTCAAAAGCAGCAAACGCCAGATCGCCCAGTTTCTCGCGAATCTGCGGATGATCGTAGCCAGATAGGGTTTTGTGCTCGACCACCTCACTGCGGTGGCCCTGTTGATACAGGTAAGTGGTGTTGGTTGCCAGCTCATACACCCCCACAAAGTCGCGGCCCATCCCAATCGGCCAAAACAGCGGCACGCAGGCAATTCCCAAAACCTCTTCGATTTCATCGAGCAGGGACAGCGGATCACGCACCTCCCGATCCAGCTTGTTCACAAAGCTCACGATCGGCGTATCGCGCATGCGACACACCTCCATCAGCTTGATCGTGCGCTCCTCGACCCCTTTTGCGCCATCGATCACCATCAGCGCGCTATCAACTGCGGTCAGCGTGCGGTAAGTGTCTTCGCTGAAGTCTGCGTGACCGGGCGTGTCGAGCAGATTGACCGTGCAACCGTCAAAGGGGAACTGCATCACCGAGGTGGTGATCGAGATCCCGCGTTCCTGCTCCATGCTCATCCAGTCCGATGTCGCATGACGATCGGCTCCGCGTCCTTTAACCTCCCCCGCCTTTTGGATCGCCTTACCCCAAAGCAGCAGCTTCTCAGTCATGGTGGTTTTACCAGCATCGGGGTGAGAGATAATCGCAAAGGTCCGGCGATTATCAACTGCAGATTTCAGATCAGTACTTGGCTCGGTGCTCATGGCGCTCAGCTTAAAAACTTGTGGCGCTAGTTTACTTTGTCGTGCCACAAGACCCAAGACTTAAAGCAGTTGCACAATGCCCACCTTAGCCAGCCAACCGAAAACTCCCGCACACTCACAGTGGCGATCTCTATAATCGCTAAGCCACTCACCTAAGGCAGCTAGTAAACTCAAAGCTTGGCTCTAATTCTCAGACAAAAAAAGACTGCTCACGCAGTCTTTTTTATCTCCACTTGGCCTTAACCCGTTTTAAGCTATTTGAACAAGCCGCCCAGCATCCCCTTTGCCATGCCAGCGATCGCACTGGCATCTACCTTACCCTCAGTGCTGCCCTGATCAATCAGCTTGGGCAAGATCGCGGACAGTGCGCTTGAAGCCACCATCGGGTCGACGCCCAGCTTCTGAGCAAACGCAGAGATCTTATCGTTGCCCAGCACCTCGATGATTTGACCTGGATCGATCCCCTTGTTTTCTCCATCGCCAAGCCATGAAGCAGCTATCGATGCTACCCCACCGCTACCCATGAACTGACCAGCCAGCTCAGCCAAGTTAAGCTCGCCGCCGCTAGTGGGCAGCAAGCCCTTGAGCGCGTCGAGCGCAGCACTGGGTGCAGGCTCCGCCGAGGTAGCGGGTTCTTGTTTGAGTTGTTTGGCCAGCAGATCAGCTGCCATATTCATCAAATCCATGGGTGCGTCCTTATTGATAAGTTGACCCAAAACCTTAACCCAACCCACCGATCAAGTACATGGAGACATCAGTAACTGAGCATCAGCGTTGCCCCGACCAGGGTGGAATCCTCCATAACTTCAAGTTTAAGAGCCCTGCTGAACCCTCTACAATCAATCAGCCTAGAGCTAACTAAATTCAGAGGAGCTTAGTTTTGCATTGAATTAAGCGACAGCTAAACAAACCCCCACAAACACCAATTTCAACAAAATTGTGAAGGCTCAAGGTACTCGGTTACCCGTCAAGGCAGACATTTTACAAAAGCCTAAGTGTTTGCCACGACCGCGCTACAGCTATGTAATCCGGCAACAGGCACACTATCTACACTTTCAAACAAGTAGGAAAACACATGCAAGTCAAAGCATACGCAGCCCATCAGTGCGGCGGCCCCATGAAACCTCACACCATCGAGCGCCGCGACATCCGCGACAACGACGTCGAAATCGAAATCATGTATTCGGGCATCTGCCACTCAGATTTGCACCAGATCAACGACGACTGGGGCGGCGCTAACTACCCCTTAGTTCCAGGTCACGAGATTGCAGGCAAGGTCACTAAAGTCGGTAAAAATGTCACTGAATTCGCCGTCGGCGATCATGCGGCGGTTGGCTGTTTTGTTGACTCTTGCTTAGAGTGTGACCAATGCGAAGGCGACCACGAGCAGTATTGCCGTGAAGAAGTGGTGCAAACTTACTCATCTAAAGACCCGGTGGGTCCCGAGAAGTACACCTCAGGTGGTTTCTCAACCCATATCGTCGTGCGTGAACACTTTGTGCTCAAGGTCGATAAGTCACTGGACCTCTCCAAAGTCCCGCCCATGGTCTGCGCTGGCATCACCACGTTTTCACCGCTAAAAGAGTACAACATCGGTGAAGGGTCGCGCGTCGGCGTGATCGGTATCGGCGGTTTGGGCCACATGGCGGTACAACTTGCCGCAGGACTTGGTGCTGAAGTGACCGCGATCACCCGCAGTAACGATAAAGCTGAGGAGATCGACGAGCTGGGCGCCAAGCACTCACTGCTGTCAACCGACAAAAAGGCCATGAAAGAAGCGGCGGGCAGTTTCGATCTGATCATCGATACGGTTCCAGTCAAACATGACCTTGACCCCTATATATCTTTGCTAGACGTACGCGGTGTGATCTGCATCGTCGGTCAAATTGGCGATTCAGGTAACCTAAACACTGGGCCTTTGGTGTTTGGCGAACGCAAGATTACTGGCTCTTTGGTTGGCGGCATCAAGCTCACTCAAGAAGTGATCGACTTTTGCCGCGACAAGCAGATCTATCCGATGTGCGAGTCAATCAACATGGAAAATGTCAACGACGCACTCAAGCGTTTAGAGGAAGGGGATGTTCACTACCGCTTCGTCATCGACATGGCCTCGATGAAAGATCAGGCGGATTAAGCCAACTTTCAAAGTGATTTAATGTAAAAAACCGGCAGCTAAGGCTGCCGGTTTTTTTATGCCTGAGATTAAATGATAATCAATTTTATTTATATTATCTTAACACTCTACGTCTGTCAGCTTAATTAAACAGTTGATCAGATTGCCTTTCTAAAAGCGAATTAGTCCACCCAATCAGCTTGGCGTTGCAGTAGTATCCGATTTTTTGAAAGCCAAGAAAAATGAAACGACTATCCGGCATCAGACTATCCCATCACTCTCTAGCGGCGCTTGTAGCCCTATACTTTGCAACCGTCATCAACCTGCCTATTTATCTTGAGCTTAAGCAGATCTTCGCTGACTCAGCCCAGGTCAGCGTCCTGTTTGCGATCTCGATACCACTGTTTTTTTGGGCCGTGTTTAACCTACTCCTTCAGCTCATGTCTTGGCCCTACCTGGCTAAACCGATATTGGCCCTACTTACTTTTATAGCCGGCGCTTTATGTTTTGGCACGCTCAGCTATGGTTTGGTTTATGACACCAACATGCTCATCAACGCCATGGAAACCAACGCATCAGAAGCGGGTTCCTACCAAAGCGTAAACCTTTGGATTTGGATATTTTTCTTAGGTATCTTGCCTGCGCTTTTGATCCTGTTAATCCCGCTCAAAAAACCGGCGAGCGTTGGCGGCTTTTTACTCAAAAAACTGGGCATGATCGTCCTATCGTTGGTCATAATTGGCGTCATCGCTGCACTTTGCTATAAAGACTACGCCTCGGTTGGCCGCAACAACTCCTACCTGCGCAAGATGATCATCCCTAACGAGTTTGTCTACAGCGGCTATAAACTGGCCCGCGATGAACTCAAAACACCAGTGGCATTTAAGCGAATCGGCTTAGATGCAACGTTAGACCCAGCCGCACAAGCCGCAGAAAAACCCAACCTGCTCGTGCTCGTCATCGGTGAAACCGCTCGCGCCCAAAATGTCAGCTACTACGGGTATGAGCGCGACACCAACCCCTTCACGCGACCGCTAGATCCAATCGTGATCGGGCCAGTTGAGTCCTGCGGTACGGCCACAGCCACCTCGCTGCCCTGCATGCTCTCACTGCTAAACCGCACGGATTACGACCGCGATGTGGCGCTTAACCAAGACAATGTGCTTGCGCTGATCAAGCGGGCAGGCGTCGATGTAACTTGGATCGACAACGATGGCGGTGACAAACTTCAAGCATTAGGACTAACCAGCGTTAAAATCAATAACACGGTCGTCGACATCAACTGCAACGGCACCAGCTGCTTTGATCAAATCATAATCAATGAGATGCCAAAAGCGATCCAGGCTATGTCTGGCAACCGTGTCTTGGTGCTGCACCTGATTGGTTCACACGGTCCGACCTACTTTGAGCGCTACCCCAAAAACATGGAGGCATTTACCCCCGCCTGCTCACGCTCCGACATAGAGAACTGCACTTCTGAGCAGATCGTCAACACTTATGACAACACGATCCGCTACACCGATTTCATCAACGCTGAAGTGATCAAGTATTTAAAAACTCAAGAGGCTCAGTTCGACGTATCTGCAGTTTATCTCTCTGATCACGGTGAGTCTCTAGGGGAAAATGGCCTGTACCTGCATGGCCTACCCTACAACATGGCTCCAGACACCCAAAAGCGCGTTCCCATGCTCATGTGGCTCTCAGAGGGCGCACAGAAGCGACTGGGGGTCGATGAAGCCTGCTTGCGGACTAAGGGGAAAGAGTCAGGCATATCACACGACAACTTGTTTCACACCCTGCTCGGCTTAGCGCAAGTAAACACCGAGGTGCGTGACGACTCACTTAACTTGCTAACCAGCTGCCAATAGTCAGTAGCATAAAACCGCCAATTGGCGGTTTTTTTAGATCATAAGTTTAAGCACCAGCGCGTCAGTTTTTATGCCGCTTTCGGGTTCTTGATAGTAACCGCGTCTTAGGCCAACCCGAGAAAAGCCCAAACTTACGTAGAGCGCGATAGCCGCTTGATTGGTTGTAGCAACCTCAAGGAGTAACTCAGCGGTTCCAGCTGCGCGCTGAGTTTCTACATACTGCATAAGCACCTGCTTTGCCAAACCTTTGCGCTGATACTTAGGATCAACTCCGATCGCCAGTATTTGGGAGATCTCAAACAAACAATCAAAAACCAGATAACCCACGACTTGATCCTCAACGATTAAAACCCAAACCACTGCCCCAGCCAAGACGGACTCGGTGAGCATGGACGCGCTCCAAGGAGCATGGGGATTGAGTGATTGCTCAAGGTCAGCGACCTGAGTTAAGTGTTCAGTCTCAGCAAGGCATATCAGTATCTCAGTCATATCTTGATCCAAAAAAAAGCGCCCCGAAGGGCGCCTTATATACTGATAGCTTACAACGTTACTTCAGCTACCACACCCGCGCCAACAGTACGGCCGCCTTCACG
>CAJXOR010000096.1 GCA_913057715.1 uncultured Moraxellaceae bacterium
GAGATCATGCCTAGTCTCGTGGGCTCGGAGATGTGTATAAGAGACAGGTACTTGAGCGCTCAGAGCGGCGAAGTCCATCTCGGAGGCGCGCATACCGGTGTTAAACCGCTTGCCAGTGAGTTTTTTCAGTGCGTGGTTAGTCTCAAGCGACGCCCTAGGCGATCCGATACCGACCACCTCAGCGCCTGTGCTGCGTGCGGCAGTGATCAAGGCGGCGAGGTTATCGATCGCGCTGTCAGTGCCCAGCACCTCAAGCTCACCAGCAGATCGCAGATAAGGCTTGTTTAGTCGGGTCGCGCTGCCCATCTGATCATAGCCAAAGCGGCCTGAGTCGCATAAAAAGTAGCCATTGATTTCTTGGTTGTAGCGGTTCTCTACTCGGCGGATTTCCCCGTAGCGCTCACCGAGCGAGATATTGCAGCCCATCGAGCAGCCGTGGCAGATGCTTGGCGCATACTGCATGTCCCACTTGCGCGTGTAGTGCTCAGAGTGGGGTTTGTCAGTAAACACGCCGGTTGGGCAAATCTCAGTTAAGTTGCCAGCAAATTCACTCTCCAGCACCCCTTCTTTCGCGCGGCCAAAGTAAACTCGGTTAGATGAGGCAAATGTCCCCAAATCCCCGCCACCCGCGTAATCGTTGTAGTAGCGTGTGCAGCGATAGCAGGCGATGCAGCGGTTCATCTCGTGATTGATAAACGGACCCAGATACTGATTCTGGTGGGTACGCTTTGTGAAGCGGTACTCGCGGCGATCGTGACCAGTCATAACCGTCATGTCTTGCAGGTGGCAGTGACCGCCCTCTTCACAAGTCGGGCAATCATGCGGGTGATTGGTCATCAAAAATTCAGTGATGCGCGCTCGAAAAGCTGTGGCTTCCTCATCATCGATCGAGATATATAAATCAGATGTGGTTTCAACCATACATGACATCACGATCTTGCCTTTACCGGCCGCCATATCTTCTTCAGAACCGTATTGCTTGACCGCGCACTGACGGCAAGAACCGACCGAGCCTAAGCTTGGGTGCCAACAAAAGTAAGGCAGATCAAGCCCCAGCGATAAACACTTTTGCAGCAGGTTGTCGCTACCAGCAACCTCATAGCGCTCGCCGTCCAGATGTATCACTGCCATAACTAAACTCCTGCCTTAACCGGCGCTGGTTTTTCTGCCTCGGCTGCATCTGCCTGGGTGCTAACTTCTGCATTTTGCTCGCCGCGCTCAGAAGCTGGTAGCTTATCGGTGAACTCACTCTCAAAGTACTTAAGCGCACTTTGCAGAGGTTCCATGGCTCCAGGTGCATGAGCACAAAAGGTTTTGCCGATCCACAAATCTTTGGTGAGCTGCTTTAACTGCTTGATGTCTGATGCGCGGCCATTTCCCGCCTGTATCGCATCTAGGGTTTTAACTGCCCAAGGCAACCCGTCGCGGCAAGGGGTGCAGAACCCGCAGGATTCACGAGAAAAAAACTGCTGTAGATTGCGCTGCACCGCAACCATATCTTGTTGATCGTCGATCACCATGATCAGACCGGTGCCCATGCGACTACCCGCCTTACCGATGGTGTCAAAATCCATGTTCAGATCAAGGTGATCTGGGGTCAAAAAGTCGGTCGATGCGCCGCCGGGTAGCCAGGCTTTAAGACTCAATCCCTCCTGCATGCCGCCAGCATAATCCTCAAGGATGGTGCGAGCAGTCGTGCCAATTGGCAGCTCCCAAACTCCTGGATTGTTGACTTTACCTGAAGCGCCATAAAGCTTGGTTCCTGCATCTTCGGTGCTCTCAACACCCAAGCCTTTGTACCAATCCGCACCAAAACGCAGGATTGACGGCATGGAGTTGAGTGTCTCGACGTTGTTGACCACGGTGGGACGACCCCAAGCACCCGAGACCTGTGGAAACGGCGGCTTAGTGCGCGGGTTGGCACGGCGACCCTCGAGTGAGTTGATCAGCGCCGTCTCTTCACCGCAGATATAACGGCCCGCGCCAGTATGCACATACAGATCAAAGCTAAAGTGCTTGCCCTTGATCTTTTTACCCAAGTAGCCGGCGTTGATGGTTTCTTGTATCGCACGGTTCAAACGCTCCGCCGCCTCGACATATTCGCCGCGGATAAAGATATACCCGGCCGTCGCGCCGATCGCATACGCGGTGATGATCATGCCTTCGATCAGCTGAAACGGCAGGCGCTCCATGAGCAAGCGATCCTTAAAGGTGCCCGGCTCCATCTCATCGGCGTTGCACACTAAGTAACGCGGGCCGCCGTCGGGCTGCGCCATAAATGTCCACTTTAGACCAGCCGGAAAACCTGCGCCGCCCCGCCCTCTAACCACGGCATCTTTGATGATCCCAAGCACATCGCTAGACCCATGCGACAGCGCCTCATCCAAACCTTTAAACCCGTCAAGCGCTTGATAATCCTCAAGCGTCAGCACCGAGTCACGCTCATGCAGGCGGTAAGTTAGCGGGTGAGTTTTGGCGCTGGGCTCAAATCCACAAACCGGTATCGGGCCTTGGTTACGACTCGCCGTTTCACTCATGCGTAGCTCTCCAATAGGGCTTTGATTTGACCTGGCTTGATAGGACCATGGGTGTCTTCATCGATCATCAGGCTAGGCCCCTTGTCGCAGTTACCAAGGCACACGATCGGCAGCAGGGTAAAGCGCTGATCCGCTGTGGTCTGACCAAACTCCACGCCAAGCTCGGCTTGCAGCTCGCCGGCCAGCTCTTCATAACCGGTTAAAAAACAGGCAATCGAATCACAAACCAAGATCACATGGCGACCCACCGACTGACGATAAATCCGATTATAAAATGTCGCCACGCCTTCAACATCAGCTACCGCCATATCAAGCAAGCTCGCTACGGCAGCCAATTGAGTATCGTTAACCCAACCATGCACTTTTTGTACCGCTTTAAGCGCATCGAGCACCGCCGCGCGCTTTTGAGGATAGTGGTGAGTGTGGTGAGCAATCTGCTCTACCAGCTCACGCCCTAAAATTTGGTTCGCATCCACACGTGGACGGCTGTCAGTCACAATCAGCATCATCTTCTCCTAGCGGTCCACATCGGCCATGACGAAATCAATCGAAGCCAGATACGCGATCATGTCAGCAATCATCGAGCCATTGATGACCGATGGCATTTGCTGCAAGTGCGCGTAGCTGGGCGTGCGGATACGGGTGCGGTAACTCATGGTGGATTTGTCAGAGGTTAAGTAGTAACTGTTGATGCCTTTGGTGGCCTCAACCATCACGCTTGACTCACCGGCCGGCATCACCGGACCCCAAGAAACCTGAGTGAAGTGGTGAATCAAGGTTTCGATGTCCTGCAAAGTTTTGTCTTTTGGCGGTGGCACCGATAAAGGGTGGTCTGCTTTATAAGGGCCGCTTGGCATGTTTTCCAGACACTGCTTGACAATCCGTAAGCTCTGGCGGATCTCCTCAACCCGAACCATACAGCGATCATAGGCATCGCCGCCGTCTGCCAAAGGCACGTCAAAGTCAAAGTTCTCATAACCACTATAGGGACGCGCTTTACGCAGATCAAAGTCCACGCCGGTTGCGCGCAAGCTTGGGCCGGTTACGCCCCATGCCAGCGCCTGGCGGGCGTCGTACTTAGCGATGCCGCGCGTACGCGCGATCATCACCCGGTTCATCATCGCCGCTTTGACATACTCATCGATGCGCTTGGGCATCCAGTCGATGAAGTCTTTGACCAGTTTTTGCCAGCCGTTGGGCAGATCATGAGCGACCCCGCCGATGCGGAACCACGCCGGGTGCATACGGAAACCGGTGATCGCCTCGATGATGTCGTAGCATTTTTGACGATCAGAAAACATGTAGAAGATCGGGGTCATACCACCGATATCTTGGACAAATGTCCCAAAAAACAGTAAGTGCGAGTTAATTCGGAACAGCTCACTCATCATCACGCGGATTGTCTGTGCTCGGTCCGGCACCGTGATCCCAGCCAGTTTTTCAACCGCCATCACGTAGGGCAAGTTGTTCATCACCCCGCCCAGATAGTCAATCCGGTCGGTATAAGGGATAAACGAGTGCCACGTCTGGCGCTCTGCCATCTTCTCTGCACCGCGGTGGTGATAACCAATATCGGGGATACAGTCGAGGATCTCCTCCCCGTCTAACTGCATCACGATCCGAAACGCCCCGTGCGCTGAGGGGTGGTTAGGGCCCAAGTTCAAAAACATAAAGTCTTCGTCGCGGCCAGAGCGTTTCATGCCCCAGTCTTCAGGCACAAAGCGCAGGTTTTCTTGCTCAAAGTCGAGTTTGGCTTGGTTAAGACGATAGGGGTCAAACTCGGTCGCACGCGCCGAGTACTCTTTACGCAGCGGGTGCCCTTCCCAGTATTTGGGCAGCAAGATACGCCTAAGTAGCGGGTGACCCTCAAACTTGACGCCGAACATGTCATACACTTCGCGCTCATACCAGTTGGCATTTGGCCAAATCTGGGTAGCAGTCGGTACGCTTAGATCTGACTCCGTGAGCGCCACCTTGATGCGGATATCAGAGTTACGCTCGATCGAAAGCAAGTGGTAGAACACCGTAAAATCCGCATCCGGCAGGTTTTTGCGGTTCTGACGCAGACGCTCATCAACCGCCGATAAGTCATACAGCATCACAAAGGGCTTAGGTAACGTGCGCAGGTGCATGAGCACCTCAATCAATCGCGCACGATCCACCCACACGGTTGGCAACTCATCGATCGTAGCCTGAATCGTCACCGCATCGCCAAAGCGCTGCTTAAGCTCAACCACCACATCATGGTCGTGTCGGTGCGCGCCCGAGGGCGATTGAGAACGTTCGTGATTAAGCGGTGTGGTCATGGGCTCGTCTTAGTCTTGGGTTTAAGCCAAATCAAAAGCGTTGGCAAAATGTCTGCAATGGCTGACAACAAAAGTTATTTGACGTTATCGGGTGAGCGCAGCTCCGTCACGGCGATGCGCTCAGCCTGCTTACGGTCACGCTCAGGCTGCATGACGGCGGGAGTGATGCCTTGATCGCCGATCATCTGCGATAGCGGACGACGCTCCTTACCAATCGATTCTTGAAGCAGCATCAGCGCCTGCAAAAAAGCTTCAGGGCGCGGCGGACAACCCGGTATATAGACATCTACCGGGATAAACTTATCAACGCCCTGCACCACCGAGTAGATGTCGTACATGCCGCCAGAGTTGGCGCAAGCGCCCATCGAGATCACCCACTTGGGCTCAAGCATCTGCTCGTACAAGCGCTGAATCACTGGAGCCATCTTGATGAAGCAAGTACCCGCCACCACCATCAAGTCAGCTTGACGGGGAGAGGCGCGAATGACTTCTGAGCCGAAGCGCGCGATGTCGTGCGGCGCGGTAAAAGCGGTTGCCATCTCAACGTAGCAGCAAGACAAACCAAAGTTGTAGGGCCAGATTGAGTTCTTACGACCCCAGTTCACACTGTCATGGATCATATCTTCAAGCTTGCCCATGAAGACATTTTTATGGATTTGATCGCTCTGAGGATCGCCTTGATCAGGTGCTTGGCGGCCGCTCATGTCAGGGAAGTTGTCGTTTGCCGTGCCGGTCTCGCCGTCTAGATTTGCTTTGGTCAGGGTGTATTTCACTTATGACTCTCCCGCTGGGCCTGTCTCTTATACACATATCCGAGCCCACGAGACTAGGCATGATCTC
>CAJXOR010000097.1 GCA_913057715.1 uncultured Moraxellaceae bacterium
ACGAGATCATGCCTAGTCTCGTGGGCTCGGAGATGTGTATAAGAGACAGTGCCATGTATGACGCCTACGATGAAGACGATCTGCTGGTGTTGTTTGATAACTGGAAAACAGAGTTGACTCTCTACGATGGTGAATTGACGCTTGAGGAGTACATCGCTGAAACGGCCGCTCAAGTTGCCGCCAACTTTAAAGCAGAGCTGCAGGAAACTGGTTTAGATTCAGCGACGATTAACTCGTTTAACGTGTTTACCTATAACTTCACTCCCGCTTACTTTTTAAACGATGTTTTAGTCGAAGGCGATAGCTTTGATGGCTTGCTTGATTTAATTAGTTTCTCCTACGATTGCAGCACGGTGGATAATGAGAAACTTTGTAATTACGCCTTGGGTTATGGTGACAGCATCTTCACCTATGATTTTGAGATCAGCACTGAAGGGTTCAATATCATCTTCAATGCACCCACTTCGGGCGGCGGCTCGGGCGGAAATACCGGAGGCGGCACCAGCGGTAATTTCAACCTCAAAGTCACGACCAATGTCGCAGGGGTCACTACTACCACCAATATTGGCGTAAACGAAAAACCCGCCAATCAGGATCAGTTTTGCACCGACCTAGACGGACTTTATGCATCTGGTGCTTTTGTAATCGACAGCTGTACTTTCGATGGCACTACGGGTGTATACAAGGGCAGCATCACCTCCCCGGGTTTTCCTGCCATCAACTACACCTACACTTATGTCTACAGCAAAAACTAATCAAGTTAAAAAAACGAGCCTTCGGGCTCGTTTTTTTATTATTTAGGACGTTAAAGTATTTATTTGATACTGTCAAACTTTTTAGCCGATATGGCCTCTTAGAGTTGCATCAACTCCCTGGCGATGACTGCGCTCAGCAATCATGTAAGACTGATCACTGACAGCCACAACGCTTGAGGTTTGAGTTCCATAACCGGGTAAATCGATAAACAAGCTTGAGAGTTGTCGCTCTAAGAGTTTGGGCACGCCGGTATCAGGGAGCAGCGCTTTAGGCGCTTGATCAGAAAACTTCAGTATCTCAAAAGTCAGTGGCAGTGCTTGATCTGGATCGCTCAGGACTGCAGTAGCATCCAAGCGCTGCGCCTGCTCAAAAAGCCAAGTGCTTTTGAACCAATTCGGGTGCATGGCCTCTGGCCCGCTGCCCAGCACGCCGTTACTGATCGCGGCACTGTTTCCTGTGATGGCAAAACAGCTCGATTCAGCAAAATCAGGATTTGAAGCCATGAGACTGATTGGGTGACTGAACGGCTCGCCGATGGAGTGACCCATCGCTGCACTCTCATCAATTCCAGTAGAAAGACTGGCGGCGGTCTGGCCCGTACTCACACTAGCTTGACCACTTGCATGCGCACTTGCCAGTCCCGCGCCGCGGTTTGAAAACAGATAGGCCTGATTCAAGTCGCCCACGATCAGATTAAAGCCATCGTAGCGGCTGGGCGTAAGCCCACTCAGCCACTCAAGCGGTTCGAGCTCACTTTGCAAAAAACCGGTCACCAGCTCGCCGCGGGTTAGCGCTTTGGTGGGAGCGGGGCGGTCGCCTTCGCGGACATTTAGCACCGCAGCGAAGCGGGCAGTTTTAGGATTGAGTCCCAGCCAAGTGCCACCACTTTTAAGGTCACGACCCGCCAGCACTGGTGCATCCTGCCAAGCATGCAGGGGCTGGGTAGCACGCGCGGTGAACTCATCGCGGTTGCTCAGGATCAATAGCGGAACCGAGGTGCCAGGTTGGTGACGAACATAAAGGGTGCAGATGGACATTTCTCCTGAGAAAAACTCACCGTAACGGGATTGGAGCCGCAGGCGTGATGGGGTTAATATAGCACTCGCCCCTATTTACAGAGCCGCGCCATGCTAGTTCACCCGCAGTTCGATCCTATCCTTTTAAACCTGCCCGGCCCCCTGTCGGTGAATTGGTACGGGCTCTCCTACCTTGCCGCCTTTGTGGCCGCTTGGCTCTTGGCACGTTACCGCGGCAGGGTACGCGGTGACTTTAACTCAGAACAAGTGAGTGATCTCTTGTTTTACGGTGCCATGGGGGTCGTGATCGGAGGGCGCGTAGGTTACGTGCTGCTGTATCAATTTGGGGCATTTTTGGATAACCCGCTTTACCTGTTCAAGGCCTGGGAAGGCGGCATGAGCTTTCACGGCGGCTTTATCGGCGTCATGATCGGGATGCTGCTGTACGGACTCAAGTACCAAAAACACCCCTTTACGATCTTGGATTTTATCGCGCCTTGCGTGCCGCTGGGTTTGTTCTTTGGGCGCATGGCAAACTTCGTCAATCAAGAACTCTGGGGGCGGGTATCCGCTGGCGGTCACTCTTGGCTCATGGGCTTTCCCCAAGCTGGTGGCGTCGATGCACGCCTGATCGCAAGCGACCCCAGTGTTTACAAATTAGCTGAGCTGACGCAGACCAATCAGGGCTTGCTCATGCTGCTTCCGCGTCACCCCAGCCAGCTGTATGAGGCAGTGCTTGAGGGTCTGGTTCTGTTTGTGCTGCTGTGGTGGTTCTCCATGAAACCGCGTCCACGCTACGCAGTGTCAGCGTTGTTTTTGCTTGGCTACGGCGCGGCGCGAACCTTTGTTGAGTTCTTCCGCCAGCCCGATCTGGATCAAGGCTTCATCGCCTTTGGCTGGCTCACCAAGGGCATGCTCTACAGCATCCCCATGATCGTGATCGGCTTGTTCATGCTCTGGTGGGCCTATCGCAAACCGCTCTATGACTGGAGCATGGAAGTATCAAAACCGATGCAAAATGGAGCCGCTAGATGAAACTCGCAGCGCGTAAACCCGTAGTCATTTTATGGGCGTTAAGTGCTTTGCAAGCTCAGGCGAAGGGCACGCTATGAGTGCTTATCCAGCTCCAGCAGTCAACTCAGGGGAGGCCGGGTACTTAAGCCTCTTAGGTCAGCTCACCGGAGCTGCAAGCAAAGACGATCGCACCGGCACTGGCACTTACTCGATGTTTGGCGCGCAGCTCAGGTTCGATCTGGCAGAGGGTTTTCCGCTGTTGACCACCAAGCGCGTGCACATGACCTCAATCACCCATGAGCTTTTGTGGTTTATCTCCGGTCGTACCGATGTGGACTACTTAAGCTCGCGCGGGGTTACGATCTGGGATGAGTGGGCAACCCAGGAGCAGACCGCGCGCTTTAACCGCGAGGCCGGAGACTTGGGGCCGGTCTATGGTCACCAGTGGCGCAACTTTGGCGCCACCCAAAACCCAGATGGCAGTTTTGCTAAAGACGGGTTTGATCAGCTAGCTTGGGTGTTAAACGAGATCAAAACCAACCCCAGCTCGCGCCGGTTGATCGTGAGCGGTTGGAATCCGCACGAAGCTCAGCAGGTCGCTTTGCCGCCTTGCCACACGCTGTTTCAGTTTTACGTGTCTGGTGGAAAACTCTCTTGTCAGTTGTATCAAAGAAGTGCTGACTTTTTCTTGGGCGTGCCGTTTAACATCGCAAGCTATGCGCTGCTCACGCACATGATCGCTCAAGTGAGCGGTTTGGAGGTCGGCGAGTTTATCTGGAGTGCTGGCGACGTCCACCTATATACCAATCACGTCGAGCAGGCCAATCGCCAGTTGGCACGCGCGCCCTTTGACTTTCCCAAACTCAAGCTGAACACCAAGATCACAAGCTTGTTTGACTTTAGTTTTGAAGATATCGAGGTGGTGGGCTATGAGCATCACCCCGGCATCAAAGCGCCGGTTGCGGTCTAGGCAGCAGATGAATCCAATCGAACTCAACGCAAAAAACGTGAAGCTCGTGCACATCGCTGCGATGAGCACTGAGCGCGGTATCGGCATCAAAAACGGGCTACCTTGGCACATCTCCGCTGACCTTAAACGCTTTAAAGCACTCACAGGCGGCGGGGTCATGATCATGGGACGCAAAACCTTTGGGTCCTTTGGTGGCCGCCCGCTCCCCAATCGCCACCACATCGTGGTCAGCCGCGATCCAAACTTCAACGCTGATTTTGAGCAGGTCACGGTTGTGCACGATATCCCGCAGGCCATCGAGACGGGCCGCGCGATTTGTGCGAAGCTCAGCCAACCGGTGCTTTGGGTGATTGGCGGGGCGCAGATTTACGCGCAAACGATCGATCAGGCCGACCGGCTGGAGCTTACGCTGGTCAACCTCACCCCTGAGTGCGACGCCTTCTACCCCGATGTGCCAGCGAACTTTGAGTTTGGCTCGCGTGAGTCACACACCGACCCAGGCTCGGGCGTGGACTACCAGTTTTTGAGCTTTTTGCGAAAACGGGCTGAGCTGGATCGGTTTTAAGCTTTAGCAAAATGTCTACCTGAACGGCATCCGACTCTTAGATGATCTTCCATTAAGCAGACACTGCTCAAACTGCGCTTAAGCTCTGGCAGATATCAGTTCATGTGAGCTACTAAGCGCGTGGACATTTGACTACCAAACCCGCACGCGACTTAACGCGCGCAAACTTGTAGAGCCGCATGAAACCGCTAAAGTGGTTGCAAACACAAACGGGCAAATCCATATGAAACACATCATCTTAGGCGGCGGGTGCTTTTGGTGCACCGAAGCCGTGTTCAAACAGGTTCGCGGCGTGAGCGAAGTGATCAGCGGGTATGCCGGCGGCACCGCCGATCAAGCCAACTATGACGCAGTTTGCGGCGGCAGTACCGGTCACGTCGAGGTGATCAAAGTCGTGTTCGATGAGGCCAAAATTGGCTTGAGCGATTTGCTACTGATCTTTTTTGCCACGCACGATCCCACCCAGCTAAACCGCCAGGGCAACGACGTCGGCACCCAGTACGCCTCGGTGATCTTCTATGAAGATGAGGAGCAAAAACAAGCTGGCGAGCAGGTGATCGCTGCGCTAAAAGCTGACGGTCTGGACGTGAAAACCCGGCTTGATCCGGCGCCGGAGTTTTTTAAGGCTGAGGATTATCACCAAGACTTCTACGCGCGGAACCCCTCTCAAGGCTACTGCAACGCGGTGATACCGCCGAAGCTGGCCAAACTGCAATCCAAATTTGTGGACTATCTGAAGTAGCGCTGAATCAAGCGCCTAAACTAAGCGCTTCACCAAAATGCCCCCGCTAGCCGGCTCACTGCACGAGATCTACATCATGAAGTCGGTTGGCGCTTAGACTTCTGTTTAGATCTGGATTTAGCTGGCCTTAAGCGGCTCACAGCTAGGTTGGCGGGGCGATCCAAAGCGCTGGTTTTTCTAGGCGCAAAGGTGATGTTAATCGAGGTGCTGGCTAACTGATGTTTACGGCTTAAACATCAATTTCCCATAAAGACTCTTAGGCCTTTATACCCTCGATGATCTTTCGATTGTGGGCATTTTACTTCCCAGCCGCGGGTTGACCTCACGAATCAAACACGAAGCTCACTTCACTGAAACCCGCCGACTGCGCCGCCCCCATAACCTCGGCCACCCGCTCAAACACCGCCTGTTTGTCAGCCAAGATCAGCACCGGCTGATCGGTCGGCAGCTCGGCGAGCGCTTGGCTTAAATTGGCTTCACTGATCGGGTTGTCGTTTAGGGTGATCAGCCCGCTTGCCAGCACACCGATCTGCACACCTCGGCTGGCCGACGCGCCACTTGTTTGATCCGGCAAATCAACCGGCGTCTGAGT
>CAJXOR010000098.1 GCA_913057715.1 uncultured Moraxellaceae bacterium
TACGAGATCATGCCTAGTCTCGTGGGCTCGGAGATGTGTATAAGAGACAGGGAGTACTCACCGCTGGGTCTTGAGCACTTTACGCCGGATTATATGCAGCTGTTTCACAGCCTTGAGCAAGCCCAAAAGGATCAAATCAATCAGGCGCAAGGGTTGCTGTACAAAGGGATCAGCTTTGAGTTGATTCGAGAAATCTACCAAGATCTCTATCACCGCAGTGTGGACACCGATCTGAGTGAAGTGACCTTGGGTAGCTCCAGTGAGTTAGTCAGCATCCATCGACAGGGAGGGCGCACCCACTGCGTTTTTTATCACCATCTGCTCAACCAAGAATTCACCCTTGAAACCGGGGCTGTCATCGCCGCCACAGGTTTTCGTCAACAGCTGCCCAGCTGCCTGAACCACTTAAAACCTCTGCTTGATCTGGATGACCAACAACGCTTAAAAGTATCGCTCAATCATGAAGTCTTGTTTACAAACTCAAGCACACAAGGTGCCCTAAGCAGCACCTCTAAAGAACCCGAAAGCCAGACCGAGCCAACCTCAGGCCGCTTGTTTGTGCAGAACCTTGAGCAGCACACTCACGGGGTGGGGACACCAGATTTGGGACTGGGGGCGTACCGCGCGGCACGTATCTTAAACGCACTTAGTGGGCAGGAACACTTCACTCTGTCTGAGCAGGGGGCATTTCAGAACTTTGGTGTTCCACGCTCCGCCGCCTCAAAGCGCGAAAACTCGCTTGATCGCGCTTTTGCGTCACCCGCTCGGCGATCATCAGCGTGCTGATCAATTATTTACGCCCCAGTAGCGCCTCGCTGCTGCTGCTGTGCGGGTTTTTGTTTGTCTTTACCGAAACCCTGCTATCGCCTTTTTATCCGCAGTTTTTCGCGCAGGTTTTCGGTGTCACGAACCCTAGCATGGCAGGAGAGTTTGTGACGCTATGCCGCTTGAGCGTGCTGCTCTGCGCCCCGCTATGGGGGCTGATGACGCGGTGGGTGAGTCCCCTCAAGATATTGATCTTTACTCAAAGCACAGCTGCTGTGATCACTTTTTTTATGGCTCAGGCCAGCACGCTTAAGGCGTTTATCATCTTAAGCGTGCTGCTCATGGCGTTTAAAAGTAGCTACTTTTTGTTCTACAGCTTGCTTGTCGAATTAGGTGGTCAAGCCAAAAACCTACAAAGCGTCGCCAGTGTTCAACTGGTGGTGCACTTAGCCCTCATCGCTTCATCTTTAGGCAGTGTCTGGGTGATTAACTCCATCAACCCGCTGGCTATGTTTCAATTCGTTGCTGCGCTCGACGTACTCCAAGTGGGTCTGTGTTATTGGGTGCTCAGCCGCGCAAACTCACCCCACAAACAAGATACTCACTCCACCGCGCCACCTCTTGGCGAGCGCACAACCCCGAACCGCGCGCAGCTTAAAACCGATCAGCAAAATGCCCACCTACCTAAGCCACCGCCTCCAATTGGGGTGTATCAGTTATCTCGGTATGTAAACCAGCTTCGTCAGCTCATACCGCCTGTACTAATCGAGCGACTTGCCTCCATCAAACGAGCGACTGGTAATACTACCGATCAGGCCAAAGCTTTCGAGCCAAGCCAACAAGAGGCGATGCCAGCCCCCAAAAAGGCGCGAACCGCACAGCTGCTGAGTTACGCCGTGCTGGTGCTGTTGTTTGCCCTGAGCCTGAATCTGCTGCGCCCCTATCTAACACTCTACTTAACTCAGGAGTTGCACTTTAGCCAGTGGCAAGCTGCGGCGGCTTATCTGATGCCCTCGGTGATGGCCATCGCCATCTACCTTGGCCTGCGCATGAGCAAACACAGCCAGATTCACCCCAAGTTTTATCTCACCTTGATTGCCACCATCGCGATCAGTCTGATCGCACAAGTTTGGGTCAGTGACTTTTGGGCGATGCTGCTGGTTCGCGGCAGTTTTGGCATGAGCTTACTGCTGGCGCAAATCACGCTAGAAACCCGCCTGTTTACCCTGGCCGGCGATCAAAAACACATTTTTTTGAGCCTGTCTTCCAGCGCTCAGCACTTAGGGCAACTGCTTGCCCCTTTTCTGGCTGCCGTCGCCATCGCAAGCGTTGGACTGCAGGTTCAGTTCTGGCTAGCCACCCTACTGTTGTTGATTTGCGCTCCATTTGTGCGCAGCGCCCTTTATCCATCACCCACCCTTCAATCTGGAGTCACCTATGTCCGCCCGTCAACTTTTTGAGCAGCACGCCATCAACACCCCCAAAACCACTAACAAGGCTTTAAAAACAGCTGGCGCTCGTTTGGTTCGCATGACTGTTCAACAATTTGCTTATGAGCAGATCATCAAACTTGAGCCTGATCAAGCCAGCTCCCAGCAGTTTCACTTGTGCCTCAACCAGCAGCAGTACACCATCAAGGCGCGCCCGCTTGCCTTTGGTGAGTTCGACGTCACCAAGGTGACCCAAGAGGGCAGTGAAATCTGGCAAGTCAGCCATTTTTATCAACAGCTGTGCGCTGAGCTGACTTGTGCTGAGCGCGTCCAGCAAGGCAAACCACAAATCAACGCCATCACAGCGGCTTATTTAATTAAAGAGATCAACCACACGTGGATGAGCGAGGCGCACTTGTTTGGTCCCGATCGAGTGAGCAGCCAAGCGTTGATTGACTTGCCAGCCGAACAGATCGAAGGTGAGCTTCGCGGGCACCCCTGGATTACTTTTAGCAAGGGTCGTTTGGGGTTTAGCTATCAAGACTACCAAAAGTTTGCCCCCGAGATGCGCCGCGAACAGCCACTCGGATATGTCGCTGTGCACAGGGATTTGGCTCAATTCAACGCCAGTACCCCCGTGCAAGCCACTGAATTTCTGCAAGCCGAGCTGGGATCGGACTTTGAGCGATTTTGCCAGCGACTCACTGAGCAAAACTTAAGTCCTGAGGACTACCTGTTTTTACCTGTTCACGAGTGGCAGTGGCAACACTGGATCTACCCAAACTTCCTAACTCAGATCGCCCAAAACCAACTGGTTTGGCTGGGCTTCGGCTCAGACACCTACCTTCCGATGCAGTCGATACGCACTTTTTGCAATCTGAGTGACCCAAAGCCTACTCAGGCAACCTCACTCAACACTCGCGTGGCCAAACACCACGTCAAACTGCCTTTATCGATACTCAACACAGCAGTCTATCGAGGACTGCCCAGCGCTCGGAACCGCGCCGCGCCGGCACTTAGCGCTTGGCTGAAACAAACCTTTGATCACGACCGCGATCTAAAGCGCACTGGACTTGTCATGCTGGGCGAAGTGGCCACCATCACGGTTGATCAACCCAGCTTCGATCCTCTTATCGCTCCGCCCTACCAGTTCACCGAACTGCTGGGCTGCTTATGGCGTGAAAACCCAACCAACTTTCTAAATCACAACGAGCAAGTGCTCAGCCAATCCGCTTTGCTGCACCAAGACACCGAGGGAAACTTTGTGATCAGCGAGCTAATCAAACGCTCAGGATACTCACCGCAAAATTGGTTAAAGCAGTTTTTCAGCGTTTGCGTCACTCCCCTACTTTACTGGCTATATCGCTACGGCGTCGTCTTCTCTCCGCACGGTGAAAACAGCCTGCTGATTCATGAAGGCGGAGTCCCTAAGCGACTGGTGATCAAAGATTTCATCGACGATGTGAACTTAGCCGACGAGGACTTCCCCCAACTAAGCACCCTCCCCGATCAAGTCGATCAGTTGTTGCTTAAGCTTCCCGCACAGGAGCTCAGCCACTTCATCTTCACCGGATTATTTGTGGTGCACTACCGTTTTATCGCACCGATCCTGGGCCAAGAGTTCGGTATGAGTGAAATGTCATTTTGGGGAGAACTGCGCGCCGTGATTGAAAGTTTTCACGACGAAAACCCCGACTTGAAAGATCGCATTGATCAATTTGATCTACTGCGTCCTGAGTTTGAGCGGGTTTGCCTCAACCAAGTGCGCCTGTTTACTCGCGGCTACCAAGATGCCCCAGATCGACCCGAGCCCATCATCGCCGGCATGATGATCAACCCGGTTGGCGACGCCTTTGCCCCATTTGCTCAGTCGATCGCCGCGCCTCAAGTGGAGCAGCGCACATGAGCACCCAGAAAACCTCGACCACGCCCATCTCGATCACGCCCACGCTGTCGCAACAGCTCCCTAACCACTACGAGATCACCATAGACGGTGTTGCACTCTCGCTGACTCAAGTGGTCTACCCCGACCACTTAGAGTTGCTGCACCGCTGGATGCACCTGCCGCACGTCATACCGCAGTGGCAACTCAACAAAACACCGGTTGAGCTGGCGGTTTATTTTGAAAAGATGCTCAGTGACGATCACCAGCGGCTCTACTTGGTGGGCATCAACTCTGAGTGGGTTGGATACACGGAGATCTATGAGGGGCATCGCGATCGACTGGGGCGTTACTACTCAAGCGAACCCATGGATTTGGGCTGGCACTTGCTGATCGCCGAGAAAAGCGCTTATGCCCAGGGGTATTTGCGTTTGGTCATACGCGCGCTGAGCTACTTTTTGTTTGATCAGCCTGGAGTCACTCGAATCGTCGGCGAACCTGACGCCAGCGTTAAACCTTATGAGGTCGTCGCCAAATCCCTTTGCTATGAACCCCAAAGACTGATCCCCATGCCCGAAAAGACCGCCATGCTCTACTTTTGCGATCGGGAAGCGTTTTTAAAAGCTTACCCTAAGCCCTGAGGCGCCAACTGACTACTCGCGCGCAGCTCAACTGACATCTAAATCACAGCTCAGCGCTGACAGCGCATCAGATCAGCAAAAGCCGCGTCAGTTGCTCGGGCGCGCTGCGGGTCTTGAGAGGGTCGCCAGTAGTTACTCTTGATCTGAGCAACCCGAAGCTCATGGGCTGCTTGGCAGCGTTGCCTGCGCGCTTGGGCGTCATCTACCCTACTGTTAGAACGCGCAGCGACCGTAACTGATTTTTTGGGCTGAGGCGTGAACTTAAGCGCCGCGTAACCCGACACTTGAGGCAACGCTTTAGGCTTGGCATCAAGACTGCAAGGGGTATCGCTATAGGTGGTTTTGCCTTGTATGCTGCACTTGTAGATATCGGCAGAGGCGGCGCTGCTGACGAGCAAGGCAAGCGTTAGAAAGGTGAGAGTCTTTTTCATGAGTATTTATCCTTTGGCCCGGTAGCCCAGCGCCTCAGCTAAGTGCGCGCTGGTTATAGACTCACTTTGCGCCAAATCAGCGATGGTGCGCGCAACTTTGACCACACGATGATAGGCCCTCAAAGACAAGTCGAGCTTGGCTTGAGCGGCGCTCATCAGGGTTTTTTGCGCCTCGCCGAGCGGCGCATGGATCGGCAGCTCAGCAGGATCAAGCGCCGCGTTGGGTTTGCCTTGACGATCAAGCTGGCGAGCATGTGCCGCGAGCACCCGCACGCGAACCTGCTCGGTTGACTCCCTGTCTCTTATACACATCTCCGAGCCCACGAGACTAGGCATGATCTCGTA
>CAJXOR010000099.1 GCA_913057715.1 uncultured Moraxellaceae bacterium
ACGAGATCATGCCTAGTCTCGTGGGCTCGGAGATGTGTATAAGAGACAGCATTTCATGGACCGGCCAAAACGCACAGCGATAAACTATCTGGCTGGCGCTACCTGATGCCGCTAGGTATCTTGCTGCTGCTCTCAACCGCTTTAGGCGCACTGATTCACCCACCTCTTGCTGGCTACCTACCGCAGTCAGCTTCCAGCCTGATCATGGCGATGGATGCAGAGCACGGCAAACACCTAAAACACGTCTCAGAGATCATCGCGATCGTGGCGGGTCTGCTCGGTCTTGCGATTGGGTTTGTGCTGTACGTGGTCAATGGCGGCAAATGGCTAACTCAGATCAAAAGCTCGCGCTTTGGCGCCAAAGCTTACGCCTTTTTGTACTCAGGACTTGGCTTTGATGCGTTGTTTGATCGAATCTTTGTTCGGCCCTTTATGTGGGTGGGGCGGCTACTGCAAAAAGATCCGATTGACCGCTCTTATGGTTTGGTCAGTGGATTGGCTTTTGGTGCGGGTCAGCTGATGCGTCAAGGGCAGCACGGTCGTCTGCGCGGTAACGTGAGTTTCATGGTGATCGGTCTGATTGCCATGCTTATCCTTGCGATCTTGAGTTTATAAGGGTTAAGACATGAATCAGATTTTACTGCCGCTGCTACTGCTTACGCCCTTCGTTGCCGGTTTTCTGTGCTGGGTGTTTGAGCGAGTGAGCCTGCGCTTGCCGCGCTATATCGCGCTGCTTGGTATGACGGTGTGTTTACTCATCGTGATTGTGCTTTATCAAACCAGCGCTAGTGTTGCCATGCCGAGTATGGAGGCGGGCGATTTGCCGGTGTGGAGCCACGAGTTCACTGTTAACTGGATCCCTCAATTTGGTATCAGCTTTCACCTCGCTATCGATGGTTTATCGCTGATCATGCTGGGTCTCACCAGTTTCCTTGGAATACTAGCGGTCGCTTGCTCTTGGCAAGAAATTCAGAAAAATGTCGGCTTTTTCCACCTCAACCTGCTGTGGAGTTTGGCCGGTGTGATCGGTGTGTTCATGGCCATGGATCTGTTCTTGTTCTTCTTCTTCTGGGAGATGATGCTGGTTCCGATTTACTTCCTGATCGCGCTTTGGGGTCATAAAGGCTCAACGGGTAAGTCGCGCGTCTACGCTGCCACCAAGTTCTTTATCTTTACCCAAGTGTCTGGCTTGATCATGCTAGTGGGTATCTTGGCGCTGGTGATCTTTAACTTCGCTCAGACCGGCGTGATGAGTTTCTCGTATGAGCACTTGCTGGCAACCACTCAGCTTCCATATGGAGCAGAGTACGCGATCATGCTGTGCTTCTTTATAGGTTTTGCCGTGAAGCTGCCCATCGTGCCATTTCATGGCTGGTTGCCAGATGCGCACGCACAGGCTCCAACTGCCGGTTCGGTGGATCTGGCGGGTATCTTGATCAAGACGGCTGCTTACGGCTTGATTCGCTTTGTGTTGCCGCTGTTTCCAAACGCCTCGATGGAGTTTGCGCCGATTGCCATTGCGCTAGGTACCCTGGGTATCTTTTATGGGGCATGGCTTGCGTTCATGCAGACCGACATCAAGCGTCTGCTCGCTTACACCAGTATCTCGCACATGGGTTTTGTGGTGATCGGCATCTACACCGGAACCGCGCTCTCCTTGCAAGGGGTCACTATCCAGATGGTTGCTCACGGGTTGTCTTCAGCCGCGCTGTTCATCATGGCCGGACAAGTTTATGAGCGTCTTCACACCCGCGACCTCACCCAGATGGGCGGGCTTTGGGGTGAGATGCGCTATTTGCCGGCATTTATGATGTTTTTCTGCGCCGCGCTGTTAGGCATACCAGGCACCGGTAACTTCATCGGTGAGTTCTTGATCTTACTTGGCGCTTTTGACTTGCACCCAGTGGCCGTGATTCTGGCACTGATCAGTTTGGTTTTTGCCGGGCTCTACTCGCTGATCGTGATCCACCGGATGAACTACGGTAAAACTCCTGAGCAGCATAAAGACCTGCGTGACTTTAACCTACGCGAGCTCAGCATGATGAGTATATTGGTCGCAGGCTTGCTGTGGATTGGCCTGTATCCAGCTCCGCTGCTCAATCAAACCGAATCGCTCATGCAGTGGACAGAGCAGACCTATCGGCCTGCACCGCTGCAATTGGAGCTAGAAAATACACCGATGCTAACTTTAGGCCCAAGTTCATGATGTCTTTTTCCCAGCTGATGGTTCTGGCTCCTGCCATCATCGTTGCGATCGCGCTGATTGCCGCGATGCTGTGTATCTCCGTTAAGCGCAGTCACCTGACCACGGCGGTGATCACCGTGATTGGTCTGAACGCGGCGCTGGCCTACACCCTTTATCAGGCGGCTGGCTTTATCTTTCAGATGCAAAATGGCGCCGGTGCAGGCCTAAGCATTGGAATTACCGATCTGTTTATCGTCGATGGTATGGCGCTGTTTGCGATGATCCTGATCTTGATCAGTGCGCTTGCGGTAACGCTGCTTTGCTACTACTACATCAAGACATTTAACGAAAATAAAGAAGAGCTGTACCTGTTACTCATGCTTTCAACCATCGGCGCGCTGCTGTTGGTTTGCAGCTCACACATGACCAGTTTTTTCGTATCACTTGAGCTACTCAGTGTGCCGCTATACGGCATGATCGCCTACACGCATGAGCGCTCAAAGTCGCTTGAGGCTAGCCTTAAGTATTTGGTGTTGTCGGCCACGGCGTCAGCTGCGATCTTGATGGGTCTTGCGTTTATCTATGGGTTTAGTGGAACCATGAGTTTTAGCGGGTTAGCCGCGATGATCTTAACCGCTCCTAACAACACCTTTTTGGTGTTGGGCGGGATCTTGTTTCTGTTTGGAGTGGCGTTTAAGTTGTCCTTGGTGCCTTTTCATGCTTGGACGCCAGACGTCTATCAAGGCTCGCCCATGCCCGTCACCGCTTTTTTGGCAACGGTCAGTAAAGTAGCAGTCCTCGTGGTGGTGCTCAGGTTTTTCCAAAGCTCATCGCTGTGGCTCAGCAGCGGGTTTATCGCCGTACTCACGGTGCTTGCGGTCGCCTCAGTCCTGGTGGGTAACTTGCTCGCGCTTAAGCAATCAAACTTAAAACGTTTGATGGGTTATTCATCGATCGCTCACTTTGGTTATGCCCTGATCGCGATCGTGACGCTGGGACCCTCAGCGACCAGCACCGTCAATTTATACTTGGCTTTTTACGTGCTGACCTCAATTGGTGCCTTTGGTGTGCTGACGCTGATGTCGGTTCCTTATCGTCAGGATCTTGATGCCTCAAACATGTCGGAGTATCGCGGCCTGTTTTGGCGTCGTCCGGTGCTTGCTGCTGTGCTCACAGTCATGATGCTATCTTTTGCTGGTATCCCGATGACACTGGGTTTCATTGGTAAGTTTTATATTGTCCTAGCCTCAGTGCTTGCGATGAACTTCTTACTGGCGGCTGTGGTGGTGATCGGTAGTGGTATCGGGTTGTACTACTACTTGAGAGTCATGGTTGTGCTCTACATGACTCCACCTGAAAAACCCAACTTCGACGCTCAAGTGGGCTGGGAGTACCAGTTAGGTGGCCTCATGGTGCTGGCGACTGCGCTTCTGGTGCTGATCTTTGGTGTTTACCCGGCTCCGATCATGGCGCTGGCCGGAATCTTGGTTTAGTTTTGAGTTTACTTCCGCTCGTTGCAATTGAGGCGCAGCGCTTTGTCAGATGAGTCTAAGCTTGCAACAGGTGAGGTGCTGAGCATCACCCGATGGGGTGATCAGCTCTTTAGCTTTACCCTCACCCGTCCAGCGGGATATAAGTTTGAAGCGGGTCAATTTGCCCGGATTGGTTTAAAGAGTGATCAAATACCAGGCATCTACCATGAAGACTTCAATCCAGAGGGTCAAGAGCAGATCTTCAGGGCATACTCCATCGTCTCCTCTATCTATGATGAGACGCTAGAATTCTTTTCGGTTACCGTCCCTGAAGGTAGTTTCACCTCGCGCTTAAGTCACCTGAAAGTGGGTGACGAGGTGCTGATCGATAAAACCCCGTTTGGTTTTTTAACCCTTAGCCGCTACCAGCAGCCTGAGCCACAGGATCTGTGGTTGATCGCAACGGGCACGGGCGCCGCTCCTTTCATCAGCATGCTGCAGGGCTTTGAAGTTTGGAGTCACTACCGGCGAGTGGTTTTCATCTATGGCGCTCGATATCAGGATGATCTGGTTTACTTCGATCAACTTGAGTCCTTGGCTGAACCTTTTTGGGATCAGTGGGATGGTGAATTCATCAAAGTGGCTTCAGTCACCCGTGAGATACCGGCTATGGATGACATTTGCACGAATCAGCGCATCACTGAGTTGCTGGGTGATGATGATTTGTTGGATCAGATTGGCTTTAAACCTAGCAGTACGAGCCACGTGATGCTATGCGGCAATCCGCAGATGATCAAGGATGTGAAGCAGGTGCTAAAAGATCAGGGGCTCAGCATGAACCGACGCGGCGTGGGTAATATCGCGGTGGAAAACTACTGGTAGGGCGGTTTGCTTGAGCTATAACTCAGTAGTTTGAAAGCAGGGGCTGTTTGTCGAAAAAGTCCTGCAAATTGATCTTGGACTGAAGATGTAGTTTTCCGCCAGCAATCACTGCGTGAGTGACCTGAAAGCGCTTGAGCCTGCGGATGATGGATGAATTTTCATCGAAGTACTGGCCGATATCTAAGTAGTACATCCTGTCTTTCACTTCAGCGACTTTAAAGTATTCAAGTGCAAGGCCGGCTGCGTCTGTTTTGCTGAAGTTTTTCACTCCCCAAAGCGCCATGCGAATCATCGGGGTTTTGTAAAACGCATCTGCTCTGAGCTCAAGCAGTTTGGTGGGTGTCTTTTGCAGAAAAACCATACGCTGCGTTTGGTCGTTCATCACAAATTGGATCACAGAAAAACTTGAGGTCGCCTTGATAAAGATCCCTTTAAAGGTGGCATCAATGGTCAGATCAAAATCATGATCCTTGATGTTGGCTTTAAGTTCTATGATTTGATCGACATAGCTCGTCACGTAGCTTTGGAGTAGTCCGTTGACCGTTTGCTGGGATAACGGGATCCCCATCGGGTCAGAGGTAACTTCTTCAGCGAACTGATACAAAGATTTGGCTTTTGAAAGGGCTTTATTCTGTCTCTTATACACATCTGACGCTGCCGACGAAGAGGATAG
>CAJXOR010000100.1 GCA_913057715.1 uncultured Moraxellaceae bacterium
ATCTACACTATCCTCTTCGTCGGCAGCGTCAGATGTGTATAAGAGACAGCTCCAAGATGAGCGTATTAATCGATAAAGACACCAAAGTGATTTGCCAGGGTATCACTGGCTCACAAGGGACATTGCACACCACACAAGCCATCGAATACGGTACCAACATGGTTGCCGGCGTCACACCCGGCAAAGGCGGCTCTGAGCATCTAGGCTTACCAGTGTTTAACACCGTTGAAGAAGCGGTTGAACAAACTGGTGCAACCGCTAGCGTGATCTATGTGCCAGCGGCATTTTGTAAAGACTCGATCATTGAGGCGGTAAACGCGGGTATCGAGTTAGTGGTCTGTATCACCGAAGGTGTGCCGACGCTCGATATGCTGTTTGTTAAAGAGTACTTGGTGACCTACTTTCCAAAGGTGCGCATGATTGGCCCCAACTGTCCGGGCATCATCACGCCGGGTCAAACCAAGATCGGTATCATGCCGGGTTCTATCCACCTGCCAGGTAAAGTGGGCATCGTGTCGCGCTCAGGTACGCTCACTTATGAAGCGGTTAAGCAGACGACGGATCTGGGTTTTGGTCAGTCGACCTGCATCGGTATTGGCGGTGATCCGATCCCGGGCATGACCTTTATCGACGCGCTAGCGCTGTTCCAAGATGATCCACAGACCGAAGCCATCATCATGGTGGGCGAGATTGGCGGCACGGCCGAGGAAGAAGCTGCTGAGTTTATTAAGCAAAATGTCACCAAACCCGTCGTCTCGTACATCGCTGGCGTCACCGCACCCAAGGGTAAGCGCATGGGTCATGCTGGTGCGATTATCTCGGGCGGTAAAGGGACGGCTGATGAGAAGTTTGCCGCGCTTGAAGCGGCTGGTGTCCACACCGTTAATAATCCAGCAATGATGGGTGAGAAGCTCAAATCGGTGACTGGTTGGAGCTAAAACTGTACTGAAGCGTATCTTAATTCAGTCTGTATAAAATTATATCTGGTGTTATTGAGCAGAAATAACTATTGTTGTAGGGTAATTAATTGACTATTTTAATCATTGTGACTATTTGATTACACAATGAAATAAAACTTCACCTTAAGGCTGTATAGTTTATTATAGAACCCATGAACTTCATGCTTAATAACCCGGATGTCTTTGACATGAAATCTGTCACCACGGTTGCCCCCTTGCACCCACAAGAAGATCAGCGATTGATTGATCTTTATGACTATGGCGTGTTTGGTACTCCGACTTCAAGCGAATACGATGACTTGGTTTTGCTTGCTGCAACCATCTGCAACGCACCAATCGCGTTGTTGTCTTTGGTTGGTGATGAAAAGCTTCACTTTAAAAGTAGTTGTGGTTTCAACGAAGAGTTTACTGCTCGCAAAGGGTCATTTTGCAGTCATGCGATCTTGCACGATGGCGTGATGGTGGTCGAAGATACCACCAAGGATCCGAGGTTCAATACTCATCCTTTGGTGATTTGTCCGACCAACAAAGTTCGCTTTTATGCTGGAGCTCCTCTGCTGTCTCAAAATGGCCTGCCGTTAGGCGTTGTCTGTGTGCTAGGGGATCAGCCGCAGTCGTTAACTGACGCGCAGATCAAGGGACTCAAAACAGTTGCTCATCAGATCGTCTCCACCATGGAGCTTAAGAAGTCTTATGACCAACTGAAGGATTACTCGGAGCAACTTAAAAGCCTAAACAAGCACAAAGATCGGTTTTTCTCGATCATTGCCCACGATCTGCGCGGTGCTTTTCATGGGATTATGGGCTTTGCTGAGGTTCTGGATCAAGAGTATGACTCCATGGAAGCCGACTCTATCAAGCGGATCGTTCGCTATCTGAGTGACTCTTCTGTAGAAACCTACCAGTTACTTGAAAATCTGCTGGAGTGGGCGAGCCTTGATGAGGGATCAATTAAGTTCCACCCCTCTCACTTTGATATTGGTGTTGCGATATCCAATATCAGCGACCGCTTCACAGCAAGTGCAGCAAAAAAAGAGATCAATCTGGTTGTTAAAACCCAGCATGACATAGACTTGTATGCTGACAGGCACATGTTTGAATCGATAGTGCACAACCTTATTTCAAACGCACTCAAGTTCACCCATCGCGGCGGCCAAGTTACCGTGAGTTCTGAAATCGAAGGCGATAGGCTTAGAATTGACATCATTGATACGGGTGTTGGCATGAGTCAGTCCAAAATCAAAAAATTATTTAGTTTGGAAACAACCAGCACAGTCAGGGGCACTTCTGGAGAAGCTGGCTCAGGACTGGGTTTGATACTTTGCCGAGAGTTTGTTGATCGCCATTTTGGTAGCATATCGGTTAAATCGACTCCAGGAGAGGGTTCAACCTTTTCAGTGCACTTGCCAATCAAGGTTAAAGCTGCGTCTAATAGCTGAAATTTGTTTTTGGTTGCACCATGTCAGAAATATCATGTCCAAAATGTTCAGGGTCCTATGCTTACGCAGATGGGCCTTTTTATATTTGTCCTGAATGCCACCATGAGTGGTCGATTGATGAAGGCTCTGGCACTGAGCAGCCATCATTGATTGATGCGGTGGGCAACACCTTGGTTGATGGGGACAGTGTCACCGTGATCAAAGATCTCAAGGTAAAGGGGTCCTCAAAAGTGATCAAGGTGGGAACTAAAGCCAAAAATATCCGGATAGATTTTGAGCCCAGTGATGATCATGATATCTTTTGCAAGATCGATGGATTTGGTGCGATTAAACTAAAATCTAGTGTGGTTAAAAAAAACTGATCTACACAGCTTATAATCCACGACGGGCTTTAGATGCATCGAAAACAGTATTAGGTTTTGCCGATATAAATGCAAAAGTCTAGGTTTGTGTCTCGTATGATCATTTACCCTTGTTAGAGCTAAATAATTTAGGAAAAAATATGGATACCGTAAAGCATGCGGTTCTGCCTGTCGCAGGCTTTGGCACACGTATGCTGCCTTTATCTAAAAGCATACCCAAGGAGCTGCTGCCTTTGGGAGCTAAGCCGGTCATACACCATGTCATACAAGAGGCGATAGCGGCAGGTATTGAGCATTTGATATTGGTCGGACATGCGCAAAAAAGTGCAATTGAGGACTATCTGGATATCAATGCTGAGCTTGATCAGCAGCTTCGAGGTAAGGGTAAGGCGGATCTAGCAGACCAGATCAATTTCATACCTGAGCATGTTTCTGTATCCTCAGTGAGGCAGGGCAAGGCACTTGGCCTTGGTCATGCCGTGCTTCAAGCAAGGGCGATCGTGGGCAATAAGCCTTTTGCGGTTCTGTTGCCAGATGTGGTGATGAGTCCTTTTGAGGAAAACTTAGCGACAGACAATTTGAAAGTTATGATCGGTCGATATGAGCAAGTTCAGCGTTCTCAGATCTTAGTTGAACCCGTTGAGCAAAAAGACATTCATAAATATGGTATAGCGAGTCCATTGAACGCGGATTTTGCAGTCAACACGCATCAAGCAATTGAAGTGCAGGGATTTGTTGAAAAACCCAGTAGCGATGATGCGCCTTCAAACCTGGCTATCGTGGGTCGGTATATTTTCAATGCCAAAATTTTTGAGTATCTTGAGACAACCAAGCCTGGCGCTGGCGGCGAAATTCAATTAACTGATGCTATAGATGCTTTGATCAAAACCCAAGGGGTTGAAGTTCTGCCCATGTCCGGTGTGAGCTTCGATGCAGGGGATATGCGGAGCTACTTCAAGGCTTTTGAGGTATTTTCTGGGCACCACTTGAGCTCGATGGATAATTAGAAGAAATAATGATGACTATTTGGGAAGAGCTTGAAATTCTGGCTAAAGAAAATCGCTCTTTAAATGACCTTTTTAAGACAAAAGGGCGGTGTCAAAAGTTTTCCTTAAGTTATGAAGAGTTATTTTATGATTTCAGTAAACAGCTGATAGATGAGTCGGTCTTCGAGTCTTTGCTATCGCTCGCTGAAGAACGAAACTTAAAAGGTCGAATTAAAGAGCTGTACCGTGGTGATAAGGTAAATAACTCTGAAGATCGTGCAGCACTTCACACGGCGCTCAGAATACCCAGTGACAAGTCGTTAATGGTTGATGGCATAGATATCGCTGCTGCGGTGCATGGAAGCTTAGATAGGGTGGCACAAATATCTGAGCGAATTCGTCAGAAAATATGGCGCGGAGCTTCAGGTAAGCCAATTACTGATGTCGTTAATATCGGTGTCGGTGGCTCTGATCTGGGACCCCTCATGACGCTTAAAGCGCTTGAAGAGTTTACGGACCCAGAGTCCCCGCAAGTCCACTTTATCTCCAATATGGACGGGACTCAGCTTCAGCAATTATTGGGTGGTCTAAGCCAAGAGAACACACTGTTTATAATCTCATCTAAGTCTTTTGGGACAGCTGACACGCTATCAAATGCCGCCACTGCAATTTCTTGGCTGAAAGTTCGGTTTGAGTCAGAGAGATTGGTATTTAAAAATCATATTATTGGTGTCTCTGCGGCCAACGAGAAGATGCTAGCTTTTGGCATACCTGAACAAAACCAGCTTGAGCTTTGGGATTGGGTTGGTGGCCGATTCTCAATGTGGTCAGCTATCGGTTTAGCAATTGCGATTAAGCTGGGCATGAAGCAATTTAGAGAACTACTGAGCGGCGCTCACTCGATGGATGAGCATTTTTATCATGCTGATTTTGAAAAAAATCTCCCAGTTGTGATGGGATTGATGGGTGTTTGGAACTCGACATTTTTAGACATCAACGCTCATACCGTACTGCCGTATGACGGACGACTTAAATTTTTCCCTGATTACCTGATGCAGCTTGAGATGGAAAGTAACGGCAAGTCAGTCAACCGCGTTGGGAAAAAAGTCAGTTTTGATACCGCGCCGGTGATGTGGGGAGATGTGGGATCAAACGCGCAGCATGCTTTCTACCAGTTACTGCACCAAGGAACTCAGAGAGTTTCCTGTGATTTTATCGCGCCAATTAAGCGTTATGATCAAGCAGCTCAAGTTAAAGTTGAGCTAGAAAGTCAGCATCAGATGGCGCTGGCAAACTGCTTAGCTCAAAGTCGGGTGCTAGCCTTTGGCAATCATGCTTTAGAGTTTGCGCAAGACGCCGCACATAAAAATTATCGAGGCAATCAGCCATCACTGTCTCTTATACACATCTCCGAGCCCACGAGACTAGGCATGATCTCGTA
>CAJXOR010000101.1 GCA_913057715.1 uncultured Moraxellaceae bacterium
CGTCGGCAGCGTCAGATGTGTATAAGAGACAGGCGTTGTATTCGCGCCGCGGGATAAAGAAGTTTTCTAAAAAGTAAAACGCAAACAGTCGCTCTTGATGTTTGAGGTAGTTTAAGAAGCTAAACCGACTGGTCGGATCAACCATGGTGACCAGATCAGCAAAAAAGGGCACTTGCAGCGTGGCTCCTTCAAGCAGGAGTCCTGGGTGCCAGTCGAACTGGGGCTTACGCTCGTAAAAACGGGCGCTTAGTTGGCAGTTGCTCTGGGTGATTAGCGCCGCCAAGCTTAAGTTAAATGGCCCCAAGCCCACACCGATGAGATCAAGCATGGTGATGACCTGCTTGGGTTGTGTGGATGGTGGGCGCTAAGGTAGCGCTGCTTGGTTGCGGGCTGGTAGCGGCGGTAAGCGGTTGATCCCAAGCAGAGGGTTTTTGCTCTGTTTCGCACTTGGGTGACGGATTGCCTGCCAAGCTTTGCGCGGTTTCATAAAGCGGATTAACCACGCTGACATAGACGGACTGTGTTTCCACCGGACCGACCAGCTCATCCATGTCATACAGTCGGGTCAGCAGATTGGCCTTGTAGGGCCAAGTGGGCTGATGCAGTAAAGCTGGCAACAAAGTGCTGTCCGGATAAGTGGCTTGCAGGTTGTATAGAAAAAGCGTGAGCTGAGCGAACAGCTCGGCCTCACTGATGAAACCGGTGCGCGCCAGTGCCACCACCAAGCTGCTGACGGTATTGCCAAAGAAGTAGTATATAAAGCGCTCGTCAACCAGTTGGCTGGGTCCGACGGAGGCCGCGGCACCCTTTAACTGAGGAAAATGCCCAAGAATCTGGCCAGCCGTTTCTTCGATATAGAAAAACCCTTGGTTGTCGCGTAACCAGAAGCGTGTCGGCCAACCGCCCTTCAGCTCAAGCAGGGTGTTTTGCTGGTGCGCTTCAAACGCCATGCCGTGACGATGATAAATCTCAAGCAGGGGAGCGACGGCTACCTGCAAGAATTGAGCGAACCAATTACTGGTTAATTGGTTGATTGCTTGGGTTGGGTGAGCCTCAGGTGTGTGCTGTTTTGCTGAGAGGTGATGATCGTCTAATTCACGGAGTGGCTCGTTTGCGACGCGGTTTTGATTGAGCGCGCAGTGCTCTAGCAAGCGTTTGAGGCGGGAGTCATCTGCTTGGGTTTGCTGACAAAGCGCGGCCATGCTGGTGATGGGGCGCTCGTGATCGACGTTCTGCCGCCAGATACAAATACTCTCATCTATGACCTCACCGCTCAAATCGATGATGGCTGTCCAGCCTGGGTCATTTAGGGCGTCTAAGGTTGGGCAGCGTTGTTTGAGTTTCGCTCCAAACTCGCTGGTCCAAATAGTTGAGGCGATCTCACCGCGCAGGCACTCTTTATGCAGATTGATTCGAAGTGAGTTGGTGACTTGTATGCTGAGCGAGCATTTGATCATCCAATCGCACTCAGCTGAGTAAAGCGTCCTGACTGACGTGGTGGGGTAAAACAAAGGTCCCATTTTGCCCAGTTGGATGATCTGTCCTGAGTTGATCAGCCGCTCAATCGAGGGGTTTTTTTGTAGGTGATTGGCTTGCCAAGGGTGCAGAGCGAGTAATTCGTAAGAGGAGTAGTTGGTGAGCTGCTCAAGCTGCTCAAGGCTCGCGGTTTGCTCCAGTTTCCGGCGCATGGATTGGCTTGGACTGGGGTGGATAGCGCTACCCTGAGCCAAGCAACTGGCGGCGATCAACCAATAGTTGAGTGCAAAACCTGTTGAGGTTTCAGGGGAATATTCAATCAGTTGTTCTGGCGTGAACCCGACTCGGCTTTTGGGTGCCGGGTGCATGCTGTGCCCAGCCACCAACGCGCGTTCCGACTCGATAAAACTCTGGTCTAAGGCGGCTGGATCGAAGCCTGTGCTTCGCTGTTCTCGTAAGAAAATCTGTGTGTTGTTCTGACTCTGGGTAAAGCGCTTGAGTAATCGGTAAAGCTCGCGGGGCGCCTTTGGTGAATCTCTCGGCGGCGAGGTTGCTTCAGCAGTGGACCGAGCTGGACCAGCTTTGCTTTGATGGGTGAGCTCTGTATGACCCTGAGTAGCTAACGCCTGATCTTCGCATGCAGCCTGATGGGGAGAAGTTGGTTGCGATACGTGAGGCCAGTCCAGCACCGCCTCTGCCGCTTGGCTCTTGGCGATCAGTTGTAGATCTTGGTTGCTAATTCTTAAGGACTCTGCTGGGCGTTTGGGGCTGATTGGTTGAGCGTTTGGGTGGTCACGCGTCAGCCACAAATGACGCAAGATCAGTGCGATCAACAGAGCAGGCTCTGGTGTCCACTGCTGCTGAGCATCGACTGATTCGACCAACAACGGAAGCGAGGCGAGTTGGTGTTGGCCAAACTCACTGTGGTACCCAAGCGGGATAACCAAGGTTTGTTCACAGCCCTCTAGTTCAACACTTATCACCGCCTTGATCGGACTGATCGGCTGCTCAAATATGAAGGTTGGATCGTTAGGAGTCAGTTCCCCTGAACCAGTTTCCTTTAAAAACGCATTGAGGAAACTTTGCACAGCCAGTCGCCTTGCCTGAGCGGCGCACGAAGAATCACTTGAGTTGTGGTTAGGTTTTAGCTTTGCTGTGTGACATTTATTCATTTGGGTTGTCCATAAATCAGATCGATATCGGGTGACTGGCTTTTCTGAGTCGCTTGAGTTACCTAGAAGGTGCTGCTAACAGAGCTTTTTGTGATTGCGGCACTCAACCCACGATTCTTTTTGCTCAATTGGAGCGCCTCAGCTTTTACTGCACTGAGCATCTGGCCAAGCTCAGCGCTGCTTAATTGTGGGTTGAGCAGGGTGAGCTTGAGCCACGGCCTGCCGCGCAGGCGCGTCACCCCTAGATTGAGATGTCCGCTTTGCAGTAGAGCCTCACTTAAGTTGTGGTAAAACTCATGCAGGTTTTGCTCAAGCCACTGACCAGATGAGCTTTCCGCTGTCTTTGCGCTGCTGCGACCAATCTCAAATGTCTCAGGATCGATGCCGTCAAGCTGCCAAGGTTGAGTAAAAAAATCAGATCGAATTCCAAACAGCACGCTTGAGAGCTGGGGCTGCTGATGTAACTCAAGTGCAGGGTCCAGCTCAATTAAGCGGGCGCAATCCAGTGCGAGTCCGAGCGGCCGCTCGATGAGCAGGCTGTACTGCTCCAAACCCAGGTAGCGCAAACTCACCGCCAATTTGAGCGCATCGCAGCGCCGTGTTGTTTGCAGGGAGCGTCCAACCAAGTGGGTGACTTGGTGCTGCTGATCTCGCTCAGAGTTAAGGTAGTCGGCGTTTAGGTGCATGAGTGAAAAGTGCGCGGCATTTTTCAGAAAAAAACCACTGCAGCTGATCGGCTGAAAAAAGTGCTTATGAAAATCCAGCGTCACCGAATCCGCCAAGTTGAGCCCATGCAGTCGATTTGAAAACTGCTTACTCAGTAGCAGCGCCCCGCCCCAGGCAGCGTCTACATGTAGCCAGACCCCGTAGCGTTGGCACAGCTTTGCTATGGGCTCAAGTGGATCGATCGCTCCAGTATCGGTGTAGCCCGCTGTGGCCACCACAGCGATCACTGGCTGGTTTCGCTGGCTTAAGTTTTCCAGCTGGTTTTGCAGATCTGCGGGGCACATGGCGCCTGCGGCATCAGTGGCTATGGTCTGTATCGACGCAAAGCCTAAACCCAAAACCGCTGCGTTTTTTTTCAGTGAAAAATGGGCGTCTTCCCCGCATAGGATACGGGCGCGGCTCAGCTGAGGTGGCAGACCCTGCTCTTGGATACTGACACCAAGCTGAGACATGGCGTAGTGATCTCGGGCGAGCATGAGTCCCATCAGGTTGCTTTGAGTTCCGCCGCTGGTCATGACCCCACCAGCCTGTTTGTCAAAACCGATCCGAGTGGCAAACCAATTGATGAGTTGCTCCTCTATCACGGTGCCTGCTGGTGCTTGATCCCACGAGTCCATACTTTGATTAGCAGCAGCGCAGATCAACTCACTGGCGGCAGCCACTCCCAAGACAGGGCAGTGCAGGTGCGCGGCGCACTGGGGTTGATTGGGGTTGACGCTGTGCTGTAGGAACTGCTCCCAATATTGCTGAATTTGATCGCTCTCGATCGGTTCATCGTGGGGGGTGAACTTACTAAAGGTGTTTTGGATCTGCTTGTGATCGGCGCCGCTGAACAGAGATTTGTCTAGGTTCCACGTCGAAATCAGCTCCTGAGCTTGACTGACCCAGGCGGAGAACTGCTCAGCTGCGCTCGCATCAGAACCACTTAAAAAGTACTTCCCTGAAGCTGAAGCTGAAATGGGGGGTTGGGTTGCGCCCGCGCGCTGATCAGGGCTTGCAGTTTGCTGAGCGGTTGGTGTGAAACCCTCAACAGCGCTTAGGGATCTGCGAGCAGCGCTGACTTGATCGCGGTGAGTTGGGCTTGGCTCTGGGCTTTTCATGGACATAGTGGATTACGCTCCTTCAGCCATCGCCTCTTGGAAGCTTTTATGCAACTTCTCCACGATCTCATCGACTATCTCTGCCGTGATGGTTAGCGCAGGAAGCAGGCGCAGCACCGAGCCCATTTGACCGCCGCGCTCAAGGATCAATCCGTTGTTGAAACACAGCTGTTGCAGTTTTTTGGCTAGGTGCTGTGCGGGTTTGAAGTGACCAAAATTGTCTCTGGGTGCGTGAGTATCCGCGATCTCCACACCAAGCATGAGGCCACGTCCGCGCACATCGCCGATAAATTCAAATTGATCCTGCAATGACTGCAGGGCTTGTTTCAGGCGATCGCCTTGCTGCCGGGCATTTTGTATGAGGTTGTGCTGCTGTCTCTTATACACATCTCCGAGCCCACGAGACTAGGCATGATCTCGT
>CAJXOR010000102.1 GCA_913057715.1 uncultured Moraxellaceae bacterium
GATCTACACTATCCTCTTCGTCGGCAGCGTCAGATGTGTATAAGAGACAGTATTTGATCAGAGTAACGTGACAGCCCAGTGACAGTGGTTGAGCTGCCCATAACTGAAACAGTGGCCGCTCCTTTTCAGGCGACGTGATCGAACGAGTGGCATGCCTGCCCGCGTCGTCCATAGACTTTGGCCTGCGAAGCTGACACAGCTTAGGAAAATCTTAAGATAATCAGCGAAGGCTTAGCTCGTAAAGCACTGCAGCCTGCTGAACCAAAATTAAGCTTGAGCATGGATTAAGCGTGAGCATGAAGCCTAGCTAACCACTCAAGTCCAAGCGCTACCAATCCCCATACCAAGTTAACTCTCCCCCAACCCGATCCTAGGGATTATCTGGTTAGGGTAATAGTGGTGTATAGGAAGCATCATCCCCAAGGAGGACACCATGAAAGGGTTTTTACCGACTCAGAACTTAACTCATCCGCTGAGCGCACTGATTGATCGATTTGGCGAAATTGAAGTCTCGGAGGGCAAATCCAAAACCGCCGCGACCTTGCTGGCGCTGGTTGGCGGTAGTTTTGGCTTGCACCGCTTCTACCTCGGTAACTACGTTTGGGGCGCTTTGTACTTGGCGCTTTGCTGGAGTGGGGTGCCATTTTTCTTATCTTGCGCTGAAGCGATCGTGTTTTTACTCATGAGCGATGAGAGCTTCCAAGAGCGCTACGCAGACTAATCAACGCGTTTGCCAAGCAATGCGCCAATATCAGTAGTCACTTTAGCCGTGCATCAAGCTGTTGATTGCAGCCGTGCATCGCAGCGGCGCTCAGGCTAAAGTAGTCGCACCTAAGCATCAAGACTTGAGCCCATGATTAAACCTTATCGATTGTTGCCCAAATCTTTCGGCAGACCGGTGGCTTGGCAACCCGAAAAAGCTCCCAAGTTAACCGGCATCTATGCGCCTAATCAGCAACTTGCAAATGCCCGCCCTTTTTTGAGTTTGCCTGGCACCAGTGGACCCGAGTCACTTGCGATTGATGCTGAGGGTAGATTCTACTCGGGGTTTGCCGATGGGCGTATCGCACGCTTTTTGCCAGATGGGACGCATGATCAAGTGCTGATTAACACCGGTGGACGACCCTTGGGTATGCGGGTGCACCCAAACGGATCGCTCATCGTATGTGATGCGCGCCGTGGTCTTTTGCAGGTGACATTTGGCCAGAAAAAGCGCTGGTTCCGCACTGCCCAACCTTGGGTCACGCTCAAGGTGCTAAGTGATAAAGCGGGACGCGTGCCCTTTAAGTTTTGCGACGACTGCGATATCTCAGCGGACGGCCGCTTTGTGTACTTCAGCGACGCCTCAAGCCAGCGCGGCGAGGCCGGTATGCAGCTGGATCTACTCGAGCACGGCGGCTACGGGCGACTGCTCAGCTATGACATGAAAACCACCAAAACTCGAGTGCTCATGAGCGGGCTAAACTTTGCTAACGGCGTGCAGATCGCAAGCGATGGTCAATCGGTGTTGGTAACTGAAACCGGCGGTTACGCGATTCACCGTTACTGGCTGAGCGGAGCCAAGGCCGGTAAGAGCGAGCTGTTTGCCAGCAACCTGCCGGGCATGCCAGACAACATCAGATACGCAGGCGGCACCTACTTTGTTGCTATGCCAGCACCCCGTAGCAAACTGCTAGACGGTTTAGCAGACAAACCACTGATCAGACTTGGGGCGATGCAGGCGCTTAAAATCGTGGACATCCCGGTGGCTGAGCTGGGTATGGTGCTGGGTTTTGATGAAGCGGGAGAGCTGACTCATAACTTGCAAGGCGGAAGGTATACTTTCATAACCCAGGCACTTCCGGTCGGACAAAATTTGTATTTGAGCTCGCTGCGACAGCCTTCAGTTCTCAAGCTTGAGTTATAAAAAGGGAGGGTGTTTGTGTCCTCAAGCGTTTCTTAGCACCACAACCAAAACCAAAAAAGTGAGCAAAATGCCCACCTTTATGACTCTTTCAAGTTTATGGCGCTGAAATCGTCGCAGTACTACTCGAACCGGCTGATGAGCCGCTGGTAGTGGGTACCGCAGGGCTAGACAACCCGCCGTTTGGTGTGAAGCTGCCCTGATTGATGCCATAACCCAGACCAGCACTAGCGCCGGTATCGATGGTGGGGTTTGGCACTTGATTGGTGCTTTGGCCAAAAGCCGATCCGGTTTGATCGTTGTCAACAATTGAGCGTGAACCCAGCGTGCGGTAACCGCTGAAGTCAGTTATGGGAACCGCGCGGCGGCTGAGGGTTGAGCGGTTGGATTCGGATGATCCGCCGATAGCACCTGAGTAACTCTCACTGGCATCGGTTGAGCCTGAGTAGTACTGATCTGAGTCTGATTCCATCTCATCTGCGCTGGTGCGATCCGTTGTTTGCGAGCTACTGCTGGCAAAGTCGCTGACATCTGCTTGCGCGGTAGTAGATAACATAAACGCAGTAGCCAACGCGGCGCTAATGGGAAAAGCTGAGATGAGCTTTTTCATGGGTGTTCCTTTAGTCGATTGGTCCATAAAACCAATCTAACTCAATCCACTGCTTTACACGGTTTTAAGCGCTTGGGCTTTGTGTGGATCGGCTGTGTTCCACGTGCGGGTTAAGTAAATCTTTGCTAAGTCAGCTCAAACCACTTCGGTGATCAGCCACTCTGCGTTCATGACGCGCGCGGTGTCGTCGATCTCAAGCCCAATCAGCTGCTGTGCCAGTGGAGCTTGAGCGTTAACCACCTGAACCTTTACCCCGCCAAGCTCAATCTGCCGTGCCCCGACCGGCGTGATCCACACCCAGCGACCAGGGTGCTCATCTGAGCCCTGCCTCAGGCAAACCAAGCTGCCCAGCCCGATGCTTTGATGACTGTCTTGATGACCTTGATGATCAGCTCCCAGCGACCATTCGCTGATTTGTGTGATCAGATCCAGCAAAGTTTGCGCGCGAAGAGACTGACCGTGCGCTAAGTAAGCTGCTTCTGTGCTTCGGGTGTCGTACTTGTTCTCACTCTTAGCCTCTAAGGAGGTCGCGCTGGATTTAGCCTCATCGGCTGCCATGCGTGCAAGCGACAACTCCTCGTTCAGCAGCTCAATGAGGGCATTTTTCAATTGAGCTTTATCGGTGGTTGTGAGGGTCGCGCGTCGGGTCATAAGGGGGTTCGTGTTGGCAACAAAACAGGCGCAGTGATCTTACCGCAATCGGCTGACTAGCTTCTCGGCGAGATGATCTGAGCTCTTAGGCCAATCACCTGACCTTTGGAGCCTAAGCGGTTGGTTAGGTTCAAACGTAAACCGTGCTGATCGCAGATCGCTTGAGTGAGGGTAAGCCCCAGCCCTGCGCCGCCAAGCGCCGAGCTGCGCGAGCCCTCAAGTCGCTCAAAAGGCTCCAGCAGGCGCGGGATCAGATCGGGGTTAATTCCTGGGCCTTGATCGTCGATCTGTATGATCCACGCCGCCGATGTTTGAGCGGTTTGATCTGAGTGGTCTTGGGTATCTACACGTGTCTTGGGACTGAGTTTGTTGGACTGAGCAAGCGCTTGATCAGCGGTTTTATGCACGACTTCGCTTGAAGCTTCAGTGGATGCAGTGATCAATCTGACCTCGGCAGTTTGTCCATAGCGCAGCGCGTTATCGATCAGATTGGTGATCGCACGGGTGATCCAGCTCACTTGAAGTTGGGCAGTCACTCGAGGGGGATTAATCAGGGTAACGGGCTTTTGCAGATCCTCATACTCACTCACGATCAGCTCAAGCAGCGCGCTTAGGCTCACGCTTTGCGTGGTGAGGGCGCCTTGGCCCAGCCTTGCCAGTGATAGGATGTCGCTTAGCATCTGATCGATCCGCTCGATACTGGCAATCATGGGTTCGCGCGCTGGACTGCTCAGGGTTTCACTTCGAACCCTGAGCGCAGCCAAAGGAGTTTTTAAGTCATGGCCTATGGCGCCTAGCATCACGTCTTTTTCTCTGAGTAGCGCCTCAATCCGTTGTTGCATGCGGTTAAACGCAACACTTAAGCGCTGCACATCGCTTGGACCGCGGGGGTTCACGTGAGTGCTTTTTGAGGTTTTAACAAAGTGACGAGCTGAGTCTGTGAGCTCATCCAGTGGCGCGGCGATGCGTTTGATCAACCAAGCCAGCGGCAACAAAACCAGCAAGTAAAGCACCAGCGTCTGCAGAACCAACACCAGAGCGATTGAGCTTGTGGGTTTGGGCAGGCGCAGGGTGACCGTGACCCACTGTTGAGCCTGAGTCCCATCTTCGGCGCTCCTACCTGAGTGGTGAAGTAGAAGAGCGAGCCTGGCGGGGCTCATATCAGAGCTTATATCGGATCGGTTGAGCAGCTCACTGGTGCCCCGTCCGATCTGGACGGCGGCAACTAAGCTTTGATTGTTGGTGCTTCGCTTAAGAGGTGAGCTGGTGTTTTGCGTATCGAACAGCCCCATGAATCCAGAACGATCTGCGGCTGATGGGGGGTTGTTGCGGTAGTAAAGGCGCAGATCACTCAGCGGAAAACCGCGATCACTGAGTAGTTTAAGGGTGAGTGCTTGAGCGGTGTCAAACTTGGGGACGCTGGCAGGCTGGCTGCTCGTGATCAGATAGCGAAAGCGTGGTCGCCTCATGTTTTGCTCGCCGAGGTAGGAGCCTTGATCGAAGGCGCCCTGATCCCATGAGCCCTGATCCAAAGGCCTTTGATTTAACGAGCCAGCAAATATGCGGTTGGCTGGCCTCATCGGCTTAATGATCGCCGGATTGGTCTGCTCTGCCTCTAGTTGGTCTGGGTTTAGGCTGGTATCGAAGCGCTCATCCCAGCCTAAACCGGCTGCCAGCCTTGCAGCTGTCTCTTATACACATCTGACGCTGCCGACGAA
>CAJXOR010000103.1 GCA_913057715.1 uncultured Moraxellaceae bacterium
GTTACAAAATCATGACCGTGAACACTTTGTTATCGCCGAAACCGGTTTTGGCGTTGGGCTCAACTTTTTGGCCGCCGCCAAACTTTGGCAGCAAAGTGGCTCAAAAGGCGAGCTTCACTTTATATCGACTGAGCTGTTTGGGGTATCAAAGGCTGACTTAAAACAAGCCCACGCAGGCTTTGCCGAGTTAGATGGGATAAGTGAGCAACTGGTTTCGCACTACCCCGATTTGATCCCGGGTGTCCACCGGGTGCATTTTGCTGAACTCAAGATCACTTTAGATTTGTGGTTTGGTGAGGCTAGCGCATCCCTCTCAAAACTGGTTGCCCCGCAAGGGATTGATGCTTGGTTCTTAGACGGGTTTAGTCCCAGGCAAAATCTTGAGCTATGGGCTGAGCCGGTGTTTGAGCAAATTGCTCGCTTAAGCCGAGCAAACACCACAGCCGCGACCTATAGCGCAGCAAGGGTTGTGAAGCAGGGTTTGCTCAAAGCGGGCTTTACGTTCACTAAAACTTGCGGTTTTGGCAACAAGCGTCACATGATTCAGGCTAAGCAGGCATGCCCCTTTTATGCGACTGCTCAGGACTCAGCTGGCGATTTATCACCGCGCTTGGGTGAGCTGAACCTCAAAAACAGATTAACCGATGCACCATTTAAGCGAACCCAAGTCACTGAGCAAACCGCTACTAAAGTAAAGCCCCTTCAGACCCAACATCAGTTGAGTCAGAGCATCCGCTCCGTAGCCGTCATAGGCGCCGGAATCGCTGGACTTTGCGCCGCCTATAAATTGGCCAGCGCAGGGATCGCGGTGACGTTTTATGAGGGTAAAAACCCGCTGTCTGGCTCTTCGGGCAACCTGCGAGCGATGCTGGCACCCAAGATCACCCCCTACGCTTACGCTGCCGATCACCTGCACACCCAAAGCTTTTTATATGCCGCCCGCTTTTACACAGAGCTTACGCAGTTAAGCCAGCAAACCGGCCTATTTCAAGCCTGCGGGGTGGCAGACCAACCCAAACAGCGATCTCCAGATCAGTGGCCAGCGCTAATTGAGGGTTACCCCAAAAACTTTGTCCAAATGTCCACCTCAGATAAATCAACTGAAGCTGAGGTCCCTCAGATGATCAGTGATCAGCCAAGTTTGTTTTTACCCGGTGCTGGCATCATCACCCCTCACTTGGTTGCCAAAAGCATCCTTGCACACCCCTTGATTGAGCTTAAAACCGCAAAAGTTTCTTCGGTATCAAGCCAAGCGCAGATAGTCGCAGACGATTTGACGTGCCAATACGATCAGGTCGTGATCTGCGCAGGATCAAACACCAGAGATCTGATTGAGCTTGGGAGCGTGGCACGCACCACCAAAGGACAGATCAGCTGGATCAAACTCAGTGCCGAACAAAGCCAAGCTGGTTCGCCAAGTCCAGTCGCTCAGAAGTTTGGCGGGTATGCGATCTTAGATGAGGTTGGCGGCGATCAAGTGCTTTTGTTTGGTGCCACCAACGAGCGAAACTTCGCCCCAGAAGAAAAAGAGTTAGTTACTCAAGCCTCTCACTTTGCCAATCTTGACAAGCTACAAGCAGGCTCGCCAAAGCTTTTTGCAGCGCTAAGCTCAACAACTCCCCCAATCTCAGATCAAGGTCTGCTAGATCAACTTGAGGGACGCGCCAGCATCCGCTTCCAGTTACCCGATCACATGCCGCTGTGCGGATCAATCACCAGCCGGTTGAGTGTGATCAGCGCGCTGGGGTCAAAAGGTTTTTGTTACGCGCCTTACGCAGCAGAGCTACTCAAAAATCTGCTGCTGCATGAACCGAACATCGCGACCCAAAAAACCCTTGAGCGACTGGATCCGCTGCGCTATCTGCCAAATACTCAGCCCGATCAGGCAAAAAGCTCATAACTGAAAACTGAGTGGCGGCAGCTCATCGGTGGCATTTTTAAAAAGTCAGAGAACCAGCCATAGCTGAGCGACGCTCGCTTTAAGCTCAAACTACCTTGAACTGTTGAACCGCTAAACCCTGCGGTTCAATCAACTTAAGCTCAAGCACATCACCATGATTAAGCGGGCCTACGCCACTTGGTGTGCCGGTCATGATCACATCTCCCGCCTCAAGCTTAAAAACCGCACTGATCTCACTCACCAGCCTCTCAAACCCAAACAGCATCTGCGCGCTGACCCCATGCTGGCGACGCTCGCCGTTAATCCAGCACTCAAACTCCGCGTAAGCCAGATCAGCCTCGGTTACGCTGAGCCAATCCCCAAGCAAGCACGAACCATCAAAAGCTTTGGCTCGCTCCCAAGGCAAACCCTTGGCTTTAAGCGCGTCCTGAACACTGCGAAGCGTCAAATCCAGACCCAGTGTCACCGCATCTATCGCCCCAAGCGCCTGATCGATCGGTGCGTTTGTAACCGCTCGCCCGATACGCAAGCAAAGCTCACACTCAAAGTGGAGCTGACCAAGGGCTAAATTTTTGGTGATTTGATCCAGTGGTATCTGCGAACCTGCCGCGATAGCGGAGCCAGGCTTGATAAACAACACCGGCTCAGTTGGCACTTGATTGCCCAGCTCAGCGGCGTGATCGGCGTAGTTTCTTCCCACGCAGACAACTTTGGCAGGACGGTTCGTGTTCATAGGTTGTGTGTTCATGAGCGGCATTGGTTTGGTTTAAGTTGATTATGAGTTTTTTTGACTTGCATGAACACCGCCCCACGACGCATAGTGGCCCATGTTTAACGAATAGGAAATCCGATGAGCGACGTAATCAACACCACTAACGATAACTTTCAAAGCGACGTGCTCGAGTCAAATGTCCCCGTATTGGTGGATTTTTGGGCGACTTGGTGTGCTCCATGTAAAGCCATCGCCCCGGTTTTAGAAGACTTAGCCGCCGAATACGATGGCAAAGCCAAGGTTGTTAAGGTCGACGTCACTGAAAATCAAGAAATCGCAGCGCGTTACGGCATCCGCAACATACCTGCTTTGTACTTATTTAAAGACGGCGAAGTGGTTGACCAAGTGGTCGGTGCCCTTCCCCGCTCACAATTGGTGAATTTTGTCGAAAAAAATCTCTAACAACCACCGCTTAACTGCTCAGTTTATTTAATTATATAGGCTGAGCAGTTTGGCATTTATCTCCACATTGCCCCTCATATCCAACTAAGCGCTCAGGAAGCTTGACAGCACCTGATCATGTTACTATATTTTACACAAGCTTAAGGGTCACCCTCGACTCTCCCCAAGCTCAATCAATCTTGCTTTCGTCTCACAAATCAGCGACTCCCCCCTTATTAGAGTCCAATTTTGCCTATTTCGTCTGCAAATCTTCTCTCGATTTTATGGATAAGCCCCTCATAGTTATGAATTTAACTGAATTAAAAGAAATGCCCATCAACAAACTCGTGTCGATTGCCGAGGAGATGGGCCTAAATGAACTGGCGCGTAGCCGCAAGCAAGACATTATCTTTGCGATACTTAAAACCCACGCCAAAAAAGGCGAGCAAATCTACGGTGACGGCGTCCTTGAGATCCTATCCGATGGATTTGGTTTTTTGCGCTCCTCCTCTGGTTCTTACCTGTCAGGACCTGACGATATTTATGTCAGTCCCAGCCAGATCCGCCGCTTTAATTTAAAAACCGGCGACACCATCTCTGGCAGCATACGTCCGCCAAAAGACAACGAGCGCTACTTTGCGCTCTTAAAAGTCTCGCAGCTTAACCATGACACGCCTGAGCAATCTCGCCACAAGATCATGTTTGAGAACTTAACCCCTTTGTTCCCTACCGAGCAGTTGCACTTAGAGCTTGGTAACGGATCCAGTGAAGATCTAACCGGTCGCGTGATCGATTTGATCGCTCCCATCGGTAAAGGTCAGCGCGCCTTGATTGTTGCGCCGCCAAAAGCAGGTAAGACGGTTCTGTTGCAAACCATCGCGCAATCGATCACTCGCAACAATCCTGAGTGTATCTTGATCGTGCTTTTGATCGATGAGCGCCCTGAGGAAGTCACCGAGATGCAGCGCACGGTAAACGGTGAAGTGGTTGCCTCAACTTTCGATGAGCCGCCAGCACGCCATGTTCAAGTTGCTGAGATGGTGATTGAAAAAGCCAAGCGCCTAGTTGAGCACAAAAAAGACGTGGTGATCCTGCTTGACTCGATCACTCGTCTGGCTCGCGCTTTTAACACCGTGGTTCCCTCCAGCGGTAAAGTACTTACCGGCGGTGTTGACGCCCACGCGCTTGAGCGTCCTAAGCGCTTCTTCGGCGCTGCCCGTAACGTTGAGGAAGGTGGCTCACTCACCATCATCGCGACTGCCCTGATCGACACCGGCTCCAAGATGGACGAGGTGATCTTTGAGGAATTCAAAGGCACCGGCAACCAAGAGATCAATCTTGAGCGCCGCATCGCTGAGAAGCGCGTCTTCCCCGCCATGAACATCAAGAAATCTGGCACTCGCCGTGAAGAGCGCCTCATGGAAGAAGAAAACCTGCGCCGTGTTTGGATCTTGCGTAAGCTGCTCCACCCCATGGATGAGATCCAAGCCATCGAGTTCCTACTTGATCGCCTCAAGGCCACCAAAACCCTGTCTCTTATACACATCTCCGAGCCCACGAGACTAGGCAT
>CAJXOR010000104.1 GCA_913057715.1 uncultured Moraxellaceae bacterium
GTTTGATGCGGCGCATCTCAGGGATTTCAATCAGACGTTTGGGCAGTTGATTCATACAGCGGTCCCGGTTGAGTGTGTTTGCAGCTTCAGCGCTGCCAGTATGTGGTTAGCAGCGAGCACATCGGCTTCAAGCAGCGCTTTGGATTTGGCTTGCGCGCTCATGGCTAAAAGCTGCTCAGTGTTCAGGGTTTGCGCAATTTGGACCGCTAAGAACTCAGCGCTCAGCTCACTTTGCGGGATCAGCACAGCTGCCCCCGCTTCAGACAAATAGCGTGCGTTAGCGGTTTGGTGATCGTCGACCGCACTTGGCAGTGGCACCAGGATTGAGGGCAAGCCAACCGCAGCCAGCTCAGATACCGTCGAGGCACCTGCGCGGCAAATCACCAAATCATGAGTAGCAAAAGCCTGAGCCATATCCGATATGAACTCAGTAACCGTAATCTCATGGCGAGCGCCCAGCGCTGCGTAAGCCGCCTCCGTCACGCCCAAGTGTCCGCGCCCGCATTGGTGGGTGATCTTCACCTCGAAACTTAGTTTTTCCAGCGCTTTTGGTACCTGCTGATTGAGGATTTGCGCGCCAAGTGACCCGCCAACCACCAAGAGTCTGGGGACTCGATGGCTTAAGTCAAATGTCCGCACTTGCCCAAAAAGCTCAAGGATCGGGGCTCTGACCGGATTACCGATACAGAGCACCTGATCCTGCGCTGCACCCTTAAAGGAGCTTGGAAAGGCTTCAAGCACTTGGGTGCTGATGCGCGACAACCACTGGTTGGTCAGGCCAGCGACGGCATTTTGTTCATGGATGATTAGCGGTTTACCGCAAAGCTTTGCAGCGACACCGCCAGGACCTGCTACATAACCGCCAAATCCTGCGACCGCATCGATATTATGCTCACGGATGATCCGGCAGCTCGCCAGCACCGCTTTTAAGATGGTGAGCGGCGCGGCCAGCAAGCGCTTAATCCCGTTACCACGGATACCTTTGATGTTGATCTGACAAACCTCGATACCCTCGCCCTCAAGCAGGCGGTTTTCCATACCGTGCTGGGTTGCCAACCATACGATCTCATGCCCCATCGACTGCAACTGACGCGCAACCGCGAGCGCAGGAAAGACGTGCCCTCCGGTACCGGCTGCCATGATCAATATTCGCTTAGGCTTAAGAGTTACGAGTGTTTTTTGCGCTGCTTGTGTCACTACCGATCAGATCCCATAAGTCACTGTTGCATCACTAAACCGCCGATTATAACAACGATTAATTTAATAAAGGCTCAGCTTATCTAAAAAACTAAGTCGACTTGAGTTTTTGTTCAATACATTCAATCAAACCCTCGGCGATCTTCACTGGATAAGCCGCCTCGATTTCACGGATACAGGTGGGAGAGGTGACATTGATCTCAGTGATTTTATCTCCAATTACATCCAGCCCTACAAAGATCAAGCCGCGCGCCTTTAGCGTAGGGCCAACCGCTTCAGCAATCTTGCGATCCGAGTCGCTGAGCGGCTGCGCTACGCCCGTGCCACCAGCAGCTAGGTTGCCTCGAGTCTCCCCTTTGGCGGGTATGCGCGCCAGCACATACTCAACCGGCACGCCATCGATGAGTAAAATTCGCTTATCGCCCGCGCTGATGTCTGGGATAAACCGCTGCGCCATGATCGGCGACACCGGTTCAGCCAGCATGGTTTCCAGCACCGTGCCCGTGTTGGGGTCACCGAGCTTAAGCCTAAAGATCCCGCTGCCGCCCATACCGTCTAGGGGTTTGACGATCACGTCTTTGTGCTGCTCGATAAACGCGCGGATCTTGGTACTGCTTGCGCTCACCAAAGTCGGCGTCATGTGCTTAGCAAACTCGGTTGCAAACAGCTTCTCGTTGCAATCGCGCAAACTTTGCGGATCGTTGACCACGAGCGCCCCTTGACGCTTAGCCGCTGAGAGCAGGTAGGTTGCATAAACAAAGTTCATGTCAAACGGCGGATCTTTACGCATCATGATCACGTCGATCTCGCCAAGCTTAACCTCGCTATAAGTGCCTTTAGTGAAAAATGGCACCTGTTCACGGTCCACTGTTAAGCCGCATACCTCACCAAAAACCACCCCGTCCACCAGAGACATTTGACTCACGGTGGTGTAGAGCACCTCATGACCACGAGTTTGCGCCGCCTCAATCATGGCGAGGGTTGAGTCTTTTTTGGGGTTGACCGATTCGATCGGGTCCATCACAAACAAAATTTTCATAGCGACTCCGGTTTTACTGGGTGTTTACTTGGGTTTACTTAGCGATTTGGTTAATGCCCTTAATTGGTGCCGTTATTTGACGCCACTAACTAACACCATAAGTTTCACGGTAGGTTTGCATGGCGCTCAAGTGCACCTTGAGCTTAGGGCTTGCTGCCACATAGTCGATGATCTCATCAATGCTGAACAGCGCCTCGACTCGGTAACCCTCGGCTTTGAGCTCTTGGATTGCACTGTTTGCCCCAACCCCGCGCTCCTTACGATCCAGCGCCACGATCACCCCAGCGATCTGCGCGCCTTCGGCTTTGAGCAAACTGATCACCTCACGCATGGCCGTGCCTGCGGTGATCACATCATCGATGATCCACACTGACTGACCCGCAACCGGCGCGCCGACCAGCTGGCCACCCTCGCCGTGAGCCTTAGCTTCCTTGCGGTTATAACCCCAAGCCACGCGCGCAGCGTGCTCGCTCCAGAGCATCTGCGCGACGCCAGCTGCCAGCGGGATACCTTTATAAGCAGCACCAAAAAGCTGGGTTACTCCGGCCCCGCTGAGTCTACTTGCGTAAAGTTTAGCGAGCAGCGAGCTTGCCTCAGAGTCGCAAACCAGACCGGCGTTAAAAAAGTAGGGGCTGATCCGCCCCGATTTGAGTTCAAACTCCCCAAAGCGCAGCACCCCACGGCTCAGTGCCAGCTCAATAAAATCAGCAATTAACGATTGGCTCATCGATTCGCTCCAAGTGTTTATAAATGTCTATGTTTGCAGTTAAACCCGACTCTGGGTACGCCACCCATAAGCGGGTCAAACATGATCCAAGCTAGTCAACTCTGCCAGTCACTTTCGCCAAGGCAGATCAATCTTTTGTTGAATCAGCTAACTCAGCACGCTCAAGCCCAAGCTGCGCGTGCCCATAACCCTCGCGGTAACTGGGATAGGCAAACAGCGCGTCCGGCAACTTTACCGACTTTAAGCGCTTACCGCTGGCAGGTGCGTATTCAGGGGTAAGCTCTCTGAGTCCCAGCACGCTGCGAATCCAATTTAGCGCCTGATCTCTCTTTACCGACTCCTTGTCGGTTGCAAGCAGTACTGGTTCAGCTAGCCGGGTCGAGAGCGCATAAAGCAGAACCGACACCAAATCACGCTCATGAATTCGGTTGGTCCAGTGATTTGCCTTGAGATCTTCGGCCTTGATCGCAGCGCGGATTAGGTATCGGCGATCGTCGCCATAGATACCACTTGGCCTAACCACGCTTAAGCGATCTTTAATTGCGGCGCGGTAGAGCTGTTCCACTTGATACAACACTTGCGCTTTGGCTGTGTGCAGGCTGGGTGGGCTCAGCTCAGTTAAGTGCTCACCAGAATCCTGCGCAAACACCCCGGTTGATGAGACCTGAACCACACGGCTGTTTAGGTTAACAAGCAGGTCGCGCGCTTGGCGCGCGATACCGAGGTAAGTTTGTCGATAGTGCTGCATCGAGCGGCCATCTGGTGTGACCGCGATCACGGCTGCCGCTGGCTGATCGGCTTTAAGCTGCCCTGCAAGTTTGGCCATAAAGACCGGATCACTTAGGTCGCCTAGGATCTGTCTGACACAGGGCATTTTGAGTCCAGACTTCAAAGTGCGACTGACCGCTGTCACTCGGCAGCCCAGCTCCAAAAGCTCCTTAGCAAGAGCTTGATTGAGCTCACCAAAACCCAGCAGCAGCACATGATCAAGTCCAGCTGCTGCAAACTGCGCTTGGATCAGACTGTTATCCGCGGGTGCTAAAATTGCTTTAACCACAGGGCAGCCACACTGATTTAGCTAATTTAAAATCAATCATGGGAGGCAACCACGCGCATCGACAAATCTATCGCGCGCAGGTGCTTAGTCAGTGCGCCGCTGGATATGAAGTCAACTCCGGTTTGAGCGGTTTCAAGCAAACTGGTTTCATCGATGTTGCCTGACGCCTCAAGTTTGCAGCGGCCCGCCACCCAACTGACTGCCTCTCGCATCTGCTCAAGGCTAAAGTTATCCAGCATGATCCGATCCGCCCCGGCTAAGGTTGCTTCCTCAAGTTCGCTAAAAGTTTCCACCTCAATCTCAACCAAGGCCTGAGCATCAATCTGGCGTGCCGCGGCGACTGCCTGAGCGATACCGCCAGCTGCGTCGATGTGGTTTTCTTTGACCAAAAATGCATCAAATAGCCCCATGCGGTGATTCATGCCGCCGCCAACCTGAACCGCGTACTTTTGAGCAAAGCGCAGTCCCGGTATGGTTTTTCGGGTGTCTAGCAATTTGGCGTCGGTCCCCTCAATTAGCTTGGCGAGCGCTGCCGTCGTCGTTGCAGTACCAGAAAGCTGTCTCTTATACACATCTGACGCTGCCGACGAAGAGGATAGTG
>CAJXOR010000105.1 GCA_913057715.1 uncultured Moraxellaceae bacterium
GTCGGCAGCGTCAGATGTGTATAAGAGACAGTCACTGCGCGGCCTCTGCCTTAAATCCGCGGTGCAGCGCGGTGATTCCGCCGGTTAGGTTGTGAAACTCCGCGCCAACAAAACCCGCTTCGCTCATCATGTTTTTGAGGGTGTTTTGATCCGGGTGCATGCGGATTGACTCGGCTAGGTAGCGGTAACTCTCTGAGTCGCCAGCAAACAGCTTGCCCAGCACCGGCAGTGCGGTGAAGGAGTAGATATCGTAAACCTTGGATAAGGGTTCAAACCCAGGTTTTGAGAACTCAAGAATCAACAGGCGTCCGCCTGGTTTAAGCACGCGCAGCATGGATCTGAGCGCAGCGTCTTTATCGGTGACATTTCGTAAGCCAAAAGAGATGGTCACCAGATCAAAAGATTCGTCCTCAAAGGGCTCAAGATCCTCGGCGTTTGCCAGCACCACATCGACGTTGTCACAACCAGCGTTGATCAGTCGCTCTTTACCGACTTGCAGCATGGAGGAGTTGATGTCGGAGAGCACCACGCGGCCGGTGTCCCCAACCACGCGGCTAAAGGCCAGCGCCAGATCACCGGTGCCGCCGGCGATATCGAGCACACTTTGACCGCTACGAACCCCAGATAAAGAGATCGCAAAGCGCTTCCAAAGCCTATGGATGCCCATCGACATCAGATCGTTCATGAGGTCGTATTTGGCGGCAACCGAGTGAAACACACCGGCCACTTTGTCCTGTTTTTGCTCAAGCGAGACTTGCTTGAAACCAAAGTGCGTGGTGCCGTTTTGTCCGGTGTGGTTGTTGGTGACCCTGCCGGCCAAACCATGAGGGTTGGGCTGATTTGGCAAAATACCAGCATCGCCGACATTTGTGTGGGTGTTTAGCTCACTTTGATTGGTGGCTTGTTGACCCTGAGGTTTGCCGGCAGGTAGCTGGCTTGGGTCTAAAAAGTTTGAGTTACTCATGCGGGATCACCTGCTATATCAAAGGGGTTGGGGACCCCGCTACGAACCTGTTCGATGAGGATCAGCTCACGCGCACAAAAGGGTTCTATGAATTTGGGCATGCTCTTGATGGTTTTCATCGCGTCAAATCCTTCGGCGATGAAGTCATAAAGCAGTTTGAAGTTGTGGCGATAGGCAACCGAGCGCGACATCTTAAAGGCGGTCTGCAGCATAGCGGAGCGGACATACTTCTCAACCAGGTAACACAAGGTAGAGAGTTGGCTCATCTGCTCATGGCGAGAGGCGTCTTGACCCAGCGTCTTATAGGTGTGAGCCATGTTGCGCTCAGTGATATCGAGTTCATGCTTGATCAAAAATCGCGCCACTTCCTCGTCCAGCTCAACCGCCAACAGCGCCAGTGCGATTCCGGTTGATCCCGCCGTCAGCGCGTTGTCAGGGACGATGCGCTCGATCTTTTTGGCTCGAAACAAGATGCGCTCAAGCTCCCGGGCCAACTCAGCAAATTCAGGGGAGCCGTAAAGTCGGTTCAAGAAGTAAGCCGCCAGCTTGGCATGACCCGGCTCATTAAAAAGCACTGCGTGAGTCTTTTGCATGCGCAGTTTTTGCCATGCCTGAACCTGATCTAGGGTGCTGCTGAGCAGTGGATTTCGATGGTGATCCATTTGCCAGTATCGCTGTAGGTGCTCTTCAAGCTCTAATATCTGGGACATAGACCGCCAATTGTTGATTCATGAACGGGAGAATTTTCGCTAGCCAGTTTATCACAGCTGCCCTTTATATTTGGCTTGAGCACAGCTTTGTTGTTAACTTAAGTGATTCAAATAAAGCGATTTTGCAAAGCCTAACCTAGGCATATAAAGCCGACGACTGGTGTTTGAAACTCCTAAAAATGAACATGCGTTAACTCAATGATTGCAGTACAATCGCCACCACGATTGTCTAAAACATGGAGAGCTTCTTGAATACTTACTACGGATACTTGCCGTCTGAACATCTCAAATCTTTGATTGAAAGCGCTAATCAGGCCATGCTAGATTCAAGCTCCGTCGATAAAAGACGCGATATTCGTGATCGCTTGGTTAAGCAGATTGTTAACGAGCTGATCCAGACCATGATGAAAGATTTGGTTGCTGCTCTGCCGCCAGGCGACAAGCGCACCCAGATGGAAAAAGTCACCGACACAGTAGCTAACACTTCTGAGAAGTTGATTGGTCAGATCCTAGGTAAAGACGACAAGAAAGTGCTCGATCAAAACCATGAGTTTTTGGTCAAAAAAACCCTGTTTAAAGATTCGGATGGTCATGCTCGCGTCGGCTTCTTGATGAAGCCTGAGCTGCACCAGCGCATCGTGGCCTCACTCGATCGGATCGAGCAGGGTCATGGTAAAGAAGAGCAAGAGAAGATCATCCGCAACGTGATCGACTTGACCGATGCGATCTTGGATCACTTCATGATGGGCTTTGCACAAACGCTGGATCTGGGCTTTATCAAGCGTAAGCTTTTGCCGATCGCGCAAAGCGCGATCTCAGGCGGCGTCAACATGATGACCAAGCGTCTGTTTCCTAAATTGGGTCAAGCTGAGCTTGAGCGCTTTGCGGTTCGTTATAAGCCACTGTTTTTTCGTTTGTAAGAGCAGTAACTAAGCGGCTGCTTTGCCGCGTTAGTTAAATTTGATCAGTCAAATGCACCCGATGGCGCGCAAAGCGTGGCCATCGGGTGCATTTTTTTGACTGGCTTTTAGTAGCTCAAGTGGGTGCGGCTGCGTCCCTGCTGGCTCACGATATCAATACGCCGGGGGATTTGGGACTTGAGCTCCTCCACATGCGAGATGATGCCCACGGTGCGGCCGGTTGCCTGCAGATCAACCAGCGCCGATACGGCAAGCTCAAGGCTCTCTGAATCCAGTGAGCCAAAGCCCTCATCGATGAATAGCGTATCTAGGTGTATCCCGCCAGCGTGGTTTTGTACCGTCTCAGATAACCCCAGCGCCAGCGCCAGCGCCGCCAAAAAGGATTCGCCGCCTGAGAGGCTAGCGACACTGCGCGCGCTGCCGGTGAAGCTGTCGATCACATCGAGATCGAGGCCTGATTGCTGGTTGCCCTTGCTGCGCTCGCGCCTGCGCTCTAGCCAATAGCGTGAGCGGGTCATGCGCTGCAAGCGCTGGTTGGCGCTGATCAATACTTCATCAAGATATATCCCCAGGACATAGCGCTGAAAACTCAGGTTAAGCTCGTTGCCCCTGCCCCCGTTGGCCAGTTGGCTGAGTTTGCCGATGATCGCGTACTCAGCCTCGATCGCCTGCATTTTGGCTGAAGCTTGGCTGATTTGCGCTTGTGCTTGTTCATAGCGCTTGAGTTGATCGCGGCTCTCCAGGTAGATCTGCTCGGCATGAGCCAGTGCTTTATGCGCGCTCTCGTTTGCTGACTCAAGGACGTCGATATCCGGCGGGCTTGGGTCGTGGTTTGGGTTTGGGTTTGGGTTTTGGGTGCGAGCTTGCAACTGATCGCGATTGGCAATCAAGACGGCGCGTCTTTGCTCAGCACTTTGCAGTTGGCTTTGCAGGTTCTCGATTTGTTCTTGCGTGAGCAGGTGATCACTCAGGCGATCGATAAATTCTGGCTCAAGATTCGCCGCAGCGCTATCTAGCTGGCTTTGGGCTTGGGTTAGCCTGGATGAGCTTTGCTTGAGCTGATCATGAATCGACTCAAGGTTGGCTTGGTTCACACTCAGATCTTTAGCGTGCTGGTTTTGCTGATCTCGAAGCGCTTGAATCTGCTGTTGGTTTTGAGCCAGCACCCCCTGAATCTCGATCAGTTTTTGCTCGGCTGCGCCTTTGGGGCGGTACTGAGGATCTATCTGATCGTTTAGGGTGCTGAGTTCTTGGTTTAGGTTTTCAAGGCGGACATTTCGGTCACTGCCTTCAATCAGCTGCTGCTTTTGCTGCTCAAGTAGCGTATCGAGCTGCTGTTTTTTAAGCTTAATCTCTTTGCTTTCACGCTCAAGCAGGCTCAGCTCACGGATCAGATCATCTTTTTGTTTAAAAAGCTGGGCACCAAGTTCAGCAAAATCCTGAGGGTGATCCAAACTCAGCGCGCTGAAGTTCTCCCGTATGTCGCTGGTCAACTCCTCGGTGGCTGCGCGCAGTGCTTCAAATTGCGCGCGCTTATCACTAAGCTTTCCCTGCGCCTCAGCCAATTTGGCGCTCGCACTGGCAAGCTGCGACTCAGCGAGCTCAAGCTCATCGGCCGTGAGTTTGGATGTTTGCTCGGCGTTCTGGTTTGTCAGCGCGGTGTTGTCGGGTTTGGCAGGAGCGGGGTGCTCAAGCGAGCCGCACACCGGACATGCCTCGCCTATCTTAAGCTTACGCGCAAGCACCGCCGCTTGGTTTTGGTGCCAAACCAAGCGAACCCGATCCAGGCTTTGCTCGGCGTGTTCCGCTTTGAGTTGGCAAGCATCAAAATGCCCCTGTGCTTGGCTCAGAGCGTCACT
>CAJXOR010000106.1 GCA_913057715.1 uncultured Moraxellaceae bacterium
CGAGATCATGCCTAGTCTCGTGGGCTCGGAGATGTGTATAAGAGACAGAAACAACTTGGATCTTGTGAAGCAAAGCGTACGTTTGGCGAAGCAGTTGACCCGTATCCGCATGGCGTCTGAAACGCTCAATCAAGATACTCACACCAACTCCATGTTGCTATTGGTTGGTAGTGAAGTGAATAGTCTGGGCGTGACTTTGATGGGTGGCCAATCTTTGGATCATCTAGTTGCGCAAACTGACCCAATTGATCTGTTGATCATTGCTGAAAACGATCTGGCGATGCGTTTGAGCCAAGAGCAAATTGACTCGTTGATCAAACGCGCCAAAACCACGATGGTACTTGATTGGACCAATCTGCCTTGGCATATCCAAGCAGACTATCTGTTGCCAGCGGGTTCACAGGCGGAGTCAGATGGAACGGTGATCTCTTATGAGGGTCGTGCTCAGCGCTACTTTCAGGTTTATGAGCCCAGCTACTATCAGCCTGATTCTCAGCTGGTTGAGAGCTGGCGCTGGTTGCATGCGATCCAGAGCACCGTGAGTCGCAGCGGCACTTCATGGCTTGTGGTCGACGACGTCATCGATGAGATCGTCAGTAGCTATCCAAACTTGGCGCTGATCAAAGACGCTGCTCCAAGCGATGATTACCGTATTAAGGGGCTGAAGATCGCTCGCGAGCCTCGCAGGTACTCAGGTCGCACCGCCATGCGATCGCCTATCTCGGTTCATGAGCCTAGGCAACCAGTTGATCCTGATTCAGCACTGACATTTTCAATGGAAGGTTACGTTGGCGCGCAAACCAACAGTGCTTTGATTCCTTTTGCTTGGGCGCCAGGCTGGAACTCGCCGCAGTCTTGGAATAAGTTTCAGTCAGAAGTGGGCGGTGCGCTCAAACAAGGCGAATCTGGTGTTCGCCTCTTCGCCTCCAATCAAACGGTTGAGCTGAGCCAGCCTATCTTGCAAAATGCCCAAGCTGCTGGCGGCGCGCAGTGGGTTGCCAGTCACAATCTGTTCAGTACTTCTGAGTGGGCCACGCGCAGTGCGGTACTTAAAGAGCGCGCAGGAGACACGGTGCTTAAACTGTCTGCTGATCTGGCTAACGAGTGGGGTCTGAGTGATGAGGGTTCTGCCCAGCTTAAAACACAGAAAAAAACTTACTCGGTTAAGGTTGCTATCGATCCCAATTTGATGAGTGGGACGGTGCTTTATCCGGCCAACCTGTTGCCGCAGGTTCGCTATGAAGGTGACCTGAGTCACGTATCGATCAGCCGCGGGTCACCCGTTGCCTCACAGGAGTCCTGATGGATAGTTTACGCCAGCTGCCAACTAGCGCACCCTTTGGTTTGGATGCGGCTTTTTGGTCGATCACGTTTTCGGTTATTCAGGCGCTGATCATCTTTTTTGCGTTGGTCGGTACGGCAGCCATGATGGTGATTTACGAGCGCCGTATCTTAGGACTTTGGCAGGACCGCTATGGCCCAAACCGTGTTGGTCCGTTTGGTTCACTTCAGCTGTTGGCAGATATGCTCAAGATGCTGTTTAAAGAAGACTGGACGCCTAACTTCTCTGATAAGTTTGTTTTTGCCTTGGCACCAGCCATCGCGATGTTTACGGCACTGGCGGCATTTATCGTAATTCCAGTCTCCCCTTACTTTGGGGCGGCAGATTGGGATATCGGGATCTTGTTTGTGCTGGCGATGGCGGGCATCGCGGTTTATGCCGTGATGTTTGGCGGTTGGGCTTCAGCCAACAAGTACTCGCTACTGGGTGGTCTGCGCTCTGCGGCTCAAACGATCAGTTATGAAGTGTTTTTGGGCTTATCGCTCATGGGCGTGGTGGCGATGGCGGGAAGCTTTAATCTGCGCGCGATCGTGGAGGCTCAAGCAGGCGTTTGGTATATCATCCCGCAATTCTTTGGGTTTTTAACCTTTGTGGTGGCTGGTGTGGCCATGACTCACCGCCACCCCTTCGATCAGCCCGAAGCGGAGCAAGAGCTGGCAGAGGGTTACCACATCGAATACTCCGGTATGAAGTTTGGTATGTTCTTCATCGGTGAGTACGTCAATATCGTGGTGGTTTCCGCCCTCATGACGACTTTGTTTTTTGGTGGCTGGCTGGCACCGTTTAACCTTGATATACCCTTTGTGCCGCCAGCTTTTTGGTTCTTGATTAAAACCTTTTTCTTTATGACTCTGTTTATCTTGGCGCGCGGATCACTACTCAGACCTCGCTATGATCAGGTCATGAACTTTGGTTGGAAGGTTTGCCTACCGGTCACTTTGATTAATTTGCTGGTTACCGCTGCCTGCATCCTGCTGTTTGGAGCTCAGTCATGAAGATCTTTAAAGACCTCTACCGTGTGAGTGAATCCACCATCATGGGTATCTATACCATCGTGCGATCCATGCTCATGGTGTTCAGTCATGTCACGCGCAAGCGCACCACCATCATGTATCCGGAGCAACCAGTCAATCCACCGCCGCGCTACCGCGGCCGGATCGTGCTGACCCGCGACCCCGATGGAGATGAGCGCTGCGTGGCTTGTAACCTGTGTGCGGTTGCCTGCCCGGTTGGTTGTATCTCGCTGCAGAAAGCTGAGCGAGAAGACGGCCGCTGGTACCCTGAGTTTTTTCGCATCAACTTCTCGCGCTGTATCTTTTGCGGTATGTGCGAAGAAGCTTGTCCAACCAACGCGATCCAGTTGACGCCAGATTTTGAAATGGCCGAGTTTAAACGTCAGAATTTGGTGTATGAGAAAGAGAACCTGCTGATCTCAGGCACAGGCAAGTACCACGACTACAACTATTATCGGGTCTCCGGCATGGAACTCAACGACAAAGCCAAGGGCAGCGGGGCAAAAGAAGAAGCACCTGTCGATACCACCCGTTTGATGCCCTAACTTTTTTAAGGATTTCGCCATGGTTTGGCCGTTTTATGTGCTGGCACTGATCGCCATCGTATCAAGTCTCAAGGTGGTTACTGGAAAGCAGCCAGTCCACGCGCTGCTTTATATGGTGCTGTTATTGCTAGCGATTGCAGGACTGCTGTTTATGGCAGGCGCGCCTTTTGCCGGAGCGCTCGAGGTGATCGTCTATGCGGGTGCGATCTTGGTACTCTTTGTCTTTGTGGTGATGATGCTCAATTTGGGCCAAGCCACAGCAGATACTGAGAAGCGGCGCTTAAACAGTGAAACTTGGGCAACTCCTCTGGCAGCCTCAGCCGCCTTGTTTGCCACGATTGCCTTTTTGATACAGGCAAACACTAAAGCTGGGGTTGAGACGTTAGCAGTTAAGATCGTGACGCCTAAAGAAGTTGGCACCAGCTTATTTACCGATTATGTGCTGGTGGTGCAGATCAGTGCACTGTTGCTGCTGGCGGCTTTGATCGCTGCTTATCATATTGCTAAAAAAGCGGATCGACCTTTGCCGCTGATCCATGATCGTAAAAACTCCAAAACTAAGGAATCAGACGCATGATTGCTCCGGTAGACGCCAGTATGGCGGCAGCACCGATTCTGGGATTGCCCTACGAGACAGCGATGCTTCTGGCTGGGTTTTTGTTTGTGGTTGGGTTGATGGGCGTCATGGTGCGCCGCAATCTGTTGTTTATGTTGCTGAGCCTCGAGATCATGATGAACGCAGCTGCGCTTGCCTTTGTGGTGGCAGGTTCTCGCTGGGTTGATGTGGATGGGCAAATCATGTTCATCCTGATCTTAACGCTGGCTGCCGCTGAAGCTGCAGTTGGATTGGCACTGCTGCTGCAGTTTCACCATCGATTTGGGCATCTGGATGTCGATCAGGCAAGTGAGTTAAACGGATGAATCTACTATATTTGACAGCGCTGTTTCCTCTGCTCGGATTTATGATCTTGGCGATTGGCCGAGATCGATTCAGTGATTTGGCGGCCAGCAGTATCGCCATCGCGGCTATGGCCCTGGCTTTTGGTGCCTCAGTGCTGCAGAGCATGGATTTTTTAAGTAATCCGCTCAGCTCTGAGGGTGCGAGCCAGATACAAATTTTGTGGCAGTGGATTGACACGGCTGATTTGAACGTTGAGTTTTCACTGCTCCTTGATGGTCTCTCGCTGACCTTGATCAATGTCATCACTGGTGTGGGATTGCTGATTCACATCTTTGCGTCCTTTTATATGAAGGGTGAAGAGGGTGTTGCTCGGTTTTTTAGCTACCTAAACCTGTTTGTCTGCTTCATGTTGCTGTTGGTACTGGGCGACAACCTGATGCTGCTGTATCTGGGCTGGGAAGGAGTGGGTATCTGCTCATACTTACTGATTGGTTTTTACTACAAAGATCGTGATAACTCGGTAGCCGCAATCAAGGCTTTCACCGTGACTCGAATTGGCGATGTGTTTTTGGCGATCGGTCTGTTTATGCTCTGTCTCTTATACACATCTCCGAGCCCACGAGACTAGGCATGATCTCGT
>CAJXOR010000107.1 GCA_913057715.1 uncultured Moraxellaceae bacterium
GATCATCGGCGGCGGCCTCATGCTGGTCGCGATCGATCAGATCGGCTGGCAGTTCTCCTTTGTGGTGCTGGCGCTACTGGTGCTGATCAACACCTTGCCGATATGGCGTCACCATGAGCCCAAGCCTGAGCAAACCCCTGAGCACATCGGCGATGGGGACATGCGCAGCCCGCTTGAGTGGTTCCGCTACCAGTTTGGCTACTTTTGGAGCAGCTCGAACCTGCGCTGGTGGCTGCTCGTGCTCGTCACCTACAAACTGGTCGATGGCCTCTCCGCCGGTATGGTCAAACCGTTCATGACCGATATGGGCGCAAGCCTAAGCTCTATCGGCTGGTACGCAGGGGTGCTGGGCTCGGTGGCATCCTTGATCGGCGCAGGCGTGGGCGCGCTGATCATGGTGAAGCTCTCCCGCGTCACGGCGCTGTGGAGTTTTTTACTGCTGCAGACACTGGTGACGGTCAGCTACTGCTTGATCGCTGCAAGCGTCGAGCAGGGCGTGTTGCCGATGCTGGGCACGCTGCCGGTGCTGTATGGCGCAAGTCTCATGGAAAATGTCGCCGCTAGCATGGCCCTGATCCCCATGCTAAGTTTGATCATGGACCAATCGCGCCAAGAGGCGGCTGGTTCTGACTTTACCTTTCAGATCTGTGTGCTGACTGGCGTGTCCGGACTTGGCTATGTGCTCAGTGGTCAGATCGCAGAGGCGCTCGGCTATACCGGCGTGTTCTGTGTCGCAGTGGTGGCGGGGCTGGTGAGTTTGCTGCCGATTTGGTGGTGGGCTAGATTGAGGTAGTTGGCCTTGGTTCTACTCTGACAGATGCTTTTAATTATTTATGGCTATGGGAAATGAACCTAATTTTTTGTCGCAAGATTATTTTTCGGTTAAGAGTCAAATCTTGAAAAAAATTACTAAAGGAAAAAAATGCGACCCAGTGAAGATCAAAAACTAGAGATTTTAAAAATCGAAATGAGCTTGATTCAGGGTACATTTGACAAATATGATGATCTGATATTTAGAAATAGAAACTGGTTCATAACTATTTGGACGGGCTCTATAGGATTAGCTTTTACCATAAATGATCCAAAAATAACATACTTGGGTTTATTGGCAGCATTTCTTTATTGGTTTCTTGAGGGGATGATGAGAAATCAATATTGGTATAAATATGTTGTGAGATACAGAGCAATTCGTTCTTGGTTAAACGAAGATACCAATGAAGATATTTCGGTTTATGATCTTACTAACCACTATGGTATGCAAGCTAAGTGGAGGGAAACGGCTCGTCAATCTTTCTTCAAAATAGAGCCCACACTCCTGGGTTTTTTTATGGCTATAAGTGCTCTGGTAGCTTATTTTCTTGTTCCTGTATCTTCTTGAGATAGCTTTATCAGCCTGCAAACTAACCGGCATTTTTTATAAAAAGTTATTTTTAAAAGGATAGAGTATTATTAAGTTTGAATAAATATTACTTAATTAAAAATATATAAATTTTTAGGGATAATAATGATTGATCATAAAGAGTTAAAAAGCATAATCAGAGAACTTTATTCTATCGTTAATAAATTGGAGGAAATGTTTCCTGGTAGGCATTTTACGCCAGACGGACATATGGTGGGTAGTTTGGGTGAATGCATAGTTGCTGATGCTTATAACCTAAAGCTAGAAAAAGCTTCAAATGCAGGTTTTGACGCTCGAACAAATGACGGTATAGAGGTGGAGATAAAGGCAACACAATCAAATTCAGTCGCCTTTAGAAGTAATCCCCAACACGCGATAATAATTAAAATCAATAAGGATGGTACTTTTGATGAAATTTTCAACGGCCCTGGGTCAATGATTTGGGAAAAAATTGGCCATCGGCCGCCCTACAAAAATGGTCAGCGCACAATTACTTTAAAAAGTTTGAGTTTATTAAATGAGCAGGTTAGGGCTTCTGATCGTATTCAAAAATCTACTTAAGGTTTGAAAGGATTTAGACCAAAAACTGCAGTACAAACTTTGATCCAAAAAAACCGATCGCGAGCAGTACAAATCCAACTAAGGTTTGCTTCGCCATGCGCTGAGCGCGAAAGCCGCTGCGGTAGCCGCTAAACAGTAGCCAAGCAAAGAGGAGCCAAGAAGCCAGACTAAAAACCGTCTTGTGCGCGAGGTGCTGAGCGAACAAGTCCTGCACTGCAAAAAATCCTAAAACCAAGGCGACGCTGAGCGACCCAAAGCCGATCACCAGCATCGACTTGAGCAGGCGCTCCATCGACTGCAGTGGCGGTAGCAGCTTCACCCAGCGCGCTGAGCGCCGGTGCTTAAGCTCACGGTTTTGCTGGAGCAGCAAAAAGGCCTGAACTGCCGCCATGAACAGCAAACTGTAGGCGGCGATCGAGGCGATCACGTGCAGAGCCAGTAGCGGCGTCATGGTGTGGGGTTCAGCGCTTAAGTAAAAAAAGTGCTGGGCGATCGCCTCAGTGCTGATCCCGATCAGGGCAACTCCGGCGGCTAAGGCGTTTAGTGCCAGTACCCGCACCCGTGCGGTCATGATCAGGGAGAAGTAGAGCATCAGCCAACTGGTCAAAGACACCATATCGAACAGGGTAAATTCAAGCAGGTTGTCGCTAGAAAAGCTGGGAATCAGGGTCAGTGCATGTGCGATCAGTCCTGCGATGATCAACCCGGGCACAAGGCGCACGTTGATTGGTGCGCCGCGCAAAAGTGATCTCGCGAGCAGCCCAAGAGCCGCGCCATAGCAGATCACCGCGATAAAAAAAGCCAGCATCAAGACGGGTGGGTGCATAGATCAACTCAAGTTAGGCTGCTGGAGCAGGGCGCATCGACAAACAAATGCCCACTTTGGCCAGCTTTAGCCCGTGGTTTTGCTTTGTTTCGCTAAGCCTCAGCCGCCAAATCAGAGGCCAAGAGTGCTAAACTTCACTCTACACAATTTAGGGTGGCAATTCACCACCCGCGGGGCGCTTGAGCCCGAAGTTTGTCGGCTAAGGTGTGCATTTTCCACCTAAAGTCGCGAGCAGCACAGGATCGGAGTTGGCATGTTTGAAACCTTAAGTGAGCGCTTAACCGGCAGTTTGTCGCGGATCTCGGGATCGGTGACGCTGGATGAGGACAACATAAAAGACACGCTCAGAGAAGTGCGCATGGCGCTGCTCGAAGCGGACGTGGCGCTGCCGGTGGTGCGTGAGTTTGTTAAAGGCGTCAAAGAAGAGGCCCTGGGGCGTGAGATTCTAAAGGAGCTGCGTCCGGCTGAAGCCTTTGTGAAGATCGTGTTTGACAAGCTCACCGAGATGATGGGGAGCGAAAACCAAGCCCTTGAGATGACCGGCAAGCCGCCGCTCATCTACCTCATGGCGGGTTTGCAGGGCGCGGGTAAAACCACCTCGACCGGCAAGCTTGCGAAGTTTTTAAAAGAGCGCCATAAGAAAAAGGTCATGGTGGTGTCGGCTGATGTGTATCGGCCAGCCGCGATTCGCCAGCTAGAAGTGGTGGCGGAGCAATCTGGTGCGCTGTTTCACCCCTCAAACACCGAGCAAAAACCGCTGGATATCGCGCTGAGTGCGATCGCGGCGGCCAAGATCCAGTATGCCGATGTGCTGATCATCGATACCGCGGGGCGTCTTGCGGTGGACGAGGCGATGATGCGCGAGATCACCGAATTGGCTGAGGCAATCAATCCGGCCGAGATCCTGTTCACCGTTGATGCGATGACCGGACAAGACGCGGCAAACACGGCTAAAGCCTTTAACGATGCGCTGGCGCTGACCGGCGTGATCCTAACCAAAACCGACGGGGACGCGCGCGGCGGTGCAGCTTTGTCGGTACGTGAGATCACGGGTAAACCGATCAAGTTCATCGGTGCTGGTGAGAAGTTAGAGGCGCTTGAGCCCTTTCACCCTGAGCGGGTGGCGCAGCGCATCCTTGGCATGGGGGACGTGCTCTCCTTGGTTGAGGAAGTTGAGCGCAAGATCGATAAAGACGCCAGTGAGAAGATGGCGAAAAAACTGCAAAAGGGCGGCAACTTCGACTTTGAAGACTTGCTCATGCAGTTCAAACAGATGCAGAATTTGGGCGGCATGGCGGGCTTCATGGACAAGCTGCCCGGCATGAACTCAGCTGGCATGAAAGACGCGCTGGCCAAAGCCAACCCTGAGGGGCAGATCAAAGGCATGGAGGCGATCATCCAGTCGATGACGATTAAGGAGCGCCGTAACCCGCACCTGATCAACCCTTCGCGCAAGCGCCGTATCGCGGCGGGTTGCGGCAAGACGATCCAAGACGTGAACCGTCTGCTCAAGCAGCACACCCAGATGGCGAAGATGATGAAAAAGTTCTCTAACCCCAGCGCCATGGGCAAATTGCTCAAAGGCCTAGGTGGCATGGGCGGGATGGGCGGCGGTGGTACTGTCTCTTATACACATCTGACGCTGCCGACGAAG
>CAJXOR010000108.1 GCA_913057715.1 uncultured Moraxellaceae bacterium
CCTAGTCTCGTGGGCTCGGAGATGTGTATAAGAGACAGGTGCTGGCTGAGTCTTCTGAAGCGGTTCTGCTTGGATTTAACGTCCGTGCTGACACCACAGCACGCCGCAAGATGGACGCCGACGATATCGACGTGCGTTACTACAGCGTGATCTATGATTTGATTGATGATGTTAAGGCAGCTATGAGCGGTAAACTGGCGCCTGAGCACCGTGAGCAAATCTTGGGTGTGGCCGGTGTTCGTGAAGTGTTCCGCTCCTCTAAATTTGGCGCGGCTGCCGGTTGTATCGTCGACTCAGGTACGATTTACCGCAAAAAACCCATCCGTGTACTGCGTGACGATAAAGTGGTGTTCTCAGGTGAACTTGAGTCACTGCGCCGCTTCAAAGACGACGTCAACGAAGTTAAATCGGGTCTTGAGTGTGGTCTGGCGGTTAAAGGCTACCGTGACATCCAAGAAGGCGACAAAATCGAGGTTTACGAAGTGCACGAGGTTGAGCGCACTCTATGAACCAGAGGCTTAAACGCATCAGTGATCAGATCCAGCGTGAGATCGCTGATCTGATCCGTAACGAGATCAAGGATCCCAGGCTCCCCACTCTGATTACGGTCAGTGCGGTTAAGGTGAGCGCGGATTTGGGTTACGCCGACGCTTACGTGACCATCATGGATCCTGAGCTTGAAGATAAGCAGTCCAAGGACTACTACAAAGAAAGTCTTAAGATCCTAAATGGCGCCTCTGGTTTCATGCGCAGTGAGCTCGGCCGCCGCATGAATACGCGCACCGTACCGCGTATTCGCTTTCACTACGACGAAGTGACCGCGCACGGCAACCACATGCTTGATCTGATCGAAAAAGCCAACCAGACTAAATCGGTTGACTCAGAGGATGTTGAACACACCTCAAGTGATGATGCGGATCAGGCCAACTAATTGCTTGATCGCTAAGCGTAAGTCACGTGACATGCACCCTAAGTGGTGCATTTTTTTAATCTACTAAAAGTAGCGATATGCTCAAGTTGACTCCCTCTGCCCATGGAATCCTGCTGATCGACAAACCCGCCGGAATCACCTCTCAAGGCGTGGTGAAAAAGATCAAGTGGCTGACTCGTGTAAAAAAAGTCGGTCACACTGGCACGCTTGATCCGATGGCAACCGGACTGTTGCCGGTATGTTTGGGCGAGGCAACCAAGTTTTCCCAGTTCCTGCTCGATAGCGATAAAACTTACGAGGCAACCCTGAAGCTCGGCGAGCAAACCGACACTGGCGACTTTGAGGGGGCGGTAGTAGCAACTGCCGCTGTAGCCATGCTTGATGAAAAAAAGATTGAAACCGCGATGGCGGGTTTGCGCGGAAATCTCATGCAAATGCCGCCCATGTATGCGGCAATCAAGGTCGATGGTAAAAAACTATATGAATATGCACGCGAGGGAATCACGATTGAGCGCGCCGCTCGGCCGATTACCGTACACGAGCTTCGTCTACTTGAGTTGATCCAAAGCGAATCTGAAACCAGTATTCGCTTTAGCGCCACGGTGTCTAAAGGCACTTATATCCGCACCTTGGGCGAAGATCTGGCCGCTGCGCTGGGCACGCTTGGGCACTTGAGCCAGCTCAGAAGAAGCAGCACCAGCTGCTTCGATGTGAGCACGGCGCGCACCTTGGCAGATCTTGAGAAACTTAACGAAGTCACCTTGCTGGCTCCCGATGCTGGCCTCAAGCACTTGCGATACGTTGAGCTTGAACCTGAGCAGATCACGCGCCTACGCATCGGCCAGCGACTGAACATTTATGAGCAGCTTAAAAGTCTGCAAGCGGATCATGAGCAAAATGTCAGTGAATCCAGCACTACGCCAAACGCATCTGGCACAAGGGATCAACCCGGTAAGCCTGAGGAGATTGAGTTGATCCGCGTCGGATCGCCTGATGAGTGCTTCGCGGGTTTATGCGCGCTTGAACCGGGCGGTCGCCTGCAACCCAAGCGCATGATTCACTTGGGAGATTGATGGGTCGGGCCCGTAAAATAGGTAACCTGAACTGGCAGCTACGAGGGCATTTGACTCAATCTTAATTACTCAAGCGCCTCCGCCTAGTTGTTGCTTGGCCGAGAGCTTTGACGCACCTTTTAAAACCGGTTAAACTGCCCGCCCTGATCGATAACGCGATCACCCCGTTTGGCTGCTGAGAGGCGCGGCCAATCGTTGTCATAAGCCCCTCAAGGATACGACCATGTTGACCAACCAAGACCGTGAAAACGTCATCTCGCAGTACCAGCGCACCCCTAATGACACCGGTTCTCCAGAAGTTCAAGTCGCTCTGCTGACCATCCGCATCAACGATTTGCAGTCGCACTTCAAAGAGCACAAAGCTGATCACCACAGCCGCCGCGGCCTGATTCGTATGGTTAACCAGCGCCGTAAACTGCTTGATTACTTGAAGAAAAAAGAACTCAATCGCTACAGCACGCTGATCGAGTCATTGGGTCTGCGCCGCTAAGCGCAAGCCTTAAAAAAAACCTCCCTCGTGGAGGTTTTTTTATGAGCGCAGATCTTGGGTGGTGATCGCTCAAGCGCAAGTGTAAAATGTCCCCGCCGGTTGCCTATGCAGGCGGCAAAACTTCAACCGACGACGAAAAAGCAGCTTCTAACCCTTATAAGTTTTTAAGCCCAAGGCTTGGCGGTCAGTTTGCCAAGGTGGGCATTTTGCTAGCTTCTAAGCGTTAGGGGCTTTTTTCAAACGTCAAAGCTCAAGGAATACCGATGTTCAACGTAGTTAAAAAAGAATTTCAATTTGGCGATACGCCCTGCTCGATCGAAACCGGCCGGATCGCTCGTCAAGCCAGCTCAGTGCTGGTCAACATGGGCGGCGTCACGGTCCTAGTCGCTGTGGTCGCGCGTGATACAGCTAAAGCAGGCCAAGACTTTTTCCCGCTGACGGTTAACTATGGCGAGAAGATGTACGCCACGGGCCGTATCCCGGGTGGTTACGGCAAGCGCGAAGGTCGCCCCAGCGAGATGGAAACCTTGACCTCGCGTCTGATTGACCGACCGATTCGCCCGCTGTTCCCCGAAGGTTATGTGAACGAAGTACAGGTCACCTGTACCGTGGTGTCTTCAGACAAAACCCGCGACGGCGATATGGCGGCGATGCTGGGTGCTTCTGCTGCCCTGTCGCTTTCGGGTTGCCCGTTCAATGGCCCCATCGCTGGTGCCCGTGTCGGTTTTGTCGATGGCGCTTACGTGCTCAACCCGACTCATGATCAGCTAAAAACCTCTGCGCTTGATCTGGTGGTTGCTGGCACCAAAGATGCGGTACTCATGGTTGAGTCTGAAGCCAAAGAGCTCTCAGAAGACCAAATGCTTGGCGCCGTACTTTACGGGCATAAGCACATGCAGGTGGCGATCGACGCGATCAATGAGTTAGTTGCTGAGGTTGGTGTCACTAAGTCTGAGTGGACCGCCCCTGCGATCAACACCGATCTGCGCGATCAGCTTAAAGCTAACTATGCTGAAGCCGTATCAGAAGCTTATCTGATCACTGAAAAACAAGCGCGCTACGCGAAACTGGGTGAGATCAAAGACGCTGCTGTGGCTCAGTTTGTCTCTGAAGATCAATCAGCAGAAGGCGCGATCAGCAAAGACGACGTCACCGGTGAATTTGAAGAACTCAAGTACAACACGGTTCGTGGCAACATCTTGTCAGGCAAACCGCGTATCGATGGCCGTGCGCTTGATACTGTGCGCGCGATCAACGTGCAAACCGGCGTGCTGCCGCAGACTCACGGTTCTGCTTTGTTTACTCGCGGTGAAACTCAGGCGCTGGTTGTGGCCACTTTGGGTAGCTCACGCGACGAGCTAATCTATGACTCGCTGCTCGGCAAACAAACCGACAACTTCATGCTCCACTACAACTTTCCCTCTTACTCAGTGGGTGAGACTGGCCGTGACATGGGCCCCAAGCGCCGCGAGATCGGTCATGGTCGTCTGGCTCGCCGCGGCGTGCAGGCGATGCTGCCTGAGGGCGATCGCTTCCCATACGTGATGCGGGTGGTTTCTGAGATCACTGAGTCAAATGGCTCCTCCAGCATGGCTTCGGTCTGCGGCGCCTCTTTAGCGCTCATGGATGCCGGTGTACCGGTTAAGTCTCCAGTTGCCGGTATCGCCATGGGTCTGGTTAAAGAGGGCAATCAGTTTGCTGTCCTGTCAGATATCTTGGGTGATGAAGATCACTTGGGCGATATGGACTTTAAAGTGGCTGGTACCCAAAACGGCATCACTGCGCTGCAGATGGACATCAAGATCGAAGGCATCAATGAGGCGATCATGGAGCTGTCTCTTATACACATCTCCGAGCCCACGAGACTAGGCATGATCTCG
>CAJXOR010000109.1 GCA_913057715.1 uncultured Moraxellaceae bacterium
TCTACACTATCCTCTTCGTCGGCAGCGTCAGATGTGTATAAGAGACAGGCCTTATCCACCAAAACCTGATCATCAAAGCCACAGAGACCACGGACACTCACCAAAAAAACCAGACCTTGGGCGAGCTAGACTTTGTGGTGAAAAATGTCACTACTGGTGAAGTTGAGCACTGGGAGCTGAGCGTCAAATTCTACTTGGCTGTGCTAGATCCAGAGGCCAGCCTTCAGCAAAACCGACTGGCCGCAGCCGATCCCAGCAACTGGGTTGGGCTCAACCGCAACGACACCTTGCAAAAAAAGCTCGATCACTTAGCACTGCGTCAGTTTCGCTACCAGCAGGCACGCGGCTTAACGATCGACAAAAACCGACTGTTTATCAAGGGGCGCTTCTTTTGGCCTGAGCACGCAAGTGATCAACTGGGCGCGCTGGCGCCTGATTGGCTTAACCCTGCCGCCATGCTTGGGGTGTGGCGTTTCATGAGTGAGTCCGATCAGGCAGACATTTTACAGGGCAAACTGATTCGCACTGAGCGTCTGGAGTGGTTCACCCCGCGCCTGTTTTGGCATGAGTTTACCCACCGCCGCGGACTGGCCGCGCCAAGCTTGCCCCATCAGAGTGACGGCACCCCCCGATCAGGGCTTTACTGGCAAGCGCAGGTTCACGGCAACATCCTTGCTCGAACCGGACTCAATCCGAATTGGCTGATTGTAAAATCAGAAAAATCAGCTCACTAAGCGCTCTTAAGTTACAAATTACTACACGATTGATCCAGCGTGACCGCAGTGCGGTTACGAGAAGCTCTGAAGGCTCCCTTAGGGTTTATTGACTAATCAATCCTAATTTCTGTCGATATATATCTACCTTACATCTGAGTTGTTTATATACTCTAAGGTATTAATGATCATCTAGGCATGTAAACAGGAGTTTCAATGCCCTTACCTCAGTATCTGCTCAAATCAGCAGAACACATGAAGCAGATTCGCCGTGCCTTTATCAGTCACCTGCCCATGCTTATTCTGGACAAGCAAGGTGTGATCATTTATGCAAATGACCGCTTTACTGAGCTCAGCGGCTACTCCAAAGATGAACTGATTAATCAGCATCACCAAAAACTGGCGTTCCGCGATCAACCCGAAGACTTTTACCGCCGGGTTGATGATGTGCTGCAGAACACAGGCGTGTGGCAACAAGATGTTTGCAACTTCAGAGCTGATGGCGGTTTCTACTGGTCAAACATTCAAATCACGGCGATACGTGATAGTGAAGGTCAACTAGACCACTATTTGGTGCTGCAAACTGACGCCAATTTTGAGCACTTAACCCTTGGCATGATCAAGAGACTTCAGCAGATTAGCTCAAGCAATGATCCCATCAACACGCGCATCAAGGCCATGTTGAGCTTGGGTTGTGAGATTTTCGGCTTGCCTATGGGGGTGATGAGCGAGATCAAAGGCAGCAATTATCGTGTCTGCTTTAGCGTAACTCCCGGAGACGTGATACCCAAAAACGCGGTGTTTGATCTTGCGCACACCTTTTGTCGTCACGTCTACAACACCCTTGAGGTGTTATCACTCAACCGAGTATCCCAATCCGAGATGTCGGATGACCCTTGTTATACTCACTTTGAAGTAGAGGCTTATATCGGCGCACCGCTTCATATAAATGGCAAACACTTTGGCGGACTGAGCTTCAGCAGCAGTAACCCCAGAGTTAACAACTTCTCCCGAGGCGAGTGCAACATCATATTGATACTGGCTAAGTGGATTGGAGATGAGTACACCCGGGAGATCCAAACCAATCGATCAGAGCGGCACCAGCAGCTACTGAGCACAGTCAGCGCAAAAGCACGGATTGGTGCATGGGAAGTTGATCTCACCACTAATGAGATTTTCTGGTCAGATGTCGTACGTGAAATTCATGAGACACCAGCTGATTTTGAACCCGATCTTGAAACCGGCATCAAGTTCTATAAAGAGGGTTCATCGCGACAAGTTGTCGAAGAAGTAGTGAACCGGGCCATCGCCACTGGCGAGCCTTGGGATATTGAAACCATACTGATCACCCAAACCGGACGTGAGGTTCATGTCGTATCACAGGGTATTGCCGAGTTTAGCGACGGAGAGTGCGTCAGGCTGTTTGGGTCTTTTCAAGATATCACGCAGCGGATCAAAGTGGATGAAGAAGAAAAAGCCAAAGCAGAGCTTCTCAGGGTTGCCAAAGAAACCGCCGATATGGGTATCTGGTACATCACTTACCCCGACAAGAGGATTCACTGGGATGATAAAACTCACGAAATTCACGGCTTAACACCAAACGAGTTCAACGGACAATTTGAAAACTGGAGTCGTACAGTCCACCCTGAAGATTACAAAGCGACCATGGCTTCATTTCAGCGCAACCTTGAGGAAAAACGCGGCGGAATCACCTCCAATCGAATCATTACCAAGGAGGGCCAAGTCAGGCACATCGAAGGCTCTTACTCCATATTGACCAATCAGCGAGGCGACATAGAGCGAGTGGTAGGCGTCAGTTACGACGTCACCGAGCGAAAACTTGCCGAAGCCGCGCTGATTGAAGCCAAGCGCTTAGCTGAGCAAGCGACGATTGCCAAAAGCGAATTTCTGGCCAGCATGAGTCATGAGATCCGCACCCCCATGAACGGGGTGGTGGGCATGCTTGGGTTGCTTGAGAAGTCCGCCCTCAGCACCAAGCAAAGACGTCAGGCGCAGATCGCTCAAAGCAGCGCTAAAACCCTGCTCACGCTGATCAACGATATTCTTGATTTTTCTAAACTTGAAGCCGGCAAGCTGACGCTGGAAAATCGGCCATTTAACCTACGCAAACACGCTCAGCAAATTATCGATGGGCTCTCAGTGCTGGCGCAGGAAAAAGGCGTTGAGTTGATCCTTGACACATCGGCACTGCTCCTAAGCCACGTCAGTGCCGATGCGGGCGCTACCCGCCAGATACTGACCAACTTGCTGGGAAATGCCATCAAATTCACGCCATCTGGAGCCGTGATCCTCAGGATCAAACACCAGATCACCGATGATCCTGCCAAACTGCTGTTGAAGTTTGAAATTCAGGACACAGGGATTGGCATCCCAAGCAACAAGATCGACACTTTGTTTGACGCCTTTAGCCAAGTTGACAACTCAAGCACCCGTCAGTACGGCGGTAGCGGCCTGGGCCTTGCGATCGCAAAGGACTTGTGCGAGCTGATGAAGGGCGAGATCACGGTTGAATCAGAGCTTAGCGCTGGCACCACTTTTTATATGGATCTGCCAGTCGCAATCGACCCCGCTCACCCCAAGCTGTTCAGCCAACCCAAACTTGATCTATCAATATTGATCATCGAGAGTGACTTCAACTTAAGTACCGTAATCACCAAACACTTAAGGCTTTGGGGCGCTCAAGTTCGCCACTGTCAAAGTGCAGATCAGGCGATCAAGATTTTAAACAGCAGTGAAGCAGCCGGAATCGAGCCCACCCAACTGGCTTTGATCAATCACGATATCGCCATGCAAGGTCAGGGCAAGTTCATCAGTGACTTAATCCAAGCCAACCAGCAACAGCCGATGAATCTGCTTTTAATGGACAGTGACCCGATACTTGACAGTGAACAGTTCAGCCACCGTATCGATGGCTCAATCAGCAAACCACTGACCACCGATAAACTCATGTATGTTTTGGGGGCATTTTTCACCTCCCCCGAGCCCGAATCAAACCGCTGGATGATCAAAGAACAAGCTCGAAGCCATAGCACTCAATCGGTGATGTTTAACGACGTCAATATCTTGGTGGTGGAAGACAACCGGGTCAACCAGATCGTCGTCTCCGAGGTGCTCAAGTCAGCCGGCGTTAACGTCAGCATGTGCAGTAACGGCAAAGAAGCGCTTGCCACTTACTGTGACTCCGAGCTTGAGCACTTCAAGCTGATCCTCATGGACTGCCAAATGCCCGTCATGGATGGCTATGAGGCCACCCGTGAGATCCGCCGCTTTGAAAAGCAGAACACGCGCGCGCCAATCCCGATCATCGCGCTGACGGCTCATGCCATGCAAAGTGACAAACTCAAATGTTTGAGCTCGGGCATGAATGACTACATATCCAAGCCCGTAGAAGCCTCAACCCTGATTGATTGTTTATCGATTCACTTGCCGGATCGCTGCAAGACGATCTTGGAGGCAGATCTAGGGGAATCAGATTCAGTCTCAGGTTTAGAGCTGTCTCTTATACACATCTCCGAGCCCACGAGACTAGGCATGATCTCG
>CAJXOR010000110.1 GCA_913057715.1 uncultured Moraxellaceae bacterium
CTTCGTCGGCAGCGTCAGATGTGTATAAGAGACAGAGTCTATACTGAGCCATCGATAAAAAAGCGTGTTTTCATGAACCAAAATCTGAGCTTTCAAGACCTGATCTTAACCCTGCAAAACTTTTGGGCTGAGCGCGGCTGCGTGATCCTGCAGCCCTACGACATGGAGATGGGCGCGGGCACCTTTCACACCGCGACTTTTTTGCGCGCGCTGACCCCTGAGCGCTGGCACGCCGCTTATGTGCAGCCCTCGCGCCGCCCAACCGACGGACGCTATGGGGAAAACCCCAACCGTTTGCAGCACTACTACCAATTCCAAGTGGTGCTCAAGCCCAACCCAAGCGATATCCAGGAGCTCTACCTTGAGTCGCTCAAAGCGATCGGGATTGATCCGCTGGTGCATGACATTCGCTTTGTTGAGGACAATTGGGAATCGCCGACGCTTGGCGCGTGGGGACTGGGCTGGGAGGTTTGGCTAAACGGCATGGAGGTCACGCAGTTCACCTATTTCCAGCAGGTTGGCGGGGTTGAGTGTTATCCAGTGACCGGCGAGATCACCTATGGACTTGAGCGCCTCGCCATGTATTTGCAGGGCGTGGACTCGGTGTACGATCTCACTTGGACAAATGGCGACTTTGGCCGCATCTCATACGGCGATGTCTTCCACCAAAACGAAGTGGAGCAGTCGGCGTATAACTTTGAGCACGCCAACGTCGAGAAGCTTTTTGAGTTGTTCGACTACTACGAGAGCGAGTCGGCCAAACTCATGGAGGCTGAACTTCCCTTGCCTGCTTATGAGATGGTGCTCAAAGCCTCTCACACCTTTAACTTGTTAGACGCTCGCGGGGCGATCTCGGTTACCGAGCGTCAGCGCTTTATCCTCCGTGTACGGACGCTTGCGCGCTCGGTTGCTGTATCTTATGTCGACTCACGCGCGCGTTTGGGCTTTCCGCTGGCTGATCCCGCCATGGCAGCTGAAGTACTGGCTGATCTAAAAGTGCGTGATGAAAAGGCAGCCAAAGCCGCTGCCAAAAAGGTTAAATCTGCTGGCAAGCCCGCTGATCAGGAGGCGCAATCATGAGCAACATCTTGTTTGAGCTAGGCTGTGAAGAGCTCCCGCCTAAAAGCCTGCTTACCCTGCGTGACGCGCTAAAAACTTCGGTTGAGGCTCAGTTAAAAGACGCTGGATTCAACTTTACTCAGATCAAGGCTTTTGCCGCGCCGCGCCGCTTGGCACTGCAGATCATCGATATCGACCTTAAGCAGCCGGACCGCGTTGAGCAAAAGCGAGGACCCGATGTTACCCGCGCCTTTGACGCAGATGGCAAGCCGACAGGCGCTGCTTTAGGCTTTGCCAAAGGCGCTGGGGTTGAAGTCAGCGATCTAGGTCGCTTAGAGACCGATAAAGGCACTTACCTGCTGCTTGAGGAGAAAATCGCGGGGGAGTCAATCACCACCGCGCTGCCCGTCATGCTGCAAAAAGCGCTTGATAACCTGCCGATCGCCAAGCGCATGCGCTCTGGCTCCGCGCGCACTACTTTTGTGCGTCCGGTTAAGTGGGTGGTTTTGCTGCTGGACGATCAGCTGATCGAGGCTAACATCCAATCAATCCAAACAGCACGCACCACTCGTGGTCACCGCTTCCACTCCCCAGACGCTTTTGAGATCAACAGCGCGGACAGCTATGTCGATCAACTCAAAGCGGCTTATGTGATGGTCGACTTTGAAGCGCGCCGAGACAGCATACAGACTCAAGTGAACCTTGCAGCGCAGGCCATCGACGGGGTTGCGGTGATGCCGGATGATCTGCTGAGTGAGGTCACGGCGCTGGTGGCTTGGCCGGTGACATTGACCGCGAGCTTTGAATCGCGCTTTTTGGCCGTCCCCCAAGAAGCCCTGATCACCACCATGCAAGACAATCAAAAGTACTTCTGTGTGGTCGATCAAGACGGAAAATTACTGCCGAACTTTATCTTTGTGACCAACATCGAAAGTAAAGATCCCCAGCAAATTATTGAGGGAAATGAGAAAGTGGTGCGTCCACGTCTGGCGGATGCTGAGTTTTTCTTTGAACAAGACCAAAAAACTCCGCTGGCGCTGCGCAGTGAACAACTCAAAAATCGGGTATTTCAAGACAAGCTAGGCACGCTCTGGGATAAGTCTGAGCGGATCGCTAAGCTTGCCGCCGCGATCGCGGTGGCGCTGAAGTCCACTCACCAAGTCGATGTTGAGCAGGTCACCAAAGCTGCGCTGCTATCTAAGTGCGACCTTGCCAGCCTCTTGGTCGGTGAATTTCCCGATCTACAAGGCACCGCCGGTAAATACTATGCGGCGCTTGAAGGGGAAAGTGATGAGCTGGCCGCTGCGATCGAGGAGCAGTACTTGCCCAAAGGTGCAGGAGACGCGCTGCCGCTGAGTTTAACTGGCATGTGTCTGGCACTGGCCGATCGAGTGGATACGCTGGTTGGAATCTTTGCGATCGGTGAGCTACCAAGCGGCTCTAAAGACCCCTTCTCGCTTCGACGTGCTGCGATTGGGGTGCTGCGCATCCTGATTGAAAACAAACTGCCGCTGAATCTGGTGTCTCTGATCGATGCAGCAATCGCTGGTTACGCTGGCCGCCTTGAGATCGATGAGTCCACGCGAGATGCCGTGCTTGAGTTTATCGAGGCCAGATACCGCGCTTACTACGAGTCTCGCGGTGTCAGTATCGACTCGATACAAGCCGTGCAGGCGCTGCGCCCGCACATGCCGCTTGATTTTGATGAGCGCCTGCTTGCGATTGAAGCTTTCAGGCAGCACCCAGAAGCCCTAGCGCTCGCCGCAGCGAACAAGCGTGTCGCTGGGATCTTAGCCAAAGCTGAAACCAGCACCGGCGTCGACCCTGCTTTGTTTGAGCAAGCCGAGGAAACCGCGCTTCACAGCGCGCTTGGGCAGTTTGATCAGCGCATCAGCAACGAGCGCGCGCACAGCTACTCTGGCACCCTGTCTGAACTGGCACAGCTGCATGGCCCGATTGAGGCGTTTTTTGAATCGGTCATGGTCAACAGTGACGACCCCAAACTAAAGGCCAACCGCATGGCGCTTCTGACTGATCTAAGAGCACGCTTTTTGAGTGTTGCTGATATCAGCTTGCTGCAACCCGCTGAGACCGCGTAAGTGTTGAACCCTTCACAGCAGATCCACCGGCTCCTGCCGGTAGCGCTACTCGCGGCGCTTTTGCTGCTCTGCTACCGGATCGTGGGCTTCTTTATCTCGCCGCTGGTTTGGGCGGCGATCTTGGCTTACGTGAGCTGGCCGGCCTACCTATGGCTGTACCGAAAAACTGGGCAGCGGGCAAATCTGGCGGCTCTGATTCTCACCAGCTCCATCTCGCTGGTCATCGGCGCGCCTACTTTGATCGGGTTGTTTATCGTGCAGCAAGAGGTCTGGAGCCTATACGGCACGCTGGTTTATCGAATTGAAAATGGCTACTTAAATGCACCGGATTTCGTCAAGGAGATCCCTGGAATTGGTGACTGGATCAAAAACTGGCTGTATCAGATCAATCGCAATCCGCAAGACTCACTCAAAGCGATCGAAACTTGGTTGCAGTCAAATCTAGCTTATTCACGGCAGGTGCTCAACTTAATCACCACCAACATGGTGAAGTTCTCCATCGCGATCATGGCGCTGTTTTTCTTTCTACGTGACGGCTCCAGCATCCTATCGCAGATCAAACAGGCGACATTTTTGGTGCTGGGCGAGCGGGTAAATGGCTACTTTCAAGCAGTCGGTGTGACCACCTACGCTGTGGTTTATGGGATTGGCTTAACTGCAGTCGCCCAAGGCGTGTTGGCTGGCATCGGCTACTTTGTGGTCGGCGCGCCCAATCCAGTGCTACTGATGATGGGTACCATGGTGGTCGCTTTGATTCCGTTTGGGACGCCATTTGCCTGGGGCTCAGTGGTGATCTACCTCATGAGCATCGGGGAAACAGGCGGAGCACTGGCGCTGCTGCTTTGGGGTGTTTTGGTCATCAGTTGGATCGATAACTTGATTCGCCCGATTGTGATCTCAGGGGCTGTCTCTTATACACATCTGACGCTGCCGACGAAGAGGATAG
>CAJXOR010000111.1 GCA_913057715.1 uncultured Moraxellaceae bacterium
GATCTCCACTATCCTCTTCGTCGGCAGCGTCAGATGTGTATAAGAGACAGCTTATGGTGAAGGTGATTTGATCCGCGGGCTAAGTGTCAAGCGCTTAGAGGTGCCTTTAAAAAACCAAAAACGCGTCATCGCTGAAAACGCCTTCATCAAGATCGGATTTGGCTCTCTGCTCGGAGGAGGGCGGATCAGTCTGTCAGAGACGCAGGTTGATCTGATTCGCTTTATCGATGAGAGCACTGAAGAGAAAAAACCCTTTGCTTTTAATCCGATCGACGTCTCGGTCAAGCTGAACTTGTCGGATGTCGATCTGCGCGAACTCAGGATCGAGCGCGCCAACAAAAAAACCATCATCCTCAATCAAATCACCGCAAACGAGCTATTTTTTGGGGGTAGCCAGCTTGAAATTGACAACGGCGCGCTTGCCTTTGGCAGCAACGTGCAGGTCAATCAAATCAACGGCGATATGCAATTTGTTGATTTTTACCCCATCAATGCCACCGGTGAGTTGGTTCTACCAAAAGTCGCTGCGCTTGCGCCGATTGAGCTGGATATCGGCGGCGCTCTTAAGTCACTTGAGCTGATTGCGAAGACTCGCTTCATGAACTCCGAGCTCAACGGCACAGGCAACTTTTCACCGCTTGAGCCTGGCCAACCCTTAGATGCAACCGTGGTCTCTGATCTGATCCGCATCCCTGAAGATCAACCCCGAGTCACCTTGGCTGATGCGGTGCTGAATTTACAGGGTCCGGTTGCGGGCATGAATTATCAGCTGTCGGGCGATCTGGCGCTGAACACCTTTGCTCCAGGCCCCGCACAATCAAGTGGCTTGTTTACCTTTAAAGATATGCGGGTGGATTCACTCACGCTTGACAGCCCCGATCTGGCGCTCAGCTCTAGGGGTTTTATCGACTTTGTTAACCCCACTTTGGTCGGTCTTACTGGACAGCTCTGGTCTCTTAAACTAGATAGCTTGCTGCCGCCAGCGGCTATCAAACAGATACCAAACATAGATCAAGGTGACTTTGATCTGGGTTTTTACCGCACCGCTGCGGTGCTCGCCACTCATGTCGACATACAAGCGCCTGAAGGTGACCTAACTGCGAAAATCCAACTACCCAAAGGTGACCCACTTAAGGTTCAGGCTGTGTTTGAGCCCAGCGCACAGTCTCAGTATGCGCAGGGCCGCTACCAAGTTGACCTAACCAAGACTGGTCCACAGATTGACTTAAGCAGGATCAACTACTCAGGCACAGCTGGGCAGCTTCAGGGCAGAGCGCAGATCACTACGGGCGCTCCGCTCGTGATCAGTGCCAACGCCGACTTCAGCAATTTCGAGCCGCAGACCCTGCTTAAGCTCAATCAAAGCTCAGGCCAAACCAACACCTCGCCGATCAAAATCAGTGGTGCGGCCAGTTTGGGCGGCGTGAAAAATGGCGACCGATTAAGTATCAACGCACCCAAGCTTGATCTACTATTAAGCAATCTGGGTGGGCAGCAACCGCTCAAAGTGCTTGGGCAATCCAAGATAATCCTCAACACGCAAACTTCGGATTTGTCGGTCAGTTACCAAGGACAGCTCAACACCACGAACAAGCCCAGAGGTTTTGCAAACCTCGCCCTAACAAAACAAGGGTCGCAGTTCTTGATAGATCGCGCGATCTATAAAACTCAGGGCAGTGGCATCAATCTGTCTGGACAAGTCAACACGGCATCCCCGCTCAGCTGGAACCTAAAAGCCAACCTAGATCAACTCGATCCTAGTTACTTGCTGAGCGACTATCCAGGCTCGATCACAGGGACATTTGCCACCCGCGGGCTCTGGGGCCAAACCAAACGGCGTGTGATCATCGATCGGTTGAACCTTCGCGGTACGCTAAAAAACAAGCCACTCATAGCCACAGGCTCGCTCGACGCCAACCTAAGCGGCATCGCTTTAGATCAGCTCGATAGCCAAAACTTGGACGCTCAAGACTTAAGCGAAGCCAATCAGATGCTGGGGCAGTTTAAAGCTGAAAACTTCAGGCTAATTTGGGGTGAAAATCAGGTAACCGCTCAAGCCGAAGGGCAGTCCCTCAAACTCAACGCACAAATCTCCACCCTCAATCAGCTGACCTCGCTGGTTAGCGGGCGCCTGAGTGCCTACGTGCGCATGAGTCCGGGCAGAAGGTCGCCCAACATCTTGGCTCAAGTCAACGCGCAAAACCTGCGCGTGGGATCGTCCAGCGTATCCGGTTTACAGCTCGACGCCAACATAAAAGCGCTTGGGCGCGACACCAGCAAGATCGACATGTCGCTGAGTCAACTTAAGCTCGCTCAATTTGAGATCGACTCGGCAGAGCTTCAGGCAAATGGCACCCTGTCCCAGCACCTAGCAGCACTTAGCATCAGTCGCGATGGCACTGACCTAAAGGCCAATCTGGCAGGCAAGCTAGGTCTGAGCCCCTTAAGTTATCAAGGAGCGCTTCGAGACGGCACCATCAACTATCAAAATCTGGTGCTCAAACAGCAAAAACCCGCCTTGATCAATTATCGATCCAAGCCGCTGAGCTTGACGCTGAGCGCGCACTGCTGGAGCACTGAGGCTGGCGGCTACTTGTGTTTGGATGATGCGCTGACATTTGACCCTAAAGGCTTAAAAGCCGCAGTTTCAGTCAAAGAGCTTTCAGCCAACCTGTTGACGCCTTTCCTGCCCGGCGAAATCGCTTGGGATGGCAGCTTATCGGGCAACGCCAAAGTACAGATCAACAAAGGCCAAGACCCGCAGATCAACGCGGTTGTTTACACCGACAACGGCCGCATCGGGATTCGCCCAGTTGACCCGCAGGACGACCCAACCCAGATCCAGTATCAGCGCTTAAGTTTGATTGCCAGGACCCAGCCAGAGGGACTTTCAGTGCGTCTGGACGCGAAAACCTCAGGCTCAGGTAGTGGCTATGTCGATGTGGTGATCGATCCCAAATCACCGGACAAAAATGTCAACGGCGCTCTGGTGCTCGACGATATCAACCTGAGTATCTTTAGACCCTTTATCCCGTCCCTTAGAAGCATCAGCGGGACGGCTTCGCTTGCGGCCGGTTTAAGTGGGCCGCTCAAAGGACCGATGATTTACGGTGAATTTAAACTGGTCGATGGCGGGGTTGAGCTCATCAATTTGCCGGTCAACCTGCGGAACATCCAGCTCACCTCCAGCATCAGGGGCAACAAGGCTGATTTAAAAGGCAGCTTCAACAGCGGTGGTGGAACCGGCAATCTCACCGGCAATCTCAACTGGGCTGAAGGCCTCAAAGTTAACGCTAAGCTTGCCGGTAAAAACCTAAGCGTGCGTCAACCGCCGCTACTTTATGCCGAGATAAACCCCACGATCACCCTAGAGGCGGATGTCCCAGCGCAGCGCGCGGTGATCAAAGGCGTGGTCGATGTGATCGAGGCGACTATCCGCCCAGCCAGCGCAAACGGTGACCCCATCGGGATCTCCCCCGATGTTCGGGTGGTGGACAGGCGGATCGTCAACCAACCTCAAGAGATGCCCAAAACCAAGTGGACGCTGTTCACCGATATCGACGTGAACCTGGTCAGAGATATCATGTTCAAAGGCTTTGGCGCTGAGATACCGCTTGAGGGCTCGATCACTCTGACTCAAAACGGCACGCCGACCATCTACAACAACGGTCAGATCCGCGCGGCCACCCAAAACACGATTGAGGTGTTTGGTCAGGATCTGGAGTTGGCTGAAGCTCAGATTAACTTCAGAGGTCCTATTGGCATCCCTTCACTTGAGGTGACAGCGCTCAGGCGTATCGATGGGCGACGTGTCGGGGTAAATGTCACCGGTCAAGCTAACGACCCCATGATCAACGTTTTCAATGACGCCGGTCTCACCGAACAACAAGCGATGAACGCACTGTTGACCGGCAGAATCAACGACGGCGCGCAGGTCAGCACCACTGGCTTCCAGGAGCGGGTCTCAAGTACGGTGGCAGCGGCAGGCTTGTCGGCTGGCCTGCAACCAACACGAGAGC
>CAJXOR010000112.1 GCA_913057715.1 uncultured Moraxellaceae bacterium
TATCCTCTTCGTCGGCAGCGTCAGATGTGTATAAGAGACAGCTGTTGTCTTGTTCACTCATCTATAATCAGACTAAAGATCAGGGCTCAAGCGACTCAGCGTCAACCACATGGATCTGGTTCTCGCCGGCTTTTTTAGCGTCATTTGCCGCTAAGTGCGCCGCACCGATGACGTGATCAAGGTTTGAATCTAGCGACAACACCATCGAGAGCATGCCGATGCTCATGGTCAGATTGATCTTGTTATCAACCGAGTCGAGGACCATCGGCATGTTGGTGATCGAGTGCAAGATCTTGTCCGCGAGATTATAGGTCTGCGCTTCGTTGGCTCCAGCAAAACACACCAAAAACTGGTGCTCATCATAGCGGATGATGATGTCTGAGCGGCGACGGAAGTTTTTGTTGAGCATGCTGGCGAAATGCTCGAGCGCCTTGTCTAGCACGTCCTCTCCGTAGTCTTTTAGGATCTTACCCATGCCGTTGAAGGACACGAACAAGATCGAGAAACTGCCGTAGTTACGCTTAGCGCTGTTAAACAAGATAGAGAGTTCATGATTGATCGCTTTGGAGTTATAAATCCCCGTTCTGGGATCAGTCTTACTCAGGTCATCGATCTTGGCCATGAGTTTGTCGTTAGTGCTCATCAGCTCGATCATGCGCTGCTTATCTTGCATGTCTTCTTGTTGGGACTTAAGCACCAACAAAAAGTGACGATTGACACCCAGCGGAATCAAACTCAACTGTAACTGCTTTTTCTCACCATCGACGACGATTGCACTGCTCGACTCAAACTCACTTTGAGTTAAGAGCGCTTGCTTAAACCCGTCTGACACAAGAGCCCCAAGCTTTGTACCCAGCTCTTTAGGGCTTTTTTCATCCAAACCCAGCAAATTTTTAAATGCAGCGTTAGCAGCAACAAGATTGATGTTTTTGACCTCAAAAACCAATACGGCATGGGCGCTTGGATGGTGTTCAAAAGCTGCAGTAAAGAGTTCAGCTTGATTCATAGAATCTTCCTTTGGTGTGCATTGCGGTGACCTACTTGTCACGGCACTTATATCGATTTGAGACAAACCCTTAATTAGGTTTAATCGGTAAGAAACATCAATTATTTATTATGCTCATTTATATGCAGAGTCTAGCAAATTCTCGAAAAGTCGTCATGGTGTTTTGCGTGACAACACCGTCAAGTTTTACATCCCATGAGTTAACACGCAAAGCACTAACCCACTGAAAATCATAAGCATAGCCAAGTTTCAGCGTGCTCTTGGCGCCAGCCAGTGCCCTATCGTAAAAACCCCCGCCCATGCCCAGCCGATTGCCCGCTGAGTCAAATGCCACCAAAGGCACCACCACCAAGTCAAACTGGTTCACTGATCGTGTGCCGCGCCCAGCGACCGCTGGCATGCCCAGCGGGTGGCGGCGCAGTCTGAGCCGCTTTATCGCACTCACAGAAAGCTTAATAAAGCGCATACGCACCCCAAAAGTTACCGGCACATAGATCGCCACGCCGCGCTTTGAGAGCGGCAGTAACAAGGGTAAGGGCGAGATCTCACCAAAGGCCGGTAAGTAAATCGCCGCGCTTTTAGCGCGCCGGATCGCGCCCGCACTCCTGCTGCCGCGCTTAAGTAGCTGCCGTGAGGCTGCGTTTGAAGCGCGGCTTTGAAAGCCACTCGATAGGCTTCTGCGCTTTGCACGAAGCTCAGATCTGAGCTTTTTAGCGCTGGCTTGAGAGTGGTTCAGGTTTTCGCGTGGCGAGTTACTCAAACATCACACTCCGGCTTGGTGTTGGCTGATTTTGGCGTATTGCCTGTTAAGAGGCAAAGTCTATAGCACGCAGCTATGAATAGACTCAAAATTCAGTGCCATTGAATTTGCCTACTATCGGGGGCATTTTACTGATCTTGAGAACCTCCGCCCAAAAGCAAAACCCCAAAATCAGTGCTAAAATACTGACCACTTTTGAATCCAACTGACCCACCAACAGGACAAATTTATGTCGACCAGAACCGAACGCGACACCATGGGCGAGATCGAAGTTTCAAGCGATGCTTATTGGGGGGCGCAAACCCAGCGCTCACTGACCAACTTTAAGATCGGCGGCGAAACTTTGCCGCCCGCCATGATCAAAGCCATGGCGACGGTCAAAAAAGCCGCAGCACTCACCAACTCAGGTCTTGGCCGGATCGAGGAAAAACAGTGCGAGCTGATCGTTAAAGCCTGCGATGAAGTCCTGGGCGGCGGCCTGTCCGATCAGTTTCCGCTCGTGGTGTGGCAGACCGGTTCGGGCACTCAGTCAAACATGAACATCAACGAAGTTTTAGCCAACCGCGCAAACGAAATCGCTGGCGAAGCTCGCGGCACCTATGCGCCGGTTCACCCAAACGACCATGTTAACCACGCGCAAAGCACCAACGACAGCTTCCCTACCGCGATCCGTGTCGCTGCTGCCGTGCAGATCAACACGCTTCTGATTCCGGCGGTTAAATCACTGCGCGCAACCTTAGCTAAAAAAGCCGATGATTTTGCCTCGATCGTCAAGATCGGCCGCACACACTTACAAGACGCCACCCCGCTCACTTTAGGTCAGGAGTTCTCAGGCTATGTGAGCCAGCTGGATCATGCCTTGGTTCGTATCGACAACGCACTGGCAGGTCTTTACGAGCTGCCACTGGGAGGCACCGCGGTTGGCACGGGTCTGAATTCCCACCCTGACTATGCGGTTAAATCAGCGGAGAAAATCAGCGAGCTGACTGGCCTGCCCTTTGTCACCGCACCCAACAAGTTTGAAGCGCTAGCCGCCCGTGACGCCGAAGTTTTTGCCTCAGGCGCTCTGAAAACCCTGGCTGCCAGTTTAAACAAGATCGCAAACGACGTGCGCTGGCTCGCATCCGGCCCTCGCTGCGGTTTGGGCGAGCTGACCATCCCTGAAAATGAACCCGGTAGCTCGATCATGCCCGGCAAGGTTAACCCCACCCAATCAGAGGCCATGACCATGGTGGTCGCTCAGGTCATGGGCAACGACGCCACGATCAACATGGCGGGTGCCTCAGGCAACTTTGAGCTCAACGTGTTCATGCCGGTGATCTGCTACAACTTACTTCAGTCGATCCAGCTTTTGGGCGATACCTGCAACAGCTTCAACGACAACTGCGCGGTCGGGATCGAGCCGGTCAAAGACCAGATCGACCACTTCTTGCACAACTCGCTCATGCTGGTCACGGCGCTCAACCGCCACGTCGGTTATGAGAACGCCGCCAAGATCGCTAAAACTGCCTATAAGCAAAACAAGACGCTCAAAGCCGTCGCGGTTGAGCTGGGTCTGACTACCGAGGCTGAGTTCGATGAGTGGGTGACCCCAGAGGACATGGTGTCACCTAAGTAAGACTTAGGTTTTTACTAAAATGGCCTCCGTATCGGGGCCATTTTTTTGTCAACGAATCGGGCGAAACTCCAAAACCTATCTAAACAGCGCATCAAACAGGTTGTAAAGGCTAAGCCCCGTGATCAGCACCCCAACCAGCACAAGCAGCTGTTTGGGACTTAAGTGCTGGCAAAGCCAAGCGGCAAAAGGCGCAGCAAACACCCCGCCAATCACCAGCCCTACGATTGCAGTCCAGTAACCAAAACCAACCAGCGCAGCAAAAGCGGTGGCACTGGCTATGGTTAAGAAAAACTCGGCGCTGTTGACCGAGCCTATGGTTTCTTTGGGTGGATGGCCGCGCCCAAGCAGCGAAGTAGTCACGACCGGCCCCCAGCCCCCGCCGCCCACTGAGTCTACAAACCCGCCAAGCAGTGCGAGCGGCGCGATTTTTCCGGTTGCAGCACCTATGTTTGCTGCTTGATGCACAAAGGCTTTTCGCAAAATATATATCCCCATGATCAGCAAGTACGCCGACACAAACGGCTTAAGCAAGCTGCCGTCGATAACACTGACCAAGTAGGCCCCGGCCACCGCGCCCACGATGCCCGG
>CAJXOR010000113.1 GCA_913057715.1 uncultured Moraxellaceae bacterium
AAGAGACAGGTTTTTACGCTTAAGTCAGATCAGCTGTCATTTATCATTAGCCCAAAAAAAGGCGCTTAAGCGCCTTTTTGTTTAATCATCTAAATCACACCAAATCGATCTTATGGCGCTCGCCCAAATCGGCTTTATCGCCAGTAGCCAGCGCTTTGCCCATCTCATAAATATTCACAAAGACGTTGTTGCTGATCCAGTACTCAAGACTGTGAGCGGTAATTTGAATCAGTTGTATGTCCGGATCAGCAGGGCTGTCGAAGTAAGCTTGGTAGAAGGGGCTCCACATTTGCTCAAGTTTTTGAGCATCCTCAACCAAAGCGGCAGAGCCTGAGACTGACACGTAGTTTTTGCTGCTGTTGTCGCTGTAGCTCAGGTTGACCGCTGGGTTGAGTTTTAAGCTGTGGACCAATCCAGAGGATTTAGAGCCGATAAACCAGATTGATCCGGAAAACTCTTCAAACCCTTGAGTGGTCATGGGGCAGCTGGTCAGTTTGCCGTCACTATCGACGCTTGAGATCATCGCAAACTGGATGTCTTCAATTAGTTTAGCGGCGCGTTCGATGTGTTCTTGGTTGCTTAGGACTTTATCGCTCATAAAAGGCTCAGTAGTTAAAATGTCCTCGTTATTAGAGCTCAGACTTAAAATCAATTGTGTCGGGATTGATTGGCGGATCGGTTGATGACGGGTATCTGCATTACTCGGATCTAAAGGTTTACGTGAGATTTGGCTGGCAGGGTAGTGCGTTTGTAGTTTTGCGTTGGCTGCTGATAAAGACAGCTGCCGTAGATCAAAGTTCAATCCTTCAGGCGCTGGTTCAAGAGTAATTTGGGCGATCAATTTGGGGTTAGCTCATGATTCGCTAGCGTGGACATTTTGCAAATTGCTTGTGTTTTGGGCTTAAGCTTCAAGCTGACTGATCGGATGTTTTAACTGCAGAGATGCTTAACTGGGTATGCATAACCCCAATTGCGGGTGCCAAGCTTTGGGGTTTGGCGTATCATTGCAGCTGAATTTAAGCCACTGAATTTGACTATGTTTACCATCGCCGGACAGCCTGCTCTAAACGAATTTGACCGCCAACGTAAAATTCACCAGCTGGTCGCGCTGAGCGATGGCGCGATTACGGGCATGGACGCCCAGTACGTGTATTTGTTTGAAGCACCCATCGAACCCAGCAAGCTAGCCGATGCTTTGCTGCTGCTAAACGATGGCGCCGAGCACTCGCTGAGCAAGCCAGAGCCCAACCAAGTCACACTGATCGCTACTCCTAGAGTGGGCACGCGCTCTCCCTGGGGCTCCAAGGCTGCCGATGTGTTTGGTTGCAGCGGGATAGCTCTCACGCGGATTGAGCGGGCTTGCGTGTTTACCTTGAGTTTCAAAACTGGCGCTGCGGCAGACGAATTCAAACTAAGTGAAGAAATTGGTGCGGTCTTGTATGACCGCATGACCATGAGCTTGTTTGAGTCTCTTGAGACGGCAGAGGTCCTCTTCGATGAACACGCACCCAAACCGCTTACCAAGATCAACATCATCGGCGGTGGCCGCGATGAGCTAGTTCAGGCAAATGCCAACTATGGTTTTGCCTTATCGAGTGATGAGATTGACTACTTATATGCAGTTTATACCGAGCAGCTCAAGCGTAACCCAACCGATGCTGAGCTGATGATGTTTGCTCAGGCAAACTCTGAGCATTGTCGCCACAAGATCTTCAATGCCAAGTGGCACGATCTGCCTGAAGATTACGACAGTGATCTCTCCTTGTTTGGCATGATCAAAAACACCTACAAGAAATCGCCAAACGGTGTCCTGTCTGCTTACCACGATAACGCCTCGGTGATCGAGGGTAGCCGTGCGGAGCGCTTTTACCCAAAAGCCCAAAATGAGCAAGGCCCCAAAACTTACGAGTTTAGCGATGAGGATATCGCGATCCTCATGAAGGTTGAAACGCACAACCACCCAACCGGCATCGCACCTTTTGCGGGTGCGGCGACAGGGTCGGGCGGTGAAATCCGCGATGAAGGTGCGACCGGCCGCGGCTCCAAGCCTAAAGCAGGCCTTTCAGGATTTAACACCTCCCACCTGCTGCTGCCAGACTTAAAGCAGCCTTGGGAGACTGAAGCACGAAAACTGGGTCACTCTGATCGCATGGCAAGCGCGCTTGAGATCATGATCCAGGCACCGCTAGGCGCTGCCGCCTACAACAACGAGTTTGGGCGTCCGGCGCTGACTGGCTACTACCGCAGTTTTCAGCTCGACATCGGAGCGGAGTGCGGCGCGGATTCAAGCGGCCAAAGTGATTGGCGCGGATTTCATAAGCCGATCATGATCGCCGGCGGTTATGGCAATATCAAAACCGATCACGTCGACAAACACCAGATTGAGCCAGGTGATTTGCTGATCGTGCTTGGCGGCCCTGCGCTATTGATTGGTTTGGGCGGCGGCGCGGCTTCAAGTGTTGAGAGCGGTGAAATGTCAGCCGATCTGGACTTTGCCAGTGTGCAGCGTGAAAACCCCGAGTTTGAGCGCCGCGCTCAAGAAGTGATTGATGCGTGCTGGGGCTTAGGTGCAGCCAACCCGATCGTCTCGATCCACGATGTGGGTGCTGGCGGCTTATCTAACGCCATGCCAGAGTTGGTCAACGACGCCTCGCGTGGCGCCCGCCTAGAGCTTCGCCGTATCCCGATTGAGCAGCCGGTCATGTCGCCGATGGAGGTTTGGTCAAACGAGTCGCAGGAGCGCTATGTGCTCGCGATCAAGCCAGCCAGTCTTGAGCGGTTTGAAGCAATCTGCGCGCGTGAGCGCTGCTTGTTTGCGGTCTTGGGCGAGGCGACTGAGATCCGCCAGCTTGAAGTCACCGATGAGCTGCTGGGTGGCGACGTCGTGGATATGCCCATGTCGGTGCTGCTGGGCAACTCGCCCCGCCTTAACCGCTCCTATGCGAACGAGCAGCGGTCTCTTTGTTCGCTGAATCTGGATATCAGCCTCAAAGACGCGCTCCATCAGGTGCTAGCTCACCCCAGTGTCGCCAGTAAAAAGTTTTTGATCACTATCGCGGATCGCTCGATCACCGGCATGGTGACTCGCGACCAGATGATTGGCCCCTACCAGGTGCCAGTTGCCGATGTGGCGGTCACTTCAAGCGGCCTGCTCAGCGATACCGGTGAAGCGATGGCGATGGGTGAGCGTCCGCCGATTGCCCTGATCGATGCAGCCGCCTCTGCGCGCATGGCGGTGGGTGAGGCGATCACCAACATCGCTGCTGCTGCGATTACCGATTTAAGCCAGATTAAGCTCTCAGCCAACTGGATGGCTGCTGCCGGCTTTACCGATGAGCATGGCGTGAGTGAAGATCAGGCACTCTATGAGGGCGTGCGCGCGATCGGCCTTGATCTGTGTCCTAAGCTTGGCATCGCGATCCCGGTTGGTAAGGACTCGCTCTCGATGCGCGCGCAGTGGCAGTCCAGTAGCAGTGACAAAAATGCCACTGGTAAACAAACCAGCGATGACGCGCAAACCACCACTCAAACCGTCGTCTCACCAATGACGGTCGTGATCACCGCGTTTGCACCAGTGACTGACGTGGCAACCACGCTGACCCCAGAGCTCAAATCTCATGATCAGATCGGTGAATCCAAGCTTTACTGGATCAACTTATCTGGCGGTGCTTTAAGATTGGGCGGATCGATCTTAGCGCAAACGCTGAACCAGCTAGGCAATCAAGCACCCGATGTGGATAGCGACAAGCTCAAGCAGTTCTTTGGTCTGATTCAGGAGGCGCGCAGCAAAGCTCTGATCGAGGCTTATCATGACATCTCAGATGGCGGCTTGGCGGCGACACTGGCAGAGATGCAGTTCACCAAACGGGTGGGTCTTGATATCACGCTTGAAGGTGATGTGATTGAGCAGCTTTTTGCCTGTCTCTTATACACATCTCCGAGCCCACGAGACTAGGCATGATCTC
>CAJXOR010000114.1 GCA_913057715.1 uncultured Moraxellaceae bacterium
GTGTAACGCCGCTCGCAGCATGGTCCACGATATTGTCGTGGGAGGTAAACACCCGATTGGATAGCCAGTTGTCGCGCATGAACTGCGTGTCGATCTCGGTGTCAAAGTGCCCGATGTTGCAAACCACGGAACCGGCTTTAAGTTTGGCTAGCATGTTGCTGTCACACACGTGGTAGTTGCCCGTGGTGGTCACGATCAGATCGGTCTCGCTAAGCAAGCGCTCGTTGACCGAGTCAGCGCCGGTGTTTTCACCGTTCAGATAAGGAGACACAACCTCGTAACCGTCCATGCAAGCTTGCATGGCGCAGATCGGATCGGCTTCGGTGACGCGCGTTATCATGCCTTCTTGACGCAAACTTTGCGCTGAGCCTTTACCGACATCGCCGTAACCGATGACGAGTGCACGGCGGCCGGAGAGCAGCATGTCAGTTCCACGCTTAATCGCGTCGTTTAGCGAGTGGCGGCAGCCGTACTTGTTGTCATTTTTGGATTTAGTGACCGAGTCGTTTACGTTGATCGCTGGAATCTTGAGCGTGCCTTTTTGCAGCATCTGCACCAAGCGCACCACGCCAGTGGTGGTTTCTTCACTCACGCCGTGGATCGCGCCCAGCATCTGCGGGTACTTGTCGTGGATCAAGCCGGTCAAGTCACCGCCGTCATCCAAGATCATGTTGGCGTCCCAAAGCTTGCCGTCCTTGTGGATCTGAGCGACCAAGCAGGCGTCGTACTCCTCCTCAGTCATGCCTTTCCAGGCAAAAACTGGCGTACCGGCGGCGGCGATCGCGGCTGCGGCGTGGTCTTGGGTTGAGAAGATGTTGCACGACGTCCAGCGTACTTCAGCGCCCAGCTCAATCAAGGTTTCGATCAACACGGCGGTTTGGATGGTCATGTGGATACAACCGGCGATCTTGGCGCCCGCCAGCGGCTGCTCAGCTTTATAGCGCTCGCGCAGACCCATGAGGGCAGGCATCTCTTTTTCGGCTAGGGTGATCTCACGGCGACCGTAGTCTGCCAGTGATATGTCGGCAACTTTATAGTCAGCAAAGTTAGCTTGGTTGCCCGAGTTTTGAAGCGCAGTATTTCCCGCGTTCATAGTTTTCTCCTTAAAGAAAAGTGAAGGCGGGTGCGGTTAGTGATTTGGTCCGAGCCTGACAGCGTATGCAAAATGTCATCAATAGACAGATCGGCAGCTGATGCAGCACCCCTCGGTTGGGTTGTATTTTAGAGCAATCCGGCAGATATGTCACAGGGTGGAGCGCGGATGAACACAAAAAGGCAGCACGGCTTTGGTTGGATGCGACGAGCGAGCGTTGGTGGTTTGATCGGCTGGCGGTATAGTGTGGATTAAGCACATAAAACCAAGATAAACCGCTATTTATAAAAAAGTTTGGGCTGGCGACACTTAACTTAGCGCTCACTTATCAATAATTATTCAAGGATGCTGATCTGGCACCGGCTTTATATGACTGCGACCATAAAAAAACTGCTCGATGAGTACTACGCCATGAAGACTGTAGGACTGGGTAAGGACATGAAGCCCTCTAAAGATCAGGTGATTATGTATGACTCTAAAGAGGAATTTGAACGCATCCAAATCAATGAATACCTCAAGTGGATCAACACTCATACAACACCACAATCACCACCCAACTGGAGTATTAGATGATCAAACAGATTGGCCTGTCTTTAGGCACCGCCTTGCTACTGGGGCTGGGTGGCTGCAGCTCCCATCCCTTAGCTCCAACAGACTTAACTGTCTCAATGATCGATCACCAAGCGGACACAATGTACGCTATGAAAAATTCACCAGGTTTCGAAAAATGCTACCCCAAAGTCAACACTGACTACGGCTACAGCATCTATGGCGGTCACTGCACCTTTCAACCCAAAGATGTCCCTGAGAAGGTGGTGATTGAGTATGCGCGGTTTATGAGTACTGATGAGAGAATTAGTACCTTTTATGGCGAGAGTGTTTGGGTCATAGAAAACAACAGCCCAAAATACTATGTAGACCTCAAAGGAGAAAGAGTCTCGCAAGAAGAGTGGGCAAGACAAGGCAAGTTAAAAGAAAAAGCTTATATCAACAGCCTCCCCCCCATCCGCTTGGCGCACCTTCACCATTTACCCCAAGCAACTACTCAAAAAGTATCAAGGGGTGACACCTAAGTCTGGATCAGCAATCACCAGTGGCTTTGCTAAGTACTTGGTCCTAACCTTAAGCATGCAATCCGACTCCACGATCAAAACTTCAGAGAGTTATGGTTATAAATTTACAGGTGAAGGCTGGAGAAACTAAGCCTGATCATCATTTGATTGGGGCGGTTTGATACAAAGACATGAAGCCCTCTAAAGATCAGGTGATTATGTATGACTCTGCAGATGAAGATGAACGCATCCAAATCAAGGAATACCTCAATTGGATCAACACCCACTACAACACCTTAATCACCACCAAACTGGAGTATTAGATGAACAAACAGATTGGCCTGTCTTTAGGCACCACCTTACTACTAGGGCTAGGCGGGTGCGCCTCCTATCCTTTGGTTCCTACCAAGTTGATTGTTGACTTTGATAACAGTAAGGCGGGAACACTCTATGCCATGAAAAACTCTGCGGGACTCGAAAACTGCATGAACAACCGTAATAACCCAAACGGCTACAGCATCTATGGCGGTCACTGCACCTTTCAACCCAAAGACGTCCCCGAGAAGGTGGTGATTGAGTATGCGCGGTTCATGAGTAGTCAGGAGAGTAAGAAATTCTATGGTAAGGGGCCTGTCACCAATGCATCGGGAGTTAAAACCTACTATGGAGCTGATGGGCAGGCTTACAGTGATCGAATTTCATATAGTGAGGCTGGAAACAAAAAACAAGGCCAAGCCATCGCCCAGCTCCCCCCATCCGCTTGGCGTACCTTCACCATCTACCCCAAGCAACTACTGAAGAAGTATCAAGGAGTGACACCTGAGTATGGATCAGCTATCACCAGTAGCTTTGCTAAAAAACTGGTTTATCAGCTGATCATGCAACCCGACTCTACCATCAAGACAGAGGAAACCTACTCGTACGAAAGCTCAGGCGAAGGCTGGAGGAACTGAGCCTGCTCATCATTTGATTGGGGCGGTTTGAGACCAAGCCCTAAGCCTCAGTTAACTCAAAACCAGTCCTTACCTGTTTGATGCGGGTAGGGCGGGTGAGGTGCTGAGCGCGAGTGCATGAGGCACAAAAAAACCAGCCGAAGCTGGTTTTCAATTTATTGCCTGAAGCTTAGTACATGCGTTCAGCATTCACAAAGTCAATCACACAATCGCCGTCAGCATTAACCACTGCGCCGTTTAAGGTAGCAATCACTTTAACATCGCTGTCTTTTTGGAAGCCATATGGCACGCCGTCTTTGGTGGTGACTTGCATGGTCGTGTTGTCGCTGCGCAGGGTGTACTGCACGTTTTGATCCTGCTGACCGACATTTTGCACCGCTTTACCGCTAACCACGATGTCTTTGCCGTTCATGGCCATCGCGGCTTGAGGGTTGCTGATCACCGCCGCACAAATCTGCTGAGGGGTGATTTCAACCAGCTCGCTGCTGCGATTGGCCAATATCACGGGGTTGTTGATCTTGGCGATGGTTTGGCCGGTTGCCATGACGCCGTTACCGATCAGATCGCCAGTGGCTTTAGCGCCTTGAACCACAAAGTTACCGGTTTTTTGAACACCCGTACCGATGAATTTACCTGTTGCGACCACGCCGCTACCGATAAAGTTGGCGGTTGATTGGATCCCGCTACCTACTGCGCTTGCAGTATCACCAACTGCGGTACCTGTCTCTTATACACATCTCCGAGCCCACGAGACTAGGCATGATCTCGT
>CAJXOR010000115.1 GCA_913057715.1 uncultured Moraxellaceae bacterium
AGAGACAGGCCTTGCAGCCACTGAGCCCTCAAAAGCGCTGGCATTTTCCTCCGGATCAATCGTAGCTCCAGGGATCAGCCCGCGTCGGCTAAGCTCACTCAGCGCGCCGCCAAGCTTAAACGCCGCTTCTGAGGCCAGTGCGTTATCGAGCTGGAGTTTTTGCGCGCGAAAGATCACCGCAGCGCTGATCATCTGAGCGACAAGTAAGCTCACCGCAAGCAAGCTGAGCAGTTGAGCGCTTAGGGTTTTAGGCAGGCCAAAGCGGGCAGTTTTCTCTATGCGGGAGACGTTCAGCGGCTCAGTCATAACCAAGACTCCTCGCTGAAAAGTTTCGCTTGCTGGTTGCTACGATCGCAAGGCCGCTCATAAAAGGTTACTCACTTGAGCGACGCTCATTGACCACAGCGCTTAAGCGGTAACCGCCGCCCCACACGGTTTGCAAAAGTTTGGGATTTGAGGGGTCGGCCTCAATTTTCTTTCTGAGCCGACTGATTTGGTTGTCGATGGCCCGATCAAATGCCTGAGTTTCGCGGCCCTGAACTTTAAGCAGCAGCTCATCGCGGCTCATGACCTGGCCTGCGCGCTGCGCCAGTGCCTCAAGCAGCTTAAATTCAGCGGTCGAGATGGGAATCAGCACACCCTCTGGGTCGCTTAAGCAGAGTTTAAGGGTGTCGAGCACCCAACCTTCAAACTCGTAGCCAGCAAAAGTGGGCATTTTGGGTTGGCTGTTAATCGCTCCTTGATTCTCATCGGCCGGGTTGTCGCTGCTGCGGTTGTCGCTGCTGCGGCGCAAAACCGAGCGTACCCTGGCCACTAATTCACGGGGATCAAAGGGCTTCACCACATAATCATCAGCACCAATCTCAAGGCCCACGATCTTATCGATTGCTTCAGATTTGGCGGTGAGCAGGATCACCGGGATGTATTTTTCAGCTAAAAAGCGGCAAAGACTCAATCCGTCTTCGCCCGGCATCATGATATCGAGCAGGACCAGATCAAAAGACTGATCAGCAATCAGTGTCCGCGCCGCTGCGGCATCGCTGGCACCGCAAACAGTGAAGTTTTGATCTGATAAGTAGCTGAGCAGCGGTTCTCGAATCGAAGCTTCGTCATCAACCAACAGCAAGCGTGGGGTATCGGGATTCATGGTGGGATCGGATCTCGTTTTTTGAGTCAGTGTCTTAGGGGTCGGCTGATCACCGCATCATCTGCCAAGTTTTGGGTGCTGGGGCTTGAGTATCCCACAAACAAAACAGCCCAAAGTTGAACTTTGGGCCAGTGGATCACTCAGCAGTTAAGCGATCGGCTGTTGGCGGTTGCCATATTGCTCGCTGTTCATCTTGTTACCCTGCTTTTTTACCACCCTTTTTGCTCATCATGAAGTTTTGCATCTCGGCAGGGGTAACGAATTTGTCGTTGTTGGCATCGGCTTTCTCAAAGTACTTAACTGCCTTTTCGCCGCGTGCAGCCTTGATCTCGGTCTCGGACAGCTTGCCGTCTTTGTTGGCGTCCATCTTGTCGAAGTGCATCTTTTGAGCCGCGGCGCGGTCAGCTTCAGTCAATTTGCCGTCGTTGTTCGCGTCCATCATCTTAAAGCGTGATTCGGCTTGGCTCATGAACTCAGCGCGAGTGATGGTACCGTCTTGATTGGTGTCGAGGGACATTTTGCCTTGTGGACCGGCCATCGCTGGGGCGCTCATCAACAGTGAAACAGCAGCAGCGCTCATCAGTAATTTACTCATATCAACTTCCTTTATGGTTTGGGCTAGGTGCCTAGCAGTAGAACCACTATAGGACCAATTTGTCGCAGACTTTTGTCAGTGCGGCGCTATCTTGTCGCAAGTTGTATCACTTAAGCGGGCTTTTTTATCAAATGTCTGCCTGTCACAAACCTCCCAGCAACAAGTCTCAACCCGTTTGGTTGGCCGTTTGCCAATCAGTCAACCCGCGCGTCACTGGGTTGTCTGTTTAGGGTTGTGACGGTAACGCAAATATTTAGCGAGAGGCGATTTGGTCCCCAGCTTCGATCGCGTGAGGTTGCTTGATATCGACAATCTGCAGTTTTTCTTCGTATTGGGTGGTTGCATCAACAAACTCAGAGCCCGGTCCCATTTGAGCGGGCGCGCTCTGGCAACTGATCACGCTTGAGGCCGTGTCTACTGAGTCAGAGTGGTGGGTACTGCCAAGCTCGGCACTTGCTGTTTCTGTGCAGCTACTGGTCACCATGGAGGGGAGGGTGTTTGTGGTTACTTTGGTGACCACCATGGGCTCAAAGTCCAAACTGGTTTGCAGTGCATGGGCACTAACGCCGCTCAGTGCTAACAGGGTTAGGGCAGTGGTTAGGTGTTTCATAAATGTCTCCATATCAACTGTTGTGTCGGTTGGCCGACCAAGGTTGAGCACTGCAACCGACATGGTTTTCAATCCGGCTGACTCAACCTTTAGCGACCTCAGACAATCAGTCTACCCGTTTATTTCCAGATGAATAAACATTTAGTGTCCAAATATGATCTTTAAGTAACAAAAGGTAAGTAAATCAGTCGACATACGGTATTCATAAGCCAAATAGTACGCTTTGTCTTTTATCGACAAATGTCAACCACCAAATGACTCACCGCGGCAAAGGGTTGACCGATGCGATAGAGAGCGCTTGAAGAGGAGCTAAATACGGGTTTCTCTTTGGTTTTCGCGTGTTTTTGGGGGGATTAACGGAGTCTAAGTTGTAAGAACTGAGTTAAGGCCAGTGGATATGGCGGCACTTATGCCAGTTTTGAGTAGAAAAAATTATCAGTGATCGATCAGGAGCAGTTACAAAATTATGTTGGGTTAATCCGAGTGATGTGGGCGCTTGACGTGGCCCCTGACACTTCCTGATTATAAACGGTAGTTTTATATAGATAAAAGGAAGATAGATTAGAGCAGTGTCGCCAGTAGGAAAATAAAAAAAGACCCCTCAGGGTCTTTTTGGATCAGAGTGAGGCCTGCTAAATCATGGCAGGCGCGTCACAAGCGATCTTATGGAGCTGACATTTCCATTTCCATCTCAGCTTCAGAGTCCATCTCCATGTCCATCTCAGGCTCCATCATCTCGGATTCAGCTTCCATATCAACGCTGCCTACCTGCTCAACTTCTACATGGACAGTTTTTGGCTGCTCAGAAGTCGGCGCGCGCATCTTGCCCATGCTTGGGGTTTCAGTCACATCGACGTCGACTTGGTAGATGTCTGCGTTGCCGTTCATGAAGGCGATATAAAACTGATCGGCTTCAGTGCCCATCATGGTTTTTTCTTGGGTTTGGCCATCTTTTGGCATTTCCATGTCGCCTTCCATGTGATGGCCAGCCATCGCGCTGGTAGAAGTGATCAGGCAAACTGCTGCTGCGCTCAAAAGTAAATTTTTCATCAGAAACTCCATTTGTTGAAATTAGAATCAACACCGAGCTTAGCGCCAGCTCACTGATTTAGGTGTAGTGCTGATGCGTCTGATTGTCAGCGTGAAGTAAACAAAGCGGCCAAGTAGGGCAGTTAGGTGAACGGGGTAGGGTTTTAGGTGCTGTGTGAACCAAAATGTCAGCGTGTTCAGCTGGCTCGCCAGCAGATGACTGAACGACACTGCTTAGACCTCGGTGCTGATGAGCGCAGAAATTTGTCATCAGTGACATTTTGAGTCACTTGGCAGCTGGCTGCTGATCCACCTGCCATTAGATTAATTACGCAGGTCTGAAACTGTCTCTTATACACATCTGACGCTGCCGACGAAGAGGATAGTGTAGAT
>CAJXOR010000116.1 GCA_913057715.1 uncultured Moraxellaceae bacterium
CTCGGAGATGTGTATAAGAGACAGGTTTCGGTGTCCTGCTGATCCGTCTGAGCCGGCTCAGGGGCGATTCGATCGCCGTTTGAGTCTTGTTGCTCCCCGCGACTGGTGAAGCTGGCGCCAACAAACCCACTGACCCCGCCCTCACTAAAGCGCATGCTTTGTGACGCTTCATAGGCTACCGCGTCTTTGTTGATTTGATTGCCAAATGTCAACCCTGCATGGCTTTGGAACTCAGTCGGACTCCCCGCCTCAGGCCGCTTAGTGATGATGTTGATCATGCCGCCGGTGGCGCCTGCCCCATAAACACTAGACGCACCAGAAACCACTTCCACTCGCTCGACCATCTCAGGACTGATGCTGTTGAACTGACGCGACAGTGCTCGGGAACCCGTTTGCGGCACGCCATCGATCAACACCTGAACCTGACGACCGCGTAGGTTTTGTCCAAAGTTACTCACCGTGCCGCTTGAAGTGGCTAGCGCGGGCACGAGCTGCGCCAATATGTCAGCTAGTTTCACCCCTGCTGCACTTTGCTGTTCGATCTGCTCTCGATTGATCGACTGCACTGTGCCTGCGATCTCAGCAATACTGCTGTTCATGCGGTTGGCACTGATCTGCAGGGCAGGTAAAGCAACTTCAGCCTCCCCCGCTGTGTCCAGCTCAAGTAGAGCACTTGTGTCAGGTGACTCCTCAGCCAAGCCAACCACTTGATCAGTATCTTGAGCGGGCGACAAAGCATAGAGGGGTGAGCTGATTGCAGCGCTCATGACACTGAGGGCTAAAAGACTTAAACGCATGGGGTACTCCAAGTTAAAAAAGTTAATTTGATTGCGGTTGTTGAGCTTTGGTTTTTCGCGCTTGTCAAAACCAACCTCTAGGGCTGAGTCTTGGTTGGTGGACCCACCAAAAGACTGGTGGTCGCTTTGAGTTGAGTCATATGTGATCTGCCCATCATCACGTGTGATCACACTTAGTCTGTGTGAGCACTGGGATTCGGCGCCTCACGCATTAGCACGTGACACAAACAAACACTCAGCAAGGAGATCACTGACAGCAGCGCATAAAAGACCCCATAGCCTCCAGCCAGATTCACCAAAAACCCAGATGCGGCCGCCCCCACGAAATACACCAACAACTCAAAGCACACCAAAATCGTAAAATCAGTTCCTGCCTGATTGGTTGAGCAGTGCTCCATAAAGTAGGCATAGAGAGCTGTCATCGCGACATATCGAATCGCAAGGACTGCAAGCACAGCTGCACTCAAACCCCAAAAGCTGAGCGCGCCCATCAGTAAACCGCCTGCGATCAAGACATAAACCGCCGTCCTAAGCCAAGCTGCTAATAGCAGCCATCGAACCGCGCCATGCCGCTTAATCAACACCCCTGCAGTCACCGCGGCACCGAGACCAACTCCCGCTCCGACCACGGAAAACAGCACCCCGATCTGGGTGAGCGACCACTTGGCATCTACCAGCATGGGGTTAAGCATTGCCATCGCTGGCGCTTCAACCAGGCGATACAGCAAGATCACCAGCAGCAACCGGCGAATCTCTGGTCGTCTAAAAGCGAGCGCTAGGTTGGGCTTATGACGGATGGCTGCCGGCGGCGCGCTTGGCGCAGCCTCTACTGATGAGACAGCTTGGTTTGTCTGATCGACGGCTATCTGCGGTGGAGCTAAGTTGTCAGGAGTTGGGTTGCCACTTAACCCTTGCGCGGGTGCGTATGGAGGGACATTTTGCTCAGCTCCTCTGCCTTCTTTCATGAAAATCACAGAACAGGTGATCAGTCCAATCAGCACCGCAAGGGTGATGAGCGCGGGCTCCCAGCCGAAGCGCTCATAGATCCACAGCGATCCAGCACCGCCGATCATGCTACCCAAGGCCACGCCAGCACTTTGCGCGGTGCTCGCCAGATTAAAGTGCGAACGCGGATAGGACTCAACCGTGTAACCATCGATGGCAATGTCTTGGGTGGCCGCCATGGTGGATATCCACAAACTGCACAGCACAAAAGCGATGACACCATAGTTAAGCCCAAGCACCGCCAAACTAAGCACTCCGAAGATCAAACTGAGCTGAGTGGCGATCAACCAAGTGCGTCTGCGGCCCAGCCGCTCCCAGTAAAATCGATCCACCAACGGTGCCCACAAAAACTTAAATGCCCACGGTAGATACAACAGCGACATCATGCCGATGACGCGCAGATCAACCCCCTGCTCACGCAATATGGCCGGAAGCGCGACATTGAAAAAGTACAGCGGCAACGAGTGCGCTAAGTAAAGTCCCACCACGAGCACACTCAATGTTTTTGCATTGAATCCCGGCAGGCTTTGTTTGGTGTTGTTGATGATCACTTGGCTCATAGGTGTTTTGCTGCCCAAGTGAGCGCTTCATCCAGATCCATGGTGGCTAAGTAATCGCATGGCCAAAGTTTTTTCATGCCCGGCAGATTGAGCCTCTCAAACTGCGCAGGCGTGCTCGCCACCCGCGCAATCGCCAAACAATGCGCTGCAAACTTGGGTTTGTTTTGCTTATGCCAAACCGCTTCAGTTTGACGATACTTTTCTGGCAGCTCGATAGGCTCCAAGCTTTGAGTAACGACTACAAATGGCTCCGCTTTATCTAATAACGCGGTAGTTTGCTCCTGCCACGCCAAAAACTCCGATTGACTGATGCAGCCATGAAAAACCATGTGGACCACTGGCCAGCCCGTGACAGATATTGGCATAAACATTAATACTAATGATAACAATTCTTATTAAGTATAATTGTTTACCTAACCATGTCAACCCAGAACCACGCTCAAACCTGAGGCGCGAGCCGGGATTCGATCAGAGTGAGCATGTCGTCAACCACCTAAAAGGCTAGCCAGCATAGGATCTACTTGCATCAGGGCTACTTGAATCGGTTGAAAACTGGCTAGCACTTAGAGCGCCCTACTGAGGAACCCGGCGCCATACACGAGCAGTCCGTATTGTATATTCAATAATGATTATTGATTTGATAATGATTCTTATTTGTATTAGAGTCTTTTCAACTTCACCAGATTGGACATGCAAATGGGCATCAAACAACCAATAGGCAATGACTTCTATCTCACGCGCCAAGCCACCTTTGAATCCAACGTTCGCAGTTACCCGCGCAAATTGCCCCTGTGCATCAGCTCGGCAAAGACAAGCTACATCACCGACGCCAACCACAAGCGCTACCTTGACTGCCTAAGCGGGGCCGGTACGCTGGCGTTAGGTCACAACCACCCTGTTGTGATTGAGGCGATTGAGCAGTTCATACAGTCGGGCTTGCCGATGCACACACTGGATCTGACCACGCCACTTAAAGATAAGTTTAGCGAGCGGGTTCTGGGGCTGTTGCCCGGCGGTGGCCAAGATTACTGTTTGCAGTTTTGCAGCCCCTCAGGTTCGGACGCAGTAGAGGCCGCTTTAAAATTGGCTCGTTTGCATACTGGGCGTGAAACCGTCATCAGCTTTAGTGGTGGATACCATGGCATGACCCTAGGGGCGCTTTCGGTCACAGCCAATCTGACATTGAAGAAAAAATTTACCAGTTCAGCTCAAGTGCAATTTGCTCCTTTTCCAGGCAGTCATCGACAATCCAACACCGATGACTATGCCTTACTACTGGCAGACCAATTGGAGCGGTTGGTCAGCGGGGAACAAAGCGGGGTCAACCTTCCCGCTGCTGTCATCTTGGAGGTGGTGCAAGGAGCTGTCTCTTATACACATCTGACGCTGCCGACGAAGAGGATAGTG
>CAJXOR010000117.1 GCA_913057715.1 uncultured Moraxellaceae bacterium
GTTTTTGCTGTTTTTGCTGTTTTTGCTGTTTTTGCTGTTTTTGCTGTTTTTGCTGTTTTTGCTGGGGGCTACCTTCAAACTCAGTCGCCAAGCCACCGATACATGACCAGCGCATCAACCAAACCCAATCTTGGGTGATTAAACGCTTTGGGCAGTCGCCCGACCGTCTCAAAACCCAATTTGTGCCACAGCCTCACAGCGCCCTCGTTGCTGGCGGCGACAAAGTTAAACTGCATCGCTTGGTAGCCAAGTTCAATCGCAATCAATTGCGAGTGCTGGCACATGGCGGTGGCAAGCCCCAAACCACGGGCTTTGGCTGACACCATATAGCCGCAGTTGCACACGTGATCTCCCGGACCTGCTTGATTGGTTTTTAAGTAGTAAGTGCCCAAAACCTCGCCGTCGACCACGCACACATAGGTTATGCGCGGGGCGCTCAGCCAGATCTGCTGTGCCTCATCTTTGGTGGTGACCGGGTCATAGCCATAGGTTTCACTAGCTTTAGCGATCTCATGAAAGATCGGCCAGATCGCCTCCCAATCTGCTGTGGTTGCTTGTCTGATTTGCACGGTTTGCCTCGCCAAATGTCGCTATAAGTTGAAACGGAGCACGTGGGTTTCGCCTGATTGGCTGAGTAACCTTGATTGACTGAGCGGCATAGGATCAGGCTCAGCCATGACTCGAGTGCGTAAAGTGTCAGCACCTTTTTTCAGCAACTGAATCTGTTGATTAAAGAGGAGGCGCTAGCGTTTGGCAATCGTTTGATCGCCTAAGTTTCTTTAAAAAAGCGGCGGCTTTAATCATGCCCTGTTAAGGCTGTCTAACGTCGCGCAAAGCTGATTCTGCTATGTAGGAACTAGAGTTGGCATTTCCCCCCTAAACAGGGGGTGTCAAAGCGCGCTTTGCAGCTTTAGTCTGGCTTCACCAAGCCCAGCTGTACCGCGCGTAAGGTGGCCTCGGCGCGGTTGCAGACCTGCAGTTTTTGGTAGGTGGCTTTGAGGTAGCCTGCGGCTGTGTTGGCGGAGATCCCGAGGCAATTTGCGGCCTCTCGGGTGCTGTAGCCGTTTGAGATCAGGATCAGCATCTCCTCCTCGCGCGGAGTGAGGTTGATCGCCTCGCAGGCGGCTTGAGGCACATGAAAGTGCGCGAGGATCTGAGTAGCAATTGAGGCGGACAGCGGCGGACGACCTTGGGCGATGCCTAAAAGTGCGCTTTTTATCTCCGGATCTTCACCGCTTTTGATCAGGTAGCCGTCTGCCCCGGCTTTGAGCGAACCAAACAAGTGGCTGGCGTCGTCAAAGATCGTCAGCACCACGCACAGTGCATTTGGGTTGGCGCTTTTAAGTAGCGCGATCAGATCGCTGCCGCAGCCGTCGGGTAAGCCAAGATCAAGCAGTGCCAGATCAAAGCGGTTCTGTGTGATTTGTTTTTTGGCCGCATCGATACTGCGCGCGGAACTGAGTTTAGAATCAGGGTAGACATCACCGATGATTTGGCTCATCCAGTGGATCACTTCAGGTAAGTCTTCAACGATCAGGATATTTTGCATCGGTGTGTGTATTTAATTAAATTATTGAGTCAATGATATAAGAAAAATGGCTTGATATTTGCAAGTCTTATCACTCAAAAGAGACATAAAAAATGATGAGATCCATCCAGTCGCGCGTGTTGTTGAGTATCTTTGTGCCAGTCAGTTTGTTGATACTGGTGCTGGGTGTCGCGCTTAGTTTGCCGCAGTCAAACCTAGACTTTGCCGCGGTCGATGATCAGCTGGTGGTGAGATTGGCAAGCAAAGATCAGCAGCGGGTTTCTGGGTTTTCAAGCGGATCTGGGGACTTCATGGCAGCTAGTGGCGATCTGATCATAGAAGAGCCAGACGTGCTGCCGACGGTGACTGAGTATCATGACCTACTGATGCGTATCGACACCCTAGATCGTTGGGCGACGCAGTCTGGCCTGAGCGCTAAAACTGATCAGGGTGAGATTGATTTGATCTTTGAGCAGCGGCGCATCAGCGATCTGCCTTTTTTGTTTTGGCTGCAACTGATCTGCAGTCTGATTGCTTTGGTTATCTGTGCTTTGGTGTGGATACCGGGCAAGCTCAGTAGCGGTATGCTCGGGTTTTTGATCACAGGTTTGGGCTATGCGATCTACGCTTCAGCAGCGGCGATCTATAGCACTCGAAATCTGCTGATTGGCCACGATCTGTTCTTTAATTTGTCCCTACTCAATCTGTTTGGTTCGACATTTTTTGGTGTGGGCTTGGTGGTTTTTCTGTGGAACCACCCCAAAAAACTGCTGCCCAATTGGCTGATAGGGCTGCTCGTTGCCTACCCCTTTGTGGCGCTGTTGCTTGCGCGGTTTGATCTGGTTGAGACACTGGCAACCCTCAGATACTTGCCGCACATGCTGCTGTTAAGCGGGGCGCTGATTGGGCTTGGGTTGCAGTGGAGGGCGGCACGCGGCAAGCCTCGAGACAAAGTGACGATCAGTTGGATGCTGATCTCGGTGTTGGCAGGTCCGACGGTTTTTATCGTTGCGATCGCGATACCGGTGTTACTGGGTTTGAGTCCGCCCGCCTCCCAAGGTGTGGTGTTTACGGCATTTTTACTCATGTTTGTTAGCTTGTTTTTTGCCGTGACCCGCTCACAGGTCTTTGACTTGGCGCGCTGGTCGGCAAGCTTGTGGCGCTGGCTGCTTGGAGGGCTTGCGGTACTGGCGGTGGATGCGCTGCTCGCCTCGATGGTGAGTTTGTCAGGACCTGCGACCTTGAGCTTGTCGCTGGCTTTGGTGGGTTGGCTGTACTTTCCACTGCGTCAGTTTGTGTGGAAGCGGTTTTTTTTTCGCGGCAGCACGGGGTTAGATGATTGGCTTGAGCGCGCGCTGCCAGAGCTGATCGATGAGACGCAGGACGCTGGGCAGCAAAGCCGGCTCACGGGGGCATTTTTGGCGGTTTTTAAGCCGATGAGCCATGAGACTGGACCCATCAATACGCAAAAACCTGTGATTGAGGGCTCGGGGCTGAGGCTATGTGTGCCGCTACTCGCTGAAGGTTATGAGCTCAGGCTTAGCCATGCCGATGAGGGGCACCGGCTTTTTGGGCCAAAGGACAAGCGTACCGCGGCGCTGATACTGGAGCTGGATGCGCTGGTGCAGCGCTCGGTTCGGGCCAAAAGTGAGGGCGCGCTTGAGGAGCGGACGCGAATCATGCGCGATCTGCACGATGATCTGGGGGCGAAACTCACACGGATCATGCACCGAAGTGAGGCGGTCAACAAGTCGCTGGTGCGTGAGGCAATTGGTGATCTCAGGCTCTTGCTCACCACCCAAAATCACAGCTCACAAACCCTGCAGTGCTTGTTTGCGCGCATCCAGGCGGAGGCGGAGGCCAGGGCTTTTGAGCAGCAGGTCACGCTTGTTTGGCAGCAGGATGAGTTAAGTGGTTCCATGGATGCCGGATACGCCATGCAGCTTTCAAGTGCCGTGCGTGAAGGGGTTAGCAACGCGCTTAAAAACTACCACAGCCCTAAAATTGAGATAAATGTCCGCTGCACGGATGGGTTGCTTGAAGTGCAGATCAGTAACGACACTCAGGCTGCTAAGAGCTTTGAGAGTGTTGCGGGCAATGTTGAGGGTGTCGATGTCCAAGGCGAGTCCGGCATGGGACTGGGTAATTTGAAAAGCCGCATGCAGCAGATCGGCGGCTCTGTGCACATCGATCAACAGCTACTCCCTGGTGAGCTGTTGCCTGTCTCTTATACAC
>CAJXOR010000118.1 GCA_913057715.1 uncultured Moraxellaceae bacterium
CTTCTCGACCACGTAGCGAACTTCTGGCAACACCCCTTTTTCACCCTCAGGCTTACCGAAGTATTCCCCGATGATGGGCAAATTGGAAAATGGCAACTCGCTACGCACCCAGCGGTTCAATACGCCACCGATGTCCGGTAACTGCTCAAAGGTCTTGGTATTCATAACTATTCCTCACGCTATAAATCTACTGATTCAAGAGTCTTATTAAGCGCCGATCAGGCTCTGCCCACAGACACGTACCACGTTGCCTTTGACGCCGCTTGAGGCAGGAGAAGCAAACCAACCGATCGCTTCAGCCACATCCACTGGCTCGCCGCCCTGACTCATCGAGTTCATACGGCGACCCGCTTCGCGGATGGCAAATGGAATCGCAGCCGTCATCTCGGTTTCGATAAAACCTGGCGCCACAGCATTGATAGTAATGCCATTTTTCAGCTCGCCCTGCATGCCTTCAACCATACCGATCACGCCCGCTTTACTCATGGCGTAGTTGGTTTGGCCCATGTTGCCCGCGATCCCGCTAATCGACGATACGCAGATAATCCGGCCATTTTTACCGATCACGTTGTTCTCAAGCAGATACGCGTTCACTTTTTCTTGAGAGATCAGGTTGATGTTCATGACCATGTTCCAGCGCTTGTCATCCATGTTGGCCAGTGTCTTGTCACGAGTGACACCTGCGTTATGGACAATCGCGTGCAGGCCGCCGTGCGCTTTAGCCGCTTCAGCGATACGTTCGCCAGCGTCGTCTGCAGTGATATCGCAAGGCAGAGCCGATCCGCCGATCTTAGCAGCCACTTGGTTTAGGTCTTCTTGAGCAGGCGGGATATCCAAACAGATCACGTGTGCTCCGTCGCGCGACAGGATCTCAGCGATCGATGCACCAATACCGCGTGCCGCACCAGTGACTACGATTGCTTTACCAGCTAAAGGCTTAGTCCAGTCGTCAACTTTGTTGGCGATTGTCTTGCTGATACGCACATCTTGACCTGAGACATAGGTTGAGCGCTCAGAGATAAAAAAGCGCAGCGTTGACTCAAGGTTTTTGTCTGCGCCATCTTCTAGATAGATCAAATTAGCGGTGATGCCTTTTTTGAACTCTTTACCCACTGCCTTGATGAAACCTAAGAGCGCGCGCTGTGCGGTGCGTTTTTTCACGCCGCAAAGCTCAGGAGTTGAACCGATGATCACCACACGACCAGAAGCCTCAATCTTGCGAGCGATCGCATGAAAGAACTCATAGACCGAAACCAGATCAGCTGCTTCTTCGATACCGGTAGCATCGAAAACGACGGCTTTAAATTTGTCAGACGTATCAGCCGCGACGTTGGTTACCTTGACTGAGGATTTGCTCAGCTCGGCTTCAAGATCAGTATCTGCCAGCGTGGCTGCAGAAACGTTAGCACTCTTAAGCAAAGAAGCGATCGCTGAAACAGCTGAGCCGCCCGCTGCTTGGCCAACCAACACGGTGCCTGAAACCAAAGCATCACCTAAGGTGTAGCGATCTAGGCTGACCGGTTGAGGTAAGCCTAAGTTTTTGGCGATGGTTTGACCCATAGGGGAGTTCACGAAACTGGTGTAACGATCTGACATAACTGATCCTTATAAGTGAAGATCTAAAATAATAAAAAGAAGGTTAACTCTAGTACACCCTTTTTTCGTTGCAAAACTGCATACAACGGGCGGGATTCATGTGACCTGCAGCGTCTAGCATAAAGGTCATTTTGGTCAATGAACAGGTGTTTGCTCAATTTTAAAAAGGTGTTAAATTTTGGTGACTTAGGCAAAAAAAGCCCGAGTTACTAAGGAATACTAACAAACATGGTCTGCCTCATGAGTTGACCAACTGTTATGGAGTTGCGGCAATTATGACAGTCCCAGCGGATATCAGTGTGGTAAAGTACGCCTATCTATTGGTTGATAAAGGTGATGCCCATGTCAGATAAACCCGTTAAGCCAGAAGCAAAATCTCAAGTTTCTGACAACAATCAGGCGACCCAGCCACCAAAAACAACCTCCTCGTCCGATCCATCTAAGACAACCAAAGCAGTAGTTAAAGCCGAACAATCCCCTCAAGCTTCTGCTGAAAAAAAACCAGCAGCATCTACTGAGTCCAAAAAAGAACCGGCCAAAGCAGCAGCTAAAAAGCCAGCAGCCAGCCAGTCAACCGCTCAGAAGGCGCCAGTTAAAAAAGCAAGTCCCACTAAAAGCAGTACCAGCAAAGCATCACCTTCTGCAGTAAAAAAACCAGCAGCATCCACGGCAGCAACCAAACAATCACCCGCTCCGTCTAGCGCCAAAACCAGCACTAAATCCGCTACTGCGCGCAAAACGAGCCCCAGCAAACAAGCCAATCAAGGAGATCAATCTATGGCAATTCGTCGCGTCGCTATCATCGGTGGTAACCGTATTCCATTTGCCCGTTCAAACGGTCCTTACTTCAAAGCCAGCAACTCAGACATGCTCACCGCAGCACTAAACGGCCTGGTCGAACGCTACAACCTTCAAGGCAAGCGCCTGGGTGAAGTCGTCGCAGGTGCAGTGCTTAAGCACAGCCGTGACTTCAACATGACCCGTGAGTGTGTGCTTGACACCGCTTTGGCTCCAGAAACTCCAGCATGCGACTTACAGCAAGCTTGTGGCACCGGCTTGCAAGCCTCTTTTTATGTTGCCAACAAGATTGCTTTGGGCACTATCGAAGCCGGGATCGCAGGCGGCGTTGATACTACCTCTGACGCACCGATCGCTTTGGGCAACACCCTGCGCCGCGCACTGCTTGAGCTGAACACAGCCAAGACAGGCATGGAGCGTATCAAGGCGCTTGGCGGCATCAACTTTAAAGACCTCATGGATGCTCCTTCAAACGGCGAGCCGCGTACTGGCCTGTCGATGGGTGAGCACCAAGCGATCACTGCTGAGGAGTGGGGAATCACTCGTGAAGCGCAGGACGAGCTAGCGGTTAACTCGCACAAAAACATGGCCCGCGCTTATGAAGACGGTTTCATGGACGACCTCATGACTCCTTTCATGGGTCTGACTCGCGACAACAACCTGCGTCCTGACTCGAACATCGAGAAGCTCTCAAGCTTGAAGCCAGTTTTCGGTAAGAAGTTGTCCAACCCAACCATGACCGCTGCTAACTCTACCCCGCTGACTGACGGCGCTTCGTGCGTACTCTTGGCTAGTGAAGAGTGGGCCAAGGAAAATGGCCACGAAGTCCTGGCTTACTTAACCTTCCAAGAAACCGCTGCGGTTGACTTCGTGAACAAAAAAGAAGGCCTGCTCATGGCGCCTGCTTACGCAGTTCCACGTATGCTGGATCGTGCTGGCATGAAGCTGCAAGACTTTGACTTTTACGAGATTCACGAAGCCTTTGCATCACAAGTTCTTTCAACTTTGAAAGCTTGGGAAGACGATGCGTTCTGCAAAGAGCGTCTGGGTCTTAAAGGCGCGCTGGGATCTATCGATCGCAGCAAACTAAATGTCAACGGATCATCACTTGCTGCAGGTCACCCCTTTGCGGCAACTGGCGGCCGTATCTTGGCAGCCACCGCTAAACTGCTGAACCAAAAAGGC
>CAJXOR010000119.1 GCA_913057715.1 uncultured Moraxellaceae bacterium
GGGCTCGGAGATGTGTATAAGAGACAGAGTCTGAAGTGCGCTTTTATCAGTTGCTCAAAGACGCGCTACCCGATGCGATGATCTTGACTCAGGTGCAGATCTCCCGTTTGGTTGAGGTGCCTATCGATGAGCTGGGCGGAGCAGCCTCAGCGCGTTGGCGCTCTCGCGTAGCCCAGCTTTCGGCAGATTACGTGCTCGTGGATGCTGACTGCCGCACGGTACTTGCGGTAATTGAGCTGGATGACTGGAGTCACGCAGCAGCTGATCGCATCAAAACCGATGCAAAAAAAGATGAAGCGCTCAGTGCGGCTGGCCTGCCGATGATGCGCTTTCATGGTGAGCAGATGCCGGACATCCACTTGATCCGTTCAGCGACACTCGATGCATTGAAGCGGTGGTTGCGATTTGAGCGAGGGCGCAATTTGGTGCCTGATGGTTGGGCAGCGAGCTTGATTGAGACCGTTGGGGGGCGCAGCTAGTGTGGGCATTTTGCTGGTTTGAGGTGAGCTGTGCTTCATGGTTTTGGGTGAAAAAAACGCGCAGATCGCTTATGATGGGCGTCAAATTCTAACCGGTACCTTTTATGATGACTGACAAGTTGGTCAAGCCACACGGCTCTGATAGCTTACGCCCGCTCCTGCTTGAAGGTGATGTGCTGGCTGCGGCTCTTGAGAAAGTAAAGACCCTGCCGCAAATTCAGATTACCTCGCGTGAAGCGGGTGATTTGATCATGCTGGGAATCGGTGGATTTACGCCGCTTGAAGGCTTTATGAACAAGTCTGATTGGCAGTCGGTGTGTGACAACATGCACACGGCGAGCGGTTTGTTCTGGCCAATCCCAATCACGCTTTCAACAGATAAAGTCACGGCGGCTGGCCTCGAGGCTGGACAAGAAGTGGCTTTGATGTTTGGTGATGAGGCGATGGGTATCTTGACCTTGTTTGATCAATACAGCATCGACAAAGAACATGAGTGCCAAAAAGTTTATGGCACCACTGAAACTGCCCACCCTGGCGTCAAGATGGTGATGGAGCAGGGTGATGTGAATCTGGCCGGTAAAGTTGAAGTGCTGAGCCAAGGCGATTTCCCGGAAAAATATGGCGATGTTTACATGACGCCAGCCCAAACCCGCGAGTACTTTAACTCTCGCGGCTGGAAGACAGTTGCTGCTTTTCAGACACGCAACCCGATGCACCGCTCACACGAGTACCTAGCCAAGATCGCGGTTGAGATCTGTGATGGAGTGATGATTCACTCGCTCCTGGGTGCTTTGAAACCTGGCGACATCCCAGCTGACGTGCGCCAAGAGGCAATCGGCACACTGATTGATCACTACTTCCGCGACGATACCGTGGTTCAGTCGGGTTATCCGCTAGACATGCGCTACGCAGGCCCCAGAGAGGCGCTGCTTCACGCCTTGTTCCGTCAAAACTACGGCTGTAGTCACCTGATTGTAGGCCGTGATCATGCCGGTGTGGGTGATTACTACGGCGCTTTTGATGCGCAAGATATCTTTGATGAGATCCCTGAGGGCGCCATGCTGACTCAGCCGATTAAGATTGATTGGACTTTTTGGTGCAATGCCTGCGCTGCCATGGCCTCAACCAAGACCTGTCCTCACGACGCTAGCGAGCACGTGAAAGTGTCTGGTACCAAACTGCGCAAGGCTTTGTCAGAAGATGAAGAGGTTCCAGAAAACTTCTCACGCCCTGAAGTGCTTGAAATCTTGCGCCGCTACTATGCGGGTATTGCCAAAGAGGACCGTGCTGAAGTTAAGTTGACCGGCGCTTCAGCTCAGTAAGCTGCTGCTTCAATAAAAAAACCTGCTGTTAAAGCAGGTTTTTTTATGACAAATGCACCATAAACAGACTTTACTCTGCTCCAGGCATACTCATGTCTTTGGTGTAGGCGACTGATTGGTTGCGGCCACCCTCCTTGGCTTGATAAAGAGCGGTATCGGCTCTGGCGACCAAAGACTCGTAGTTATGATCTTCAGCTGAGAGCTGTGCTACTCCGATACTCACGGTGACTTTCAAGGTGTTGATCATGGAGTCTTTGATGACCAATCGAACTTTCTCAGCCTTGATCATCGCTTGTCGTAACTCACATAGCTCCATCACCACCAAAAACTCCTCCCCGCCATAGCGAGCGATCATATCTTCGCGTCTGAACTGCTGTTTGAGGATGCGTGCAACTTCTTGGATAACCTGATCGCCAACAAGGTGGCCATGGGTATCATTGATGTTTTTAAACAGATCGATATCAATCATCAGGGCAGACAGAGGAGTTTGGTGTCTGGCAGAGCGAGAAACCATGCGATCAGAGATATCTGCCATGGAGTGACGGTTGAACAGCCCGGTTAATGGGTCACGAATCGCCATCTCGCGCAGTAAGTCGTTTTGTTTTTTGAGTGTCAGGTGGGTGTTGATGCGCGCTCTTAAGATAACGCTGTTAACCGGTTTGGTGATGTAATCGACCGCACCCACCTTAAACCCTTCTTCTTCATCGCCAATTTCGATTAATCCTGTGACAAAGATCACCGGTATCTCGTTGGTTTCTTCAACTGACTTAAGTACTTTACAGGCATCAAAGCCACTGACGTCGGGCAGCATGATGTCGAGCAGGATCAGATCGGGTTGGTGCTTTACAGCCAGAGACACGCACTGGCTGCCTGTGGTTGCAATCTTGACGTCATAGTCTTCTTCAAGCAGTGAAGCCATGAGGCGGACGTTTGATATGTCGTCATCGACGATGAGGATGGTGGACTGCTTTATCTCTATGTCTGCCGCCCTCCGTTTATTAATTTGTTCCATTTGGTGTATCTCCTAGCTGCTCAATCGCATCTTGGGCGCTAGCGGCGGCGGCTTCAAAATCAAAATTGGTCATCTGCGCGTGAAGTTGTCGGCAAAGGTGGTTAAGTTGCTCGTTGCCATAGTCTGATTTGAGTGGCTGTAATATATCGGTCGATGCGTACTTGTCTTTTTTGGCAAATTCCAGCAGTTGCTTTAACAGCTCACTCAGTTTGCTGGGACTGATCTGCTGGCTTTCGCTTTGGTTGCTGGTGGTGAAGGCGTTGAATTCGGCGACCAAGGCCAGATTGGCTTTTTTAAGCTCTAAGAACACCAAATTGATGGCGATCTTTTCTCCATGATTGCCGCTCAGATACTCAAGCTGATCAGCTAAAGAGTGGCACTGATCAGCTGACAGGTTGGCAAACATCCCCTTTAAGGTATGGCTGTGAAACTTGATCTGACTCAGATCTGTGTTTTGAGTCGCTAGATCGAGTTTGGTGAAGATCTCAGCCTGAGAAACTTGGTAGGACTGAATAATCTGAATCAGCAGCTCTTGTTTGCCCATCATGCGCTTCAGTGCTTCAGCCCGATTCCATACCGCCACTTTTGGAGAGATCAGTCGCTGAGTGTCCACCTTCAGAAGCGCCTGCTC
>CAJXOR010000120.1 GCA_913057715.1 uncultured Moraxellaceae bacterium
CAGTTTGACTTGCTGCTTTATGAGGGCAACGCTCACGGGTTTCGCCTGCTAACCAAAGTTGAAAACCACCCGGGCGCAGGCGGCATGCGCCTGACAGCGGCGACCTTGGGGGCATTTTTAAAGTACCCCTGGAGCGTGGAGGCAACTCGGCGCTGGGGAGACGGCGCAGGCGCAGTTAAGTTTGGCTGCAACAGCTCAGAGCGAAGCGAGCTTGGCGCGTTGGCCGGCGAGCTTGGACTCCTAAAGACACCCGCCGGTTTCGCCCGCCACCCGCTGAACTTCTTGCTCGAAGCCGCCGATGATATCTGCTACGCGCTGATTGATCTGGAAGACGGCATCGCTTTGGGCATGCTGGATTACCGCGACGTAGAGCCTATCTTCCGTCAGATCATCGGCTCGGATCTGCCCGATGAGCTTGGGGGTGACGCTACCCGCGCGATCAAGCTGGCGGCGCTGCGCGGGCGCGCCATGAACCAGCTGGTTCAAGAAGTGAGTGAGGTGTTCGTTGCCAAGCAGGATCAGATCCTGCGCGGGGAGCTGAGCAGCAACCTGCTGGGGTTTTGTAGCGCGCCGACGTCTCAGGCCATCAAGCAAGCCAAACTGCTGGCTAAAGAGCAAATCTTCAATCACCCGCAAAAGGCACGGCTTGAGCTCATCGCGGCCAAGTGCTTGCACGTGCTGCTCGACGCTTTTATCCCGCTAGCCTTGACCGAACAAACCAGCGGCTTTGGCCGGGAGCGCTTGAGCGTGCTGCTTAGCGGCAAAGGCATCAAGTTGTCAGGCGATACCTACACCAACATCATGCTCGTGCTCGATATGATCACCGAGATGACCGATCACCAAGCTTATCAGTTGGCCCAAGAGCTCCAAGGCATCTACTCAGGCATGGTGTAAGCCAAAAAAAACAGGCCTTAGCCTGTTTTTTTTAACCAAAATGTCCTCACTGACCCAGATACGGCTCAGGGTCAACCGGTAGGCCATTTTTACGAATCTGGAACTCAAGCATCGGCATGGTCGCGCCAGACGAGCCCAACTGAGCAATTTGCTGCCCCTGTTTGACTTGCTGCTTTTCTTGGACCATGAGGTTTTGGTTGTGCGCGTAGGCTGAGATAAAGTCGTCATCGTGGCGGATCAAAACCAAATTGCCGTACTCTTGCAGCCCGTTACTGGCGTAGATCACCTCGCCACCGCGAGCAGCATAGATGGGGTCACCCAAGCGACCCGAGTAGCGCACACCCTTGATGCCGAGCGCATTGTTATATCGTGCGATCACGGGTCCCTTAGCCGGACGAGTCCAAGCGCCAGTCACAGGAGCCGATGGGGCCTGAACTGAGGGATTATTGCTCGGCGCGTTCACACGCGGGGTCACCGGATTGGAGCTCACTCCGATTGCGGCAGCAGACGAAGTGCCTGAAGATCGCACGTTAACAGCAGGACCGGTCAGGCGGATCCGCTGGCCAACATAGATTACGTAGCTTGAGTCGATCTGGTTAAGTGCTGCGATATCTCGGTAGTTCAGGCCATAACGCTGCGCGATGGTGCTGAGCGTGTCACCGCGCTGAACCACATAGTAGTTTGGTGCATTTATGGCAGATCCACGGGTTTGGGTTTGCGGTACGGTCGCACAGCCCGATATGATCGCCGCACTCAAAAGCGCCCAAAAAACCTTTTTCATCTAATCTTCCTCACCTTTTGTGTTACTCATCTGCAGGTTCCATCCAGTCAATCCTGGGTGGTTTTCCAACAAATGAACCTGTTCGTAATCCGTCACGTCGGTTTTGATGGGCGTGACACTGACCAAACCTTTCTCGACGGCTTCAAAGTCGCTCATTAAACCATGGATTGGCGCAGTTTTAAGCTCCTTGCCGCTGAGGCCAATCCAGAAGACCTCACTGCCTCTAGGGTCGTGCGTCTGGGTCACTGGATTGGCAGGAAGCCTGGCGCCCATGCGGGTCACAACCGCTCCCAAGATTTTGCCATCGGGTACATTTATGTTGATGATATCACCGCCAAGATCTGGAAGACCCGACTCGATAAATTTACTTACCCAGTTTGCACAATTCTCATAATCTTCAGGGTTTCGGTACTCTCGCACCTTGGAGCCGCACAGCGAAACTGCCAGCGCAGGCAGACTCAAGTGACGTGCTTCTCGCGCTGCGCCCACCGTGCCTGAGTACATGACGTCGTCGCCCAGGTTGGCCCCGCTGTTGATCCCGCTGATCACCAAGTCAAAGTTAGCCGACAAACCGCCGTTGCAAGCTAGGTAGACGCAATCGGCCGGTGTGCCGTTGACCGCCCAAAACCCGCCAGCCACTTGGCTTAAGCGCAGCGGCCGGGTGATGGTTATCGCGCTGCCGCTACCGCTGCGCTCAGAATCAGGGGCAACCACCACCACTTCGTGACCGGCCTCAACCAGCGAGCGATTGAGCGCTATGATTCCTGGCGCATAAACCCCATCGTCGTTACTGATCAATATCTTCATATCAAAACCTTCATATCAAATCTTCCAGTTCGCGAGTTGATTGATCAAAATCTGCGGCGTAAAAGGCGCGCTTACTCGATCAATACCGCCTACCCTTAGCTCCTCAAGATCCAGATCTTCTGAGGAGATATACACGATCGTTGCGCGGTGGTTAAGCTCCATTTCTCGGCATCGGCTAGCAAAGGACAGTGCAGCGGGCGTATCGAGGGTTTGACCAATCAAAACCATGTCGTAACTGCGCTCTTCAAAGGAAACCAGCGCCATCGCTTGAGCATCGAAACTCATGACGTTTGCACCAGCACTCTCAAGCTCACGTTCAAGCTGAACCGAATCACGGTTTTGCAGACTTAAGATCAACAAACCCTCAAGTGAGGACTTAGCGATGTTGAGCTCGGAGTGAGTCACCATCAATTCCACTGCAAATTCAGAGCCCGAATCTGGCTTGCTCTGCACCTCTATCTTCGCTCCGATGATCTCTGAGGTTTTCTGGGCCAAGGTTAAGCCCAAGCCCACCCCTTCAAACTCTCGAAGCTTGCTTGAGTCCGCCTGAAAGTAAGGATCAAAGATACGCTTGAGTGCCTGCTCATTGATACCGATCCCGCTGTCGATCACACGAATCCGCCAGTTCAACTTGTTGGGCCATTTGGTCAAGCTCAATTCAGACTCGATGCTGAGGCCACCCTTATTGGTGAATTTGATCGCATTGTCGATCAGGCTGTCTCTTATACACATCTCCGAGCCCACGAGACTAGGCATGATCTCGT
>CAJXOR010000121.1 GCA_913057715.1 uncultured Moraxellaceae bacterium
CGAGATCATGCCTAGTCTCGTGGGCTCGGAGATGTGTATAAGAGACAGGAGTAAACACCGACAGTTTTAATGCCCAAACTTTTACACGCGCGAGTGATTCTTAGTGCAATCTCACCGCGATTGGCAATCAAGAGTTTCTTGATCATGAGCCACTGCGGTAGACGATGATCGGCTGACCAAACTCAACTACCTCGCCATTTTGCACCAAGATTTCCTCAATCACACCGCTATGCGTTGCCTCAAGCGGGTTCATGATCTTCATCGCCTCGATGATCCCCAAAGTATCACCCGCTTTGACGGTTTGACCCTTAGTGACAAAGTTGGGCTCGTTTGGGCTAGGGGCGGTGTAGAACACGCCAACCATGGGAGCGTCCTCGGTTGACCCCTTGTGTTTTTTTACGGCAACCTCAGCAGCATCAGCTGGACCGTAGTTCATGGGCTGAGCAGCAACACTCATGGGAGCCGAACGGGTAATCGAAACACTTTGCTCCCCGTCTTTAACTTCGATGGAGTGCAGATTTGACTCAGTAAGCAGCTCAATCAGTTTTTTTATCTTACGAATATCCATAAAACAGGGTCTCTCTCAAAGCGCAGATTGTGACTGCAGCAAGATATACTGCATCGCTAATTCATACCCGTATGCCCCGCAGCCGCAGATAACCGCTTGGGCGCGATCACTGAAGTAGGAGTGGGTACGAAAGGCTTCGCGCTGATGTATGTTTGACAAATGCACTTCGATGAAGGGGATGTCGACTGCCAAGAGGGCGTCGCGTATCGCAACCGAAGTGTGAGTCCAAGCAGCAGGATTGATGATGATGTGACTGACGTCAGAATCCATGGTCGCCTGAATACGTTCAATCATCTGGTGTTCGGCATTGGTTTGAAAGCACTCAAGTAGTGCATTGTTTTGATTTGCTTGTTCAAGCAAACGATCGGTAATCTGCTTTAAGGTTGTTGAGCCGTAGGTCGCTGGCTCCCTTTGACCTAGCAGGTTAAGATTGGGACCATTTAGAATCAAGATGTTCAGAGTAGATTTAGTCATAAATGTAACAAAAAATTGCCCAATCGCGTGGGAATAAGTTAATCAGCTTTAAAGTTGATTTACAAGCAAGTTCAGCGAAATTACAGCGATTTTGTACCAAGTTACTAACATAGTCATCAATTGTTGATCGTTAAATCAAATCAAGTTACAAATCTATGCTGGTTAAATTTGCCCACAGATCAAATCGTGTTACTATGCAGGTGTCTGGCGTTTGTCAGACAGTTGTTTCAGATCAAGTGATCTGTGATATTTAGGATTCAGCTGGTGTAAGCCAAATTGCTCTGTAGGGTTTGAAGTTTCCACAAATTCTGGTTTGTGCCTTTAGATTTAGCGTAACGTTTGATATACGGCTGGGTTTATCATTTTTTTAGGAAGTTTTTCATGTCAAGTCGTGAGTCAGGTGTTGTAAAGTGGTTTAACGAAAGCAAAGGCTTTGGTTTCATTCAGCGCGAATCAGGTGACGATATCTTCGTCCATTTCCGTGCAATCCGTGGTGACGGTTTCCGTACCCTACGTGACGGCCAAAAGGTTGAGTTTGCAGTTGTTGAAGGCCAAAAAGGTTTTCAAGCTGAAGACGTACAGTCACTCGAAGACTGATCTTCAAGCGCTGTAACAGGCACGCCTTAGGGCGTGTTTTTTTATGCCTATATTATTTACCCGCTTTGATTAACCCAACACTGAGCACTCAGCATGAAATTTGCGTCACTCCACCTGCACTCGCAGCTGCTTGAAGCGATCAAGGCTTTGGGCTTTACCGAGGCTACTCCGATCCAAGGGGCGATATTGCCGCTGACACTATTGGGTCGGGACGCGATTGGCCGAGCGCAGACGGGAACGGGAAAGACGGCGGCATTTTTGATCACGGTCATACAGGATCTCTTGGTCAATCCGGTTGGCGAGGAGCGCTTCGGCGGTGAGCCACGTGCGTTGATACTGGCACCTACTCGTGAGCTGGCTCAGCAGATCCACGCAGACGCAATGGGTTTGATTGAGGGAACGGGTTTGCGTAGCGTCTGCTTATTGGGCGGCGCCGATTTACAGGGCCAGGTCACGGAGCTAGAGTCGAGTCTGGTTGATATCGTGGTGGCGACGCCAGGACGATTGATCGATATGATGAATCGCAAGCATGTTTGGCTGGATCGGATTGAGCTGTTTGTGCTCGATGAGGCTGATCGCATGATGGACATGGGCTTCATACCGGATATCAAGCGCATCATCAATTCGATGCCAGACAAAAGTGATCGCCAAAGTCTGCTTTTCTCCGCGACCTTTAATCAAGATGTGATGAATCTGGCTTATCAGTGGCTCTATGAGCCAGAATATGTTGAGGTGGAGCCAGAACAAAAAACAGCGGCTTTAATTGATCAGCAGGTCTACCTGATCGCGCAAAGTGAGAAGCTTGGCTTTTTGCAGCAGTTTTTACGCGGCGATAACTATGACAAAGTGATCGTCTTTGCTAACCGCCGCGATCAGGTACGCGACTTATACTTAAAGCTTAAACAAGAAGGCTTTGCAGTGGCCATGCTTTCAGGTGAAATGTCACAAGACAAGCGCGAGTCTCACTTAGAGCGTTTTAAGCAGGGCGAGGCACGAGTGATGGTTGCGACCGATGTGGCGGGTCGTGGGATCCATGTTGATGACATTTCTCATGTGATTAACTACACGCTTCCAGATCAGGTGGATGACTATGTTCACCGCATCGGACGTACCGGCAGGGCTGGTGCTAGCGGGATAAGTATTGCGCTAGCCGATGAAGATGACTCTTTTATGTTGCCTGCGCTACAAAAGCACTTTGGAGCGGACGCGCTCACGATGATCCAGCCTTAAAGCGATAACTTTTTTAAATTTAGGATAAACATGATTTTAAAATCCAGCGATGCTGAGCTTCAGTTCAAAGTGGTTCACCTCAACGAGCGCTTAAAAAAACACAGCAGTGACTTCAAGAGAATCACCAAGGGATTGGACGCCTCTGTCAAGCAATCGGTTGGCTCTAGACTCACCCAGATGTTCACTAAGACTAAAAAGCTGACTCAAAAAAAGGGTAAGCCTAGCCGCTGTCTCTTATACACATCTGACGCTGCCGACGAAGAGGATAGTGTAGATC
>CAJXOR010000122.1 GCA_913057715.1 uncultured Moraxellaceae bacterium
CGAGATCATGCCTAGTCTCGTGGGCTCGGAGATGTGTATAAGAGACAGCGATGGGATATTGCATCAAATGGGCGTCAATCTGAATTCTATAAAGGACTGAGTATGTGGGAGCTTTTAAAGGCGGGAGGGTGGCTGATGCTGCCGATCGTCATCTGCTCGGTGATAGCGATTGCGATCATGATCGAGCGGGCGCTTAAGCTAAAATCCTCAAAGATCTTACCAAAAGCACTCAGACAACAGCTGATTGCAACCCTTGCTGAGCGCGGCGGGATCTCCCGCCCCCAGCTTGAGCGGATTCGTGAACAATCTGCTTTAGGTGACGTGCTAGCGACTGGAGTGATCTACCGCCGCTTTGGTCTGGATTCGATGACCATGCACATGGAAAACCGTGCGAGCGTACAGATTCACTCGCTCGAAAAAAATATCAACGTGCTTGGCACTGTCGCGGCGATCTCTCCGCTGTTAGGACTGCTGGGCACGGTGCTCGGCATCATCGTATCTTTCATGGCAATCTCCGATGGCGGTATGCGTGATCCTGCGATGCTAGCTGCGGGGGTTTCTCAAGCCCTGTTTACCACGGCAGCCGGTATGTTTGTGGCGATACCTGCACTGATCAGCTATCGCTACTTTCAGCGCCGCGTGGTCGATATCAATGCAACCTTTGAGCAAGAAGCCGGTTTGCTGCTGCAAGAACTCTACGATCGCAACTTGATCGCGCAAAACACCCCTAGCGACGATCAGATCAGCAGTTCAACCGCAGCCGCCCCCACTCAAGTCAAAAGCATGACTCCGCCTCAAGCACCCAGCGTTGAGCTTGAGCCATGAGCGACAAGCAACCCAAACTTGAGCTCGGCAGATGCTCTCAGGTGAATCATGCGCTTTCGTAAGCCCGTGGTTGAGGAGCTTGAGCTCAACCTAACGCCCATGATTGATTGTCTGCTGTTTTTACTGGTGTTTTTGCTGCTATCGACGACATTTGCCAACACCTCACAGCTCAACATCGTGTTGCCCGAGGCACAGGGCACGCAGATTGAAACACCAAATGAGACGATCGAAGTGGCAGTTGAAGCCAGTGGTCAGTTCAGTGTCAATGGGGTGCCGCTCAGCGCTAACTCGGAGGCAGAGCTAATTGCTGCGGTCAAGCGGGCAGCTGGCAATAAGCGCGATCAACTTTATGTGGTCTCAGCCGACGCCAAAGCTCAACATCAATCAGTGGTGATCGCGATGGACGTGGCAGGACAGCTTGGCTTTATCAACCTCAACATCAGCACGGTCATGCCTTGAGTATCGAGTCACTAACCCCCAACCAGCAACCAGAGAAGAAAACTCAGCTAAAGGCTGAAACTGGTATCGGCTTTGCGACGTATTGGCGACTGATTGCTTACTTAAAACCCTACCGATTGAGCATCTTGCTCATGATCCTCGGGTTCACACTCTACGCCGGCTCTCAAGCGCAGATCGCCATCATGATGCAGCAGCTGAGTGACGCCCTAAATACCTATGATCGCAGCTACTTGGACATTTTTCCTCTACTAGTAGTTGGGCTGTTTATCGTGCGCGGGCTGGGAAGTTTTTTAGGGACCTATAGCAGCGGGGTGATCTCGCGTAATGTGGTTTACGTGATGCGGGTTCAGGTGTTTGAAAAGATCCTGAAGTTGCCCATGAGTTTTTTCATGAAGGAGTCTGGTGGTAAAACCTCGGCCAAACTGGTCTACAACGTCGAGCAAGTCACCGCTGCAGGAACAGATGCACTCAAGGTGATCGTGCGCGATGGACTGACGGTGATAGGGCTCGTGGGCTACCTGTTTTATACCAACTGGAAGTTGTCACTGACGCTGTTTTTGATTATCCCGATGGTGGCTGGGATAGTGGCTTACGCCTCAAAGCGCTTTCGTCGACTCTCTGGGCGGGTTCAGCAATCGATGGGAGATGTCAGTCACATCGTCAATGAGGTGATAGGCGCGATTGATGTGGTGAAAAATAACAGTGGGCAGGAGCAGGAACTTGCGCGCTTTGATCGCGCCTCAAAAAATAACCTGCGTCAGGGACTCAAAATCATCATGACCGATAGTGTCATGACACCGCTGATCCAGCTGATACTGGCCTGCGGGCTTGCCTTTGTGGTGTGGCTGGCGCTCACTCCTGAGATCTTGGGTGACAACGAGTCGCCCGGCGTCTTCTTTGGTTATATCACGGCGATCGGGCTGCTGAGCAGTCCTGTCAAAGCACTCACTCAGGTCAACGCTAAGATTCAGCGCGGTATTGCTGGTGCTGATTCAATCTTCTCCATGATCGACTCGGCTGAGGAGGCCGATACCGGAACGCTCACCCCAGACATCCGTGGTCAGATTGACTTTAAAGATATCTCACTGCGATACGATGACGGGACTCAAGCGTTAACTAACATCAACTTGAGCATCAAAGCCGGTGAGTCCGTGGCGCTGGTTGGCCGCAGCGGCGCAGGTAAATCAAGCCTGGTTCACCTGCTAACCCGCCAGTTTGAGGCGACTTCAGGCTCGATTGAGATAGATGGCGCGCCGATTCAAAGCATCCGCTTAAGCTCATTGCGCGAGCAGATCGCCGTGGTCTCCCAGCGCGTCAACCTGTTTGCCAGTAGCGTGCGCGACAACATCGCTTACGGCCGCCTCTCTGGCAAGTCGATGAGCGAGATTGAGTCAGCAGCGCGTTCTGCCTTTGCCGATCAGTTCATCAAGCAGCTGCCAAATGGCTACGATAGCCAGCTCTCATCAGGCGGTGAAGGGCTCTCCGGTGGTCAGCGTCAACGAATCGCGATCGCGCGTGGTCTACTTAAAGACGCCCCCATACTGATCCTAGATGAGGCGACTAGTGCCTGTCTCTTATACACATCTCCGAGCCCACGAGACTAGGCATGATCTCG
>CAJXOR010000123.1 GCA_913057715.1 uncultured Moraxellaceae bacterium
GAGATCATGCCTAGTCTCGTGGGCTCGGAGATGTGTATAAGAGACAGATGCTGAGGCCACCCTTATTGGTGAATTTGATCGCATTGTCGATCAGGTAACCCAAGATAGCCTTTAGCTTGTCCGCATCAACCAGTACGTCGGTTGGCTTGTGATTAACACCTAGAGTGAGGTTGAGCCCTTTTTCCATCAATTGAGCCGCATAGCCTTGGGCGATCTGACGCAAAAATGGCTCGATGGCCACCTCACTCTCCTGACTTTTGACATAGCTTTCTTGCAACTCACTGAGCTCAATCACCTGATCAAGCAGGTGCTCAATCTGACGGAGTCCCTGCTCCACCAAGTGAATTGCCTGCAGGTTTTCACCAGAAAACAACTGAGTGTCTAGCAGTTGCAGTCCACCGCTCATGGCATGAAGTGGGTTTCTGAGTTCATGGGTCACCATGGACTGAAAAGAAGTTTTGGTCAGACCTTCATTGGCCATCTTGTCGCGAAGTTCGCTCAACTCCACCTGCAGATCAACTGCTTGCTGACGCGAGTGCTGAAGTCGACTATCGAGATCCATCAAAACACGCTCGACCGCCGCTATATTGACGATGGGGCTTAAGTTATTTAAATCTAGATTCTGTAGTGGCTCCTGATCTCTTGCTTGAGCCATCAAGCCATTTAGGCTGCTAAAAACCGAAAAGCGCCCCTCTCGGCCCAGCAACTGAAACACCCAAAAGCTGCTGAACCCCATCGTAAACAGCAGTAGCACCAAGAGCGCGCCTGACGTAAACAACAGTTTTTTCTGCTCTGGCCAGATATCCATGGTGACATTGATATAGCCAGATAAGTGCGTGCCAGAAGATTGATCACTCTCTACCGGTGAGCTGGCAGTAATGCGCGAGCTAAAAACAGAAGGGTTGCTCTGACGAATCGGAACAGCGACGCTTAACGGGTAAAAATTGATGGTCTCAATTAAGGGTGAATTGACCAAAAAGGCATTGGTCTGATCCGCGATGAGTCCTGGGCTAAATGGCTCAGATTTGGCGACCACCGCAACCACGCTGGATACCCGCTGCGCTTGAGCTTGAGCGCGATTGCTTATCTGATAAGCATCAAAGATCGTACTGATTGCAAGATAGATGGTGCCGAGAACCAGTAACGGCAATATGACCCAAAGGATAACCAAGCCTGTCAGCGTGCGCCTCATGACAAAAGCGTCCGAGCGCACCAATCATGACTTGAATCAGCGCTTTTTATCACGCTTTTTAAATTGCTGAACTTGGCGGCGACGCTTTTGCAGCTGAGTATCGCTGATGCGGTTTTTGCGCTCAGCATAGGGGTTGTCGCCCTGTTTAAAGTCAATCCTGAGCGGTGCCCCCTCAAGCTTAAACACCGTACGGAAGACATTTTGCAAATAGCGCTGATACGCGTTTGGCGTCTTGCTCACTTGGTTGCCATGAACCACGATCACCGGTGGGTTGTGACCGCCGATGTGCGCATAGCGCATCTTGATGCGACGACCGCCGATCATCGGTGGCTGGTGAGCCTCGGTTGCATCTTGAAGCACTTGAGTTAAGCGAGAGCTGGAACACTGGAACATCGCTGAGTCGTAAGCTCGTTCGATGTGTTTATAAAGATTGCCCACGCCGTTGCCGTATTTGGCTGAGACGAACTCGATTTTGACAAATGGAATGAAGTTCAAGCGCCGCTCAAGCTCAGAGCGTATCTGATCTTTTTGGTCCCGCTCCATGTGATCCCACTTGTTGATCGCAACCACCATGGCGCGGCCAACATCTAGAGCAAAACCAATCAAGTTTAAGTCCTGATCGACAATGCCTTCGTGAGCGTCAAGCACGATCACCACCACGTCTGCATCTTTCACCGCTTGCAGCGTCTTGATGACCGAGAACTTCTCAACCACCTCACCAATCCGTCCGCGGCGGCGCACGCCAGCGGTGTCGATGAGCGTATAGGCTTCACCGTCGTGCTCATAAGGGATATAGATACTGTCGCGTGTGGTGCCTGGCATATCAAAGACCACCACGCGCTCATCACCCAGCAGACGGTTAACTAAGGTCGATTTACCCACGTTGGGGCGGCCGATGATCGCCAGCTTCTTACCTGGCGGGATCGCCTCCTCTTCAGGCAGGATCTCAAATTTTTCCGTGACGATCTCAAGCAGACTGGTGATGCCGCGACCGTGACTTGCGGCAGTGGGAAGCGGCTCACCAAGTCCTAAGGCGTAGAACTCGCCAAGGGCTGCTTCGTTCACGCCATCGATCTTGTTGGCGACCAGAAAAACCGGTTTATCGAGGCGCCTGAGCTCATCGGCGATGATCTGATCCGAGCCCAGCATACCTGCGCGAGCATCGACCACCAAGATCACGATATCCGCTTCTTCAATCGCGGTTTGCGACTGAGCACGCATGTGCGCATCGATCGCCGCCTCTTCTTCACCGATACCACCGGTGTCGATCACGATGAACTCACGATCTTCAAATTGCGCTTCGCCGTATTGGCGATCACGGGTTAGGCCGGGTAAATCAGCCACAAGGGCTTGGCGAGTTCGGGTGATCTGGTTAAAGATCGTGGACTTACCGACATTGGGGCGACCAACTATTGCGAGGACTGGCTTCATCGAGCCTGAGGCCTCCAAACGCTAATCACGTCTTTGTTGGTTTGCACTAAGAGATCAAGTCCTGATCGCGTCAAGGTTAACACCGCCCCTTTAGTACGCTCTCGGCCATTTACTTGGCCGTTCTGCGGATTCAAGCTATGCAGGTAACCATCTTGATCACCCACGATCAGTTGATTGTTGAGCACCACTGGATTGCTTAGGCCACGAGCTGTCTCTTATACACATCTCCGAGCCCACGAGACTAGGCATGATCTCGT
>CAJXOR010000124.1 GCA_913057715.1 uncultured Moraxellaceae bacterium
CGAGATCATGCCTAGTCTCGTGGGCTCGGAGATGTGTATAAGAGACAGACTTTATATACCATACTGTACAGTCTATTATAATAACTCAATTGACAGCGTCAACCATAGATATGAATTCAAGTCTTAAAGTGACCGCTGGGCGCGGCCGCCCGAAAAGCATGGAAAAAAAGGCACTGGTGCTCAGGGCTGCTGCGACTCTGTTCATGCAGCGCGGGTTTAAAGGTACCTCCATGAATGCAGTGGCTCGGGAGTCGGGGGTGTCAAAGCAGACGCTTTACTCGCACTTTACTGACAAAGAAAATCTGTTTTCAGCGGTGATCCGCTGGAAGCTGGCCCAACATGAGTTCACTCCGCAAAAACTGATCTTTAAAGGGGTTTTGGCGGTTGATCTGAGACTGTTTGGTTTTTACTTTTTGAAACTGATCATGGATCCTGAGGCGATCAACATGACGCGCATGGTGATCGGTGAGTCGCGCGAACACCCAACGCTTGCACGTCTGTTTTATGCCAGTGGCCCCAGTGAGGTGATTTTCCAGTTAGAAGCCTATCTGGAAGGCAGAGGGATTGTTAACCCCAGAGCCCGCGCGGTCAGTTTTCTCAACATGCTGCATGGGGAGCGCCACATGCGCCTGTTGATGGGTCTTGAGTCTTTACCCGTTGATCAACCCATGGAAGTGTTCGTTGATGAGGTGGTGGCGGACTTTGTGCGGCAGATAGATCGCACTAACTAAAAGTGCAGCAGATTGAGGCTTAAGTCTCGCCAGCAGCGGATCAGCTGAATTTTTGATTCGCCGTTGGCTAGGGTGGGCATTTGGCTAACGTTAAAGCTGCGCCAATCAGCGATTGAGGAACAACAGGGCGTTTTTGGCTGGTTCATAACCTAAGTTGGCAGATTGTGAGAAGTAGCGGGCGGCGAGAGTTTCGTCGATGTCGGTACCTATGCCACTTGCGTGCATGGCGCCCAGATTGTAGAGCGCTTGGGCGTTACCACGGAAAGCTGAGTGTTTGAACCACTTGAGTGCTTGCTCGTTGTTTTTCTTAAGACCGTTGCCCAATTTGTAGCTCAGAGCCAAGTTCAGTGAGGCGTCTGCGTTGCCTTGACGGGCGGCGCGCAGGTACCACTTGGCAGCGGTTTCGCTGTCTGCCGGCACGCCTTTACCCTGAGCGTAGGCGTTTGCCAGGGCCAACTGGGCCATCTCGCTGCCGGACTCTGCAGCGCGCAGATAAGCTTTTTCTGCTGGAAACTCAGGGCGCTCGACCTGATACGTCGGCAAATCTTGCAGGATTTTCTCCAGCTCCTCGGGCGACTGCGCGTTGGCTGCTAGGAGTTGCTCTGGCGCTGCCTCAATCGCCATCGGTGTGGCTACTGCTTGCACCTGTTGATTGGCGCTCAAGGTTTGTGGGTTGGTGCTTTGCGTAAGCACAGGGTCTACTGAGTCGAGGTTGACGAGTGCTTGATTGCTTTGAGCTTGAGTTGAGCTTTGAGCAGGCTCAGGTAGATCGGCTGCGGGCAGCGCGCTGGTGAGCACCTCGGCAGCCGGTAACTCGGCGGGCTGCACATCGATGAGGTTTTCCTCAGCGCTCAGATCCTGATCGATGGGGTTTTCAAGAGAGATCGGGGTAGATGAAACAGACTCAGATTGGTCAGCGGCCTCCTCTGGGGGTAAGTCTGGAGTCGCTTCTTTAGCTGCCACGGCAGCTTCAGCCAGCGGCTCTTCTGTTGATAGGTTTTCACTGCTGGCTTCAGCGGTTTCGCTCACTTGCTCTTCAGAGGGCTCAGCTGGCTCGACCAGTTGAGCAGCCTGTGTTACCTCAGGCTGGGTAAGTGCTTCGACAGCAAGTGGGTTGGCTTCTGGGGCCGCCGCGGCGCTCGCCAAAGTTTCGCTAGGCTGCGGGGTTTCTGCGGATGGCTCTTCTGGGGTGGTTAGGTCAGGATCAGTTTGGGTGGTTACTGCCTCCGGCAGAGCTTCTTGAATAACACCACCTACTTCAACCACCGGCTCCTCAGATAGCGTGTTTTCACTTTCTGAGTCGGCTATCTCACTTGTTTGCTCCTCATTAAGGTCAGCTTGCACGACCAGTTCAACCTCGGCTGTAGCTTCAGATTGAATCGGTGCTTCAGTCTCTAATTCAGCAGGTTCGGCTGGGGTTGCGGCGCTCGCCAAAGAGTCACTAAGCTCTGAGGCACCTGTTGGTGACTCCTCAAGAACGATCAAATCAGGAACAGCTGCCTCCACCCTCTCAACAGGTAAATCTGTATTTGAAGCCACCACGTCGGTAGTTTGCGCTGGGGTTTGAGGATCTTCGTACACAAACTGGCGCGAATTAGTTTTGCTTTTAGGTTTGATCAAACCTGAAAAAAACCCAGCCGCGCCGTCTTCGCTAGCGACCGCTGATGAATCAGCGCCATCGGTCTCCAGATCACTTGTTTGAGCGGCTACTTCTGACTCAAACTCGCTGAGATAGTAATCACTTGGATCAAAACTCAGCGTTTGCCTAGGCGTGCGTGGGATGAGCAGCCCACCAAACAGGCCTTTAGGACTCTCAGGCTCAAATGTTAAGTTTTTTTTTAAGTCACTCAGGTGCTTTTGGGCAGGCACGTATCCCTGCTGGGCAGCCAACTCATACCAACCGATAGCTGAGGGGATGTTTTTCTCAACCCCCAAACCCTGTTCAAATAAGGAAGCCAACTCAAACTGGGCTGCTGCCAAACCCAAACCTGCCGCAGTGCGGAAC
>CAJXOR010000125.1 GCA_913057715.1 uncultured Moraxellaceae bacterium
CACTATCCTCTTCGTCGGCAGCGTCAGATGTGTATAAGAGACAGAGACACCACCATCGGTAACCTGATCGCTGAGGCAATGGAGAAAGTCGGTCAAGAAGGCGTGATCACCGTTGAAGAAGGTTCAGGCTTTGAAGACACGCTGGACGTCGTCGAAGGCATGCAGTTTGATCGTGGTTATATCTCGCCCTACTTCGCCAACAAACAAGACAGCATGACCGCTGAGTTTGAAAACCCGCTGATTTTGCTCGTGGATAAAAAGATCTCTAACATCCGTGAGCTGGTGCCGGTCCTCGAGAAAGTGATGCAAACCAGCAAGCCTTTGCTCATCGTTGCTGAAGACGTCGAAGCTGAGGCGCTGGCGACCCTTATCGTCAACACGTTGCGCGGCGGGCTGAAAGTTTGCGCGGTTAAAGCACCAGGATTTGGCGATCGCCGTAAAGCAATGCTGCAAGACATCGCGATCTTAACCGGCGCTCAAGTGATCTCAGAAGAAGTGGGTCTGTCGCTTGAAACCGCAGAACTTGAGCAACTGGGTACTGCCAAAAAAGTGACCATCGGTAAAGAAAACACCGTAATCGTCGATGGCGTGGGTTCGAGTGAAGAGATCAAAGCGCGTGTGGATCAGATCCGCACCGAGATTGAAAACTCAAGCTCTGACTACGACAAAGAAAAACTTCAGGAGCGTGTTGCTAAACTCTCTGGCGGCGTGGCCGTGATCAAAGTGGGTGCAGCGACTGAAACTGAACTCAAAGAGAAAAAAGACCGTGTTGACGATGCTTTGTCTGCTACTCGCGCTGCGGTTGAAGAAGGCGTGGTTGCTGGCGGCGGTGTGGCACTGGTTCGTGCTATCGCGGCGCTAGACAGCCTCAAAGGCGACAACCAAGATCAAGATGCTGGCATCAATATCTTGAAGCGCGCCATGGAAGCCCCGCTACGTCAGATCGTCACCAACTGCGGTGATGAAGCCTCGGTTGTGGTTAACGCGGTCAAACAAGGCACGGGTAACTACGGCTACAACGCCGCCACCTCTGAGTACGGCGACATGCTGGAGATGGGGATACTTGATCCAGCCAAAGTCACGCGCTCAGCACTTGAGCACGCCGCTTCTGTGGCTGGCCTCATGCTGACCACCGAGTGCATGATCACTGACCTGCCAGAGCCAAGCTCAGGCGGCGCCCCTGACATGGGTGGTATGGGCGGCATGGGTGGTATGGGCGGCATGATGTAATTTAAGCTGCCTGCCTCTTAAAACCCTCAAGCGACGCTTGAGGGTTTTTTTATGTCTTAAGTTCGGCAATCATGCTAAAAACAGAGTTACTTTATTTTAAAATTATATTGCGTGAACTCAGCCCCACTAAATCAACTACTTGAAGCCGGAGCTAAGCGCTATCAAGAGCTGTCTATTCCAATCAGGCTGCTATGCGCTTACGGTCTGACGATATTGATCAGCCTGCTTGATGCTATGACGGGTACTCGGATCTCGCTGTATCTGGTTTACCTGCTGCCCATATACCTGTGCGCGCGCTTTGTTAGGATCAGACATACTTGGATCTTGGTTTTTTTCAGCACGACCTGCTGGCTGCTCTCTGACATCTACTCTCAGGGCGATAATTTCGTACCCGTGATCAGCCTATTTAACATGTTGGTTCGGCTGGCCACTTTTGCGTTGTTCACCTACCTGCTCTTAGCCAACATAAAAAACACCCAGCACGCGATCAAACTCTCGACCATCGACCCACTGACCGGCCTATCTAACCTGCGACATTTTAATCAACTGGCCTCAGCCATGCTCTCGCGCAACCACCGCCAGAGCGACCGCATGGTGATCGCCACGCTGGATCTGGATAATTTTAAATCCGTCAACGACACCTTTGGACACGCCGCCGGCGATGAAGTACTCAAGATGGTGGCCGACACCCTTAAAAAATCGCTTAGACCCAGCGATCTGATCGCGCGCATGGGCGGAGATGAGTTTGCTCTGGTCTTAACCAACATCTCCCCTAACGATGCGGCCCTGCGCTTAAAAGAGGCGATTAACGCGATCCAGATGAGCGCGCGCGATCGCGGTTATGATATCGGTGCCAGTGTCGGCGCGCTGGAGGTTAAACCGGGCAACGCACAAGGCCTGGCTGCCCTCTTAGCGCAAACCGACGCGCTCATGTACCAGGTGAAAGCTCAAGGGAAAAATGGCCTCGTATTTGGCTGAGCGCTGGATTTGAGCGACGGGTGAGTGGCGCTAAGTTCAGTAGGCACCAGTTTTATCCGATCTAAGCAATATCACGCGCTTGGATTTGGCGCTAATCGCCCTATAGAGGCCATTTGGCTACGCTTTAAGAGACCCAAACCTCCGCCTGTCCTTCAAAATCCTGCGCGTATCAACGACTCATAAAACTCAACCAAAACTCGCTTTAGAAAAATTTAGTTACGTTTATGATGAGTGCATGAATCAGAGGATAAATCTCATGAAATCTTTTTTGAAACAAGCACTTAAATTACCAGCCGCCGCCGCCTTAATGGCTCTGTCTCTTATACACATCTCCGAGCCCACGAGACTAGGCATGATCTCGT
>CAJXOR010000126.1 GCA_913057715.1 uncultured Moraxellaceae bacterium
GGTATCAGATTGATGGGGTGAAGGTGCCCCATCAACCATTAAATCCGTATACCCTAAAAATTAAACCTGCCTTTTGGCAGGTTTTTGTTACGCAAGTTAGTGGGGAGATCTGCCAGAAAGCTTTGATGAATCCGGCTTTGCTTAGGGTGCTGGCTAGCGGAGGCATTTTGCTGAAAACTTCTCTGGCTCATAACAAAACACAACATGCTGGAGGCAAGTGAACCCTTGGGTTTATGCCAAACTGACCTCACACTATCAGTTATCTGCACAATTTTAAGGCACCTCTATGGACTCAGGCAATACCGCACTTGGCAGCACCGACCACCAATCCGAGACGATCTACCTAAAAGACTACACCGCGCCAAACGTAGAGGTTGAGCAGGTCGATCTCACCCTTCAAATCTTCGATGATCACACGCAGGTTTTATCGACGCTGCAGCTGAAAAAGCTAGGCGCAGGAGCCTTGTACCTAAATGGTAGCCATATGGAGCTGGTGTCGGTGGCGATCGACGGGCAGGCGCTCTCCGAGGCAGATTATGAGCTGAGTGATGAGGCGCTGAGCATCAAAAACTGGCCGGACGCCTGCGTGCTCACGACGGTGGTTAAGATCAAGCCGCAAGAAAACAAATCACTCGAAGGCCTCTACCTCGCTGGCGATGGCAGTTTTGCCGATGGCGAGGCGATGCTGGTCACCCAGTGTGAACCAGAGGGTTTTCGCAGGATTACTTACTACCCCGACCGCCCCGATGTGCTCTCAAGCTTCACCACGCGGATCGAGGCTGGGGATGAGCTACCGACCTTGTTGTCAAATGGCGACCTGATTGAGTCCGGCAAGTTGGAGGGCAACCGCCACTTTGCTACTTGGCGTGACCCCTTTAAAAAACCGGCCTACTTGTTTGCCGCGGTTGCGGCAAACTTGAGCCTACTCAAAGATGAATACGTCACCAGCGAAAACCGTAAAGTATCGCTTGAGCTGTACGCTGTTGCTCGTGATATCGATCAGTGTCATGTGGCCATGCAAGCACTCAAAGACTCGATGAAGTGGGATGAGGACAACTACGGGCGCGCTTACGATCTGTCCACCTATATGATCGTGGCCACCAGCACCTTTAACATGGGGGCGATGGAGAACAAGGGGCTCAACATCTTTAACACCGCCTGTGTGCTCTCCACCCCTCGTCTGGCAACCGACGCGCGCAATCTGGCGGTTAAGTCGGTGATCGCGCATGAATACTTTCACAACTGGACCGGTAACCGCATCACTTGCCGTGACTGGTTTCAGCTGTGCTTAAAAGAAGGCTTGACCGTGTTTCGCGATCAGTCTTTTACGGCGGACATCACATCAGAAGCGGCCCAGCGTATCGATGATGTGCAGCAGTTAAAAGCGCGCCAGTTTCCAGAAGACGCGGGACCGCTTGCGCACCCGCCGCGTCCCGATCACTTTGTTGAGATCAACAACTTTTATACCGCGACGGTGTATGAGAAAGGCGCTGAGATCGCACGCATGATCAAAGGGTTTTTGGGCGCTGAGGCCTACCGTGCTGGCACCGATGAGTACTTTGCCCGCTTCGACGGTCAGGCAGTGACGGTTGAGGACTTCTTGGACGCTCTCTCAGATGGTTCAGGCGTGGATGTGCGTCACTTTATGGATTGGTACACCCAGCCCGGTACGCCGGTGGTCACGGCTTCTTGGGAGCAATCGGCTGAGGGGATACAACTTAAGTTGTCGCAAAAAACCCGTCAGGTTAGTGGTTTTGAAGCTCCGGTCGCGCTACCGATCCCGATCAGTACCGCGGTGTTTTCTCGAAGCGGTGAGCTGTTAACCGAGCAAGTGCTCATGCTGACCAAAGACTCAGACACCTTTGAGCTTAGCGGTTTTGATATGGGTGCGGATCAGCCAGTTGTATCGCTGCTTCGTGGCTTTAGTGCGCCGGTCTACCTAGAGCAGGAGCAATCTGCTGATCAGTGGTTGTCCGACACGGCGCTGCTTATGTCGTGCGAAACCGACGGCTTTAACCAGTGGTATGCGGCAAGCCAGCTGATCGATAAGTTTTTGCTGGGCGCATACTTTGGTGAATCGCACGCCAAACCCGCGCTTGAAGCTTACCTGGCCTCAGTGGCTGAGGTACTACCAAAGCTCAAGGACACTGATCCTGCGCTCATGGATAACTTGTTGGCATTTCCCAGTGAAAACCAGCTAGCGAGCCGCATCAGCGAGGACTACGATCCGACTAAGCTGGGTAGCGTGATTGAAGCCGCTAAGCTTGAGTTGGCGCGCACAGTTAAGTCAGAACTTGAGGCGATCGTATCTAGCAGGCCAAACGAGTACGCCGATACCCCGCATGCGGTGGGCGCTCGCGCACTCACCAACACAGCGCT
>CAJXOR010000127.1 GCA_913057715.1 uncultured Moraxellaceae bacterium
TCTACACTATCCTCTTCGTCGGCAGCGTCAGATGTGTATAAGAGACAGTTATATACTTAGCGTGATCACTGGGTTCTTGGGTGTAGGTGTTTTGAGGCGGACATTTCAAATGTCTTTAGTCATGGGTTGCTTACACGGGCGTGGCAGTGCTCTTGTAGGCAGTTTCAATCCTGCCTCTATGTGGACCTATAACGGTCTATGACCTTAAAACAAATCCATGCAAAGTCTTGTCAAAGAAGGCTAAAACGCGTATGATCTCGACTCAATTTTCCCTGTTAGCGACCGTCTGAGTGCTGAACTTAAGCCACGGCGCGCGGGTTTTTCGGAGTGTTTGGTATGTACGCAGTAATTAAGAGTGGTGGTAAGCAACACCGCGTGATCGAAGGTGAGCGCCTAAAGGTTGAGCTGCTTAAAGCAGAAACTGGCGAAAGCATCACTTTTGCTGAAGTGCTGATGTTGGTTGATGGCGAAACCGTATCAATCGGCGAACCGCACGTTGCTGGCGCTAGCGTCACCGCTGAAATCTTGAGCCACGGTCGCGGTGATAAGATCCGTATCGTCAAGCACAGACGCCGTAAGCACTATCACAAAGAGCAGGGCCACCGTCAGTGGTTCACCGAAATCAAGATCACTTCGATTTCTGCGTAACACGTTACCGATTTTAAGGAGCATTTAGATGGCACATAAAAAAGCAGCAGGCTCGACTCGAAACGGTCGTGACTCCAACCCAAAATACCTCGGCGTTAAAGTGTTTGGCGGCGAGACTGTGATTCCAGGCAACATCATCGTGCGTCAGCGTGGAACTGAGTTTCACCCAGGCCAAGGTGTTGGTATGGGTAAAGATCACACCTTGTTCGCACTCAATGGCGGCACCGTCAAATTTGCTGTCAAAGGTAAATTTAACCGTCGGTACGTATCAATCGAAGCAGTCTGAAGGCTGATTTGATCTAAACCCGCCATTCGGCGGGTTTTTTTTCGCGCGTATCAAATTGAAACCTATCTCACCTTATGCCAACCGATGATTGCGGGTAGTGTGATCAGCTTAACAAACAGGAGGTTCAACTATGAGCTTAGCCAAAATTATGACAGCCGTCGTGCTCAGCACCGCTGCTACTTTCTCAGTGGCTCAGGTCTCTGAAACTCAGGCGGCAAAAAACTTGATCAAGCTGCTTGATCAAACCCAAAGCATGAGCGCCAAGTTTACGCAAACCACCAAAACCCCAACCCCTCAGGTGACTCTGAATGAGGGCAAAGTGCCCATGTTCAGCAGTAAAGCACAGCCCATGAGCGGTCAGATGTGGGTCAAGCGTCCCAACCTGTTCCGTTGGGAAACCAAAAAACCGGCTGAGCAGTTGATCGTCGCTCAAAAAGATCAGCTATATATTTATGACCCTGATCTGATGCAGGTCACCGTGCAGTCTATCGATGAACAAGTTGCTCAGACACCAGCCTTACTGCTCTCAGGTGACGCATCATCCATACTCAAGAACTACAACGTCAGCGCGTCGAGCCGCGTGAAACAAGGTTTTATCTTAAAACCTAAGAGTCAAAATGCCTCTTTTGAGGCGATGGGCGTGGTTTTCTCTAAGAACCAATTAAAAAGTATGGTGCTAAAAGATGCACTTGGGCAGATAACCACGATCAAATTTGATAACATAAAAGCCAATCAAGTGATCAGTCCTGCGTTGTTTGCTTTTAAGCCACCAGCTGATGCTGATGTTATTTATCAATGATACGGGTTTGAGCGGATTTTTATATCAAGCATCAAACTTGCATGTAACCAGTTCGTGACATGAACGCTTAAAGCCCGTAAAATTAGCGCGCCAAGATCTGACGCCGCACTTGCTGCGGTGCTCAGATCGAATCAACTAATGAGGCTTATTCATGCAACCCACTGCGGCGTACGTCTGGGCTCCGATAGCGTTTATCATCGGAATCATCTTCGTTTGTGCGTTCATGCTCTTTGTCCCGCGATTTCTAGGCGGCGCATCCAAAGGCAAAGCCAAGCAAGAGCCTTTTGAATCCGGCATCGTCGGTGTCGGCACTTCCCACATTCGTCTGTCCGCTAAGTTCTACTTGGTGGCTATCTTTTTTGTCATTTTCGATCTTGAAGCTCTATACCTTTACGCCTATGCCGTCTCAGTTCGAGAAGTTAGCTGGGTGGGTTTTATCGGTGCTTTTACTTTTATCGCGGTGCTACTCGTCGGTTTGGTCTACGAGCTGAGCTTAGGTGCCATGAACTGGTCGCCCTTTGATCGCGACAAAAACAAGTCAGCTAAGCCAGTTCAGCCGCGCCTAGCCGATGGCTCCTTGGATCCTGTCTCTTATACACATCTCCGAGCCCACGAGACTAGGCATGATCTCGT
>CAJXOR010000128.1 GCA_913057715.1 uncultured Moraxellaceae bacterium
TACGAGATCATGCCTAGTCTCGTGGGCTCGGAGATGTGTATAAGAGACAGCAGGAGTGCCGCGCGCTGATTTCCGATCAGCAAATCGATCAGTTCAATCAGGCCAACCTGCGCTACTGGCACGGGGTGCGGGACTTTATTCGCATGCACTACGACACCCCGAGACGCGATACCGCTTTTTGGCGCCACTTAGCCGACGCCCCGCTGCCGGCGAGCTATGCCGCGCTTAAAGCCACATGGCAGACGCGTGTGCCGGTCGATCGCGATATCAGCGCTTATCAATCAGCTGGATGGAACGGTATGTTTGCGCTGCAAAACTGGGTCACGGTGGCCGGTAGTCTGGGATTGATCAGTATTGATGCCGCCAAGCGCGACCTCAAAAGCCTAAGCCCTGAGGATCAACGCCGGGCGGCTGAGTTTCTAGATAGGGCCATGCACCGCGAAGCTGAGTTTAAGCTTGGCGCCAGTAAACCTAAGAGACGATCCAGAGCTTCATGACGCATGCAAAGGGGCGTATATGCACGCTCTTAATTTGCTGATAAAAGCCAGCCATGGTCGGCATTTGTCAGATTCTCAGCGCTTCAAACACAATTAGGTTTTGAGAGCGGCGTCCAAGTTTCTTTACCCATACAACAGCGCCTGTTAAGCCGCTTAGGCTTTGGGGTAAACTAGCCACACTCAATAAAACCAACTCAGCAGGATGACTTTATGGCTCAAAAACCCTTAACCGGCGCAGGTTTACGCGGACAAGTGGCAGGCAAAACTTCGCTCTCAACGGTTGGGGTGTCCGGCTCAGGGCTTACCTATCGCGGCTATGACGTCTCTGATCTTGCGGCCAATTGTGAGTTTGAGGAAGTGGCTCACCTGCTGTTTTACGGTGAACTACCAACAGCCAGTGAGCTGAGTGACTATAAAGCCAAACTCAAAGGCATGCGCGAGCTGCCAGAAGCTTTAAAGAGCGTGCTTGAGCTGATCCCGGCGAGTGCCCACCCCATGGATGTGATGCGCACTGGTGCCTCTATGCTCGGCAACCTTGAAACTGAAGAAGGGTTTGATGATCAGCTGCACCACGCCAACCGTCTGCTCGCCGCGTTCCCAAGCATCATCAACTATTGGTACCGCTACAGCCACGATGGTGTAAAAGTTGAGTGTGCGACCGACGACGACTCGATCGGTGGGCACTTTTTGCACCTGTTGACCGGATCAAAACCCAGCGAGCTGCACGAGCAGGTTATGAACGTAAGCTTGATCCTTTATGCTGAGCACGAGTTCAACGCGTCCACCTTTACCGCCCGCGTCTGCGCCTCAACCCTGTCTGATCTTCACTCCTGCGTGACCGGTGCGATCGGCTCCCTGCGTGGCCCGCTTCATGGCGGCGCAAACGAAGCGGCGATGGAGCTGATCGAGCGCCTGCCAAACCCAGATGCAGCAGAAGCTGAGCTCATGCGCATGCTGGGCGCAAAAGAGAAAATCATGGGCTTTGGTCACGCGATCTATAGCGAGAGCGACCCGCGTAACGTGATCATCAAACAGTGGGCAGAAAAACTTGCCAAAGACGTCGGCGATGAAGTGCTCTACCCAGTCTCGGTTCGCTGTGAAGCGGTGATGTGGCGCGAGAAAAAACTGTTCTGTAACGCCGATTTTTTCCACGCCAGCGCTTACCACTTCATGGGCATCCCAACTAAGCTGTTCACCCCGATCTTTGTGTGCTCGCGCTTAACCGGCTGGGCCGCTCACGTGTTTGAACAGCGCGCTGACAACCGCATCATCCGCCCAAGCGCAGAGTACGTCGGGGCAGAACCGCGCCAAGTCACGCCGATCGCTGAGCGCTGATTTAGCTTTTAGAGTACTTAGCCAAATGCCGCCGCTAGCCAACTTAAGCGCGGTGTTTGGCCCAGGGACATTTTACTGATCGCCAAGCAGCCGAACACTCGAAAGTAGCACGCACGATCGCTCACCAATGCACCAACTTCAAAGGTACCTCATGAACGCCAAAGACTTTATCAAAGCCCTCCCCGGCACCGATTATCAGTACTTCGATGTGGAGGCTGCGGTCAACTCGATCAAAGATGGCGAGTACGCGCGCATGGCTTACTGCGCGAAAGTTCACGCCGAGAACCTGCTTCGAAAGTGTCCGGCCGAGGATTTGCAGGCCGCGCTTGAGCAGTTGGTGCTGCGCAAAGACGATCTAGACTTTCCGTGGTTTCCCGCGCGCGTGGTGTGTCACGATATCTTGGGTCAGACCGCGTTTGTTGACTTGGCAGGGCTTCGTGATGCGATCGCAGCCGAGGGCGGAGACCCGCGCGCGGTTAACCCCAAGGTGCCTACCCTGTCTCTTATACACATCTGACGCTGCCGA
>CAJXOR010000129.1 GCA_913057715.1 uncultured Moraxellaceae bacterium
TACGAGATCATGCCTAGTCTCGTGGGCTCGGAGATGTGTATAAGAGACAGGTAGAGGCAGGGGAAACACCTCGTCAAGCGATCAAGCGAGAGTGTCTTGAGGAGCTGGGTGTCGGAGCCCTGACACTTAAAAATGCCTGCACTTTGGGTTTTGCTTATCCAGACAGACTAGTTCAGTTGCATGTTTTTTGGGTCACCCTTCAAGATGATGAACCAAGACCACTTGGCACCGAATCACTGCACTGGGTGGACTTGGGTGCGCTGGATCAATTGCCCATGCCCGAGGCCAACTTGGCGATTAAAAAAGTCGCCCAGCTCCCCAATACTTTTCACATCACCCCTGATCTTGAGCTTAAAAAAATTGATGCGACTGCTAAAGAGCAAGGCTCAAATCCAAATATCCTGACAACCGATACAATTGATCAGTGGATGCAAGACCGCCTAACCCTGCCAGTCGGCGCACTGGTTTATGTACGTTTAAAAAACCTTAACCTTAGCGACTATATCCAGATTTTTAACAAACTGGCCGAGGCTCGCCCTGATTTAAAACTGGTGTGCGAATACCGTGCTTGGCAAAAGCTTGCCTCGGTGTGTTTCGCCGCACAGCTAAGTAGCTATGATCTGATGGGTTTGAGTAAGCTACCTGACCCAAGTGACGCCAACCTGCTTTGGTTTGCCTCAGTCCATAGCGAAGATCAGATCGCTTGCGCAAACCAGCTTGGCGTTCACGCGGTGACGCTATCTCCCATCAAACCCACACCCAGTCACCCGGAGGTTACGGGTTTAGGCTGGCAGCGGGCAACAGAGTTGGCGATGCTTAGCTGCTGTACGGTTTATGCGTTAGGTGGCGTCAGTCCAAGCGATTTGGATCGCCTCCAAAGTACCAACTTTTTTGGGGTCGCGGGTATCAGGCATTTTAAATCAACAACCAAGGAGTCGTCGATGAGCGATCATAAACACACAGAGCAGAGCGCAGACACCATGAGCTGGAGTGAGCTGAGTAAAGACCAACAAACTGAGCTTGAGGCGGCGGCATTTCGCAGGCTCACGGCTCACCTACAAGAGCGCACCGACGTGCAAAACATCGACCTCATGAACCTGGCCGGTTTTTGCCGTAACTGCCTCTCCAAGTGGCTCGCGGCAGCGGCGGCGGACGAGGGTATCAATATCAGCGTACCCGAAGCGCGGGCCACGGTGTATAATATGCCCTATGAAATTTGGAAGGATAAGTATCAGGTTTGATCGATAGATCAACTTAGCTGATCCGTCCCAGTACTTTTTGACCGTAGCCAAAACCAACTCAGCCGCACAGGCTAAGCCAATTAAGGAGCTTTCGTGAGCAACTCAGACTCAGGCCAAAACCTCGCTACTCTTCAGCAGGACCACTTCAGCCGCTGGAAAAACCGCGAGCAGATCGCTGAACAGATGATCAGCGCGATCGGTAACCTCTACCGTGAGAAAAATGTCATCGTCTCGGTCTATGGTCGTGCTCTGATCAATCGCTCCGTTATCCAGATCCTAAAGGCTCACCGCCGCGTGCGCATGATTGCTGGTGATCTGTCCGTCACCCAGACCATGCCGATCCTTGAGGCAATCAGTCAGCGTGAAATCGGCGCTTGCCGTCTGGATATCGGCAAGATCGCCACTGAGATCAAAAACTCTGGCCGTTCGGTCGATGAGGTTTTGGACGAAGAGCTGAGCAAGGCCAAGTGGAGCGAGTCAAGCTTCAACGCAACCGACGTGGTGCTCTACGGCTTTGGTCGTATCGGGCGGATCTTGGCGCGCCTCTTGATCGAGCAGGCCGGTGCTGGCAAGGGCTTGCGTCTGCGTGCGATCGTGGTGCGCCGCGGCGGCGAGGGCGATCTGCTCAAGCGCGCATCACTGCTGCGCCGTGATTCGATCCACGGCGGGTTTGAAGGCACGCTTGAAGTAGATCATGAGAACGAAGCGATCATCGCAAATGGCAACATGATCAAAGTCATCTACGCGGGCAAGCCCTCAGAAGTTGACTACACCCAGTACGGGATCAACAACGCGCTACTGATCGACAACACTGGTGTTTGGCGTGATCAAGCGGGTCTGTCTCAGCACTTGGAAGCTAAAGGTGTTAAGCGCGTGATCCTGACCGCTCCGGGTAAAGGCGATCTGAAAAACATCGTCTACGGAATCAACGATGACATGATCACTGACAGCGATCAGATCATCTCAGCGGCAAGTTGCACCACCAACGCGATCACCCCGGTGCTCAAGATCTTAAACGATGAGTTTGGTGTCGAGTACGGTCATGTAGAAACCTGTCTCTTATACACATCTCCGAGCCCACGAGACTAGGCATGATCTCGT
>CAJXOR010000130.1 GCA_913057715.1 uncultured Moraxellaceae bacterium
CGAGATCATGCCTAGTCTCGTGGGCTCGGAGATGTGTATAAGAGACAGGTAGTGTCCAATTTAAAAATGGCAACACTGGCACCGGCTGCGCGTAATTCAAGTTGGTCACCGCGAGCCACTTGGTGTACTGGTCGACCGCGATCACCAAGATGCTGAGCAGTAACCAAGTCAGGTTAGCGAAACGATAGTTTTCAGGCGAAAAAATGCCTTGGGTTGACTGCTTACGCATAGTGACGCTCCTCGCCAGATCCTTCGATGTTGATGATACAGCGCCCGCAAAGCTCAGGGTGAGCAGCATGGGTACCGACGTCAGGCAGCACGTGCCAGCAGCGTGCACACTTGGTTCCCGTGGCAGGCTCGATACTTAAGCGCAGCGCCTCAGATTCACTGGCGTCGCCCTGATCGCCGTCATAGCTTTTAAGTGTGGCGCTTGAAGTGATCAGCACAAAGCGCAGCTCGTCACCAAGTTTGTTAAGTGCGTTAAAAAGCTCGTTTTTAGCATACAGAGTCACTGCAGCAGACAAGCTTCCGGTGATCACTTTGGCGGCGCGCTTGTCGTCCATCGCTTTGTTGAGTGCGGATTTGGCGATCATGATCTGCGCCCAGTCAGCTTCGGTGATTTCTGAAGAGGTAGCTTTGGGTAATTCATGCCAAGTCGCGGTGAAGACAAACTCTTCGGTTTGATCGGCGATGAGCGGCCAGATCTCTTGAGCGGTGAAGCTGAGCACGGGCGCGATCCAGCGCACCATCGCGGTGATCAGCTCATGCAGCGCGCTTTGTGCTGACAGGCGCGGTGCACCTGTGGTTTGGCCGGTGTACTGACGATCCTTGATGATGTCGAGATAAAAACCGCCCAGCTCCTGAGAGCAAAAATCAGTGATCAGGCGCATGGCGGCATGAAAGTCCATGTCGTCATAGGCTTTTATGATCTTGGCTTGGGTATGACTGGCTAGACTTAAGATATGCGCATCGAGTGCGACCATCTGATCAACCGGAACCGCTTGATCCGGCGTAAAGCCGTTTAGGTTGGCCAGCAGAAAGCGCAGGGTGTTCCTGATACGCCGGTACGCGTCCGCCGCGCCTGCAAAGACTTTATCGCCCGCCGCCATCTCGTAGCGGTAATCCGAGCTTGCGATCCACAGACGCAGGATATCCGCGCCGCTCTTGTTAATCACTTCTTGCGGGGTGATGATGTTGCCTTTGGACTTACTCATCTTGTGGCCAGCTTCATCGACCACAAAGCCGTGGGTGAGCACTTGCTTAAAGGGCGCTCGCCCATGAATCGCCTCTGAGCTGATCAGACTGGTCTGAAACCAGCCGCGGTGCTGATCGGAACCCTCAAGGTAGAGATCAGCCGGTGCGCTCAGCTCGTCTCTTTGTTCCAACACGGCAGTATGAGTCACTCCTGAATCAAACCAGACGTCCAAGATATCGCTTGATTTGGCGTAGCGTTCGCTATCCACGCCCAGCTCAGCGTCGCTCAAGTCATACCAAGCCTGAACTCCGCCGCCTGTTTCAATCTTTTGAGCGACCGTCTCCAGGATCTGCTGAGTGTTGGGGTGCAACTCTCCGGTATCGATATCGGTAAACACCGGGATCGGCACGCCCCATGTGCGTTGACGCGAGATACACCAATCGGGGCGGTTTTTCACCATCGCCTCAATCCGATTTTGCCCCCAATCTGGGGTCCAAGTGACATTTTTGATGTCACTTAGGCACTGATCTTTTAAGTTATCGCCGCCGTCAACCGGCTCACTCATGCGCACAAACCACTGCGGCGTCGCCCGAAAGATGATCGGGGTCTTATGGCGCCAGCAGTGCGGGTAGCTATGGAAAAATGGCACATGATTCAGCAACTTGCCCAGTGTCCCCAGTCGCTCGATGATCTGCGGATTAGCTTTATAGATGTGCTCACCAGCAAAAACTTGAGCGGCATCCAAGTACACCCCGTTGCCGCCGACCGGGTTGTCGATAGGCAGACCGTGTTTGAGCCCAGCGATATAATCGTCCGCACCGTGACCGGGTGCGATATGAACCAGACCTGTGCCGCTCTCATCGATAACATGATCAGCGTTGATCAATGGCACCTGACGCGACTCAATCAGCGGGTGCTGCAAGGTCAGCTGCATGGCTGCAAGCTTAGCTCCGCTAAACTCGGCCAGTATGCCCTGATTGTCTAGCCCATAAGCGCTTAGGCAGTCATCGATCCGCGAGCGCGCAAGCAGCAGTGCACGATCTTCCGCGACTTGCACGACTGCGTAGTCGATGTGATCGCCGACTGCCACAGCCTGTCTCTTATACACATCTGACGCTGCCGACGAAGAGGATAGTGTAGATC
>CAJXOR010000131.1 GCA_913057715.1 uncultured Moraxellaceae bacterium
TCTACACTATCCTCTTCGTCGGCAGCGTCAGATGTGTATAAGAGACAGCTTTAGAGAGTCTCAAGCAAAGCGTTCCTTTGCCTGATCCGCTGGGTCCATCGACAGTGATAATTGATCTCATCAACTCGTTAGCGCCCATTGCCCAATTTTTTGGCTTCTTTAGATAAGCCCTGACGAATCCCCTGACCAATAACCCCCAGTAGCAATTTACTCATAAATGCTGGCTTGGCGACCAGTTCGATATGCCAATCAACCACCGTACCATCACCGTCTGCCTTGAACTCCAGTATCCCGTAGTGGTGTGTTACGGCATGCTTCGCTATGCCCACTATGGTGTATTCCTGACGATTCGGTGCATCCATGGCCACGACTTTTTCTTTGAGCGGTCTAAACAAAGGCGAACCCATCGCTCGAACCGAACCTAGTCCATTTGGAGCGCCCTGAGGGTGCTTGACCACCTCGATGGTTAAAAATGGCAGATTACGTGACAACATCTGGTGATCGGTAACCGCGTTAAAAGTTTCCTGCAAAGGGGTCTTAAAGCGCTGTCTTATTTTTATGGAAGCCATGAATAACTCATTAGTTAAAAAAGGATTATTTTAGCATTATTTTTATTTGATTTTTCCAAGCCGTCGATCTGCTAAGTGGGGCCATCCTTTAGCCTGCGTCTCCTGAAAAAACTCCTGAGTAAATCAGCACTCTGCTCAGCCAAGAGTCCACCTGACACCTCAATTCGGTGGTTAAAGTGAGTCAGCTCATCGTATTGCTGTGAACTCACTATGGCGCCTGCCCGTGGCTCGTCAGCAGCATAGATCAAGCGGCTCAGCCTAGCATGCGTCAGTGCGCCCAAGCACATGGCGCAGGGTTCAAGCGTCACATAAAGCTTAGCTTCAGGAGGCAGTCGATAATTTTTAATTTTCAAGCAGAAGTCACGGACACAGAGGATCTCAGCATGGGCTGACGGGTCGCTGAGCGTGATCGGTTGATTATGCGCAAACGACATAACCTCATCCTCAACCACCAGAACAGCACCAACCGGAACCTCACCTGCTACCGCGGAGAGCTCAGCTTGCTCCAGTGCCAGATTCATAAACCGGATGTCATTGGCACTAAACACCGCGGTATTTGTTGGTTTCATATTAGCTTTGGTCTAAGCGTATGCCCTGACTCAAGCATAGATCGTTCCACTGATCATCAAAGGGGTTTAGCACGGGCAATATCTGATTGATCGGATCAGTCATGGCAGATTGCCATTTTGCAGAAAGATCCTTATCAATTAATCTCGCGCGAACACCCTCAATAAAGTCGGGCCGCTGAATTTGAGCTGTTACGTTGATTAAATCCAGCGCATATACCTCATCAAAGGTTTTATCGGCGGCCCAGCGCTGCATCAACCAATTCAGCGCTGCGCTTTGAGGACTACCAAACTTAAGATTCATCGCAGAAGTTGATATCCACTTTGACTCATGCTGAGTAAGCTTGAGTATGGTTTGAACACATGACTCAAAGTCGCCGCCAAACTCCAAAGAGCTGATCTCATCGACATCTGGGTCAGGTCGAACCTCACGCTCAAGCCCCATGAGCAGCTCGTCAATTCGCGCGCGAGCTTGATCTTCGGTGCTACCCAAGTTGAATTCACTCAGCTTACCAAGTATATCCGCAGCGCTTGATTCGGTTTGATGAGTGGCTAAAGATAAGGCCTTAATCGCAGCAGTTTTTAAGTGGCAACCAGTGAGTGCCGCAAACTGAGATAGTGCACTATTGCCCAAAAATTTACTGGCACCGACATCGGTAAACAAACCAATCAGGATCTCAGGCATTGCCATGGTGACATTGCCGCAGGCAACAGAAAACTCGCTGGCACAAAATACCCCCATCCCGCCGCCCATCACATAGCCTTGAGCTAGCGTAATCAGAGGTTTTTTAAAGTTGCGTATGTTCAAATCCAGCGCATACTCAAGCTCAAAAAACTCATGAGCCAGTTTAAGCTCGACAGAACTATCACTTTGAACCTGCTGGCAAATTTTACGAACATCGCCGCCTGCACAAAAAGCCTTGTCAGAGCTGCTGGTGATCACCACCGCCACAATTTGATCATCATCTGAAGCAGTCGAAAGTGCAGCATCAATTAGCTTGACCATGTCCAGATTCAGAGCGTTGAGTGCTGTTGACCGATTGAGAGTCACCTCAAAAAGGCCATTTGGGTATCGGCGTGTCAGCACCAAGTCACTCATAAAAACCTGTCTCTTATACACATCTCCGAGCCCACGAGACTAGGCATGATCTC